>JBKPDW010000615.1:0-13453 GCA_046728115.1 Acidobacteriota bacterium | reverse complement strand
GCGTAAGCGGCCCGATCGTGATCAGCGAGCTTCGATTCCGCGGACCGGCCGGCGCAAACGACGAACTGATCGAGTTGTACAACAACAGCGATGGACCGGTCGGGATCGGCGGCTTTCTGCTCCGGGGATCGAACAACGCCGGCGGCGTGAGCACACGGACCACCGTGACCGTCAACAGCGCGATCCCGGCACATGGCCACTACCTGTTCGTCAACGCAGCGGCTTCCGCCGCACTGCTGGCGCTCGCCGATCAGACGTACGTCGTCGGATTCACCGACGACGGCGGTGTCGCGATCGCGCAGCCGGACGGAACCATCCTCGATCAGGTCGCGCTCAGCGCCACCTCGGCCTACGGCGAGGGCACGGCTCTCGCAAGCCTCGGCTCCGCAAATGTGGACCACAGCTACGAGCGAAAACCCGGCGGCGTCAACGGCAGCAGCATCGACACGAACAAGAACGCGGACGACTTTGCCCTGATCGCACCGAGCAACCCCGAGAATCTCACAAGCGTCATCACGCCCGCCCTCACCGTGACGCCGACAACGATTGACTTCGGATCGACGGCGCGGGGCTCTGCGGTCAACCGGACAATCACCGTCGCGAACAATGCTGCGTCGGCGGTCACGCTGGCGCCGCCGTTCGCAATCGCGGGGACGGATACCGCCGACTTCTCCGTGGGATCGCCGTTGTCGGTCGCCTTGGCTGCGGGTGCAACCACGACCTCAGACGTCAGCTTTCATCCGCAGACGCTCGGTCGCAAGAGCGCGACGCTGACCGTCTCGAGCGTCAACGGCGAGACGCACGTCGTCGAGCTGGGCGGTCTGTCGTCATGTCCGGCGATCAGCATCTCGGCAAGCCTGCCGGACGGCGAAGCCGGCGTCGCATACTCACAGGCCTTCACCGCCAGCGGCGGCATCAGCCCGTACGCGTTCGCGGTCGTCGGCGGATCGCTGCCGAGCGGTCTCTTGCTTTCTTCGAGCGGAATCTTGTCCGGCGTGACGACCGCAACCGGCACATTCACTTTCACGGTTCGCGCTCAGGAAGATGACGGTACGGAGGGCGGAGGCTGCGCGGGTTCGGCACCGTTCTCGTTGACGGTCCGGCGAATGCTGACCGCAGTGGGCCCAGCGAACATCTGGGTCGGCGTGAAGAACAGCGACGATGTCGGGCTTCGCCTTGATCTGCGCACGGAGGTCCTCGTAAACGGAGTGGTGGCGGCGTCCGGCGACCTCAACAACGTCAGCGCAGGGAGCAGCGGCTTCAACAACGCCCGTCTCCGGGCTGTCGCGATGTCAATGGCCGCGCCCGTTGAGGTTCCGGCAGGAGCGCAACTGTCTGTGCGCGCGTCGGCGCGTCGCACGTGTTTTGGCGTCGGCCACAATTCCGGAACGGCGCGCGCGTGGTTCAACGGTCTGCCGATCGACAACGGCCCGGGCCGCGACGCCGGAAGCCGCGTGTCTCTCACCCTCGCCGGAACGACCGGCTTGTACTTCCTTCGGAACGGGTTCGGAATGGACACGACACCCGGAATTGTTCGCGAGTCGGCGGACGCGGCCGTCAGCAGCACGGCAGCATGCCCGGCACGGCCCTTCGCGCCCTTCGGTGTGTGGAGCGCGACGCTGCCCTAGCGACGCGGCTGGTGGACGCGCTTGAAACGACTCGGCGGTTCGCGTGCCGGACATCATCGCCTTTACGCCGTGCGCGTCTCCTCGGAGATGGCCGGTGATCCCGGCGCCGCGATTGCCCAGTACCGTACCGTTGTTGTTGACGCGCACGGCAAGCATAGTTGCAGACTCTGCGACCATCGCCGTTTGAGCGGCCGCAGAATTTACTGCATCGAGCGCAAGTCAACCGCTGATCCGAGAAGATCTGCTGCGATTTTGCGATGAAGCGCTGTCTGGCAACGATCTGGCAAGGCCGACGTGCTACTATGCGGCGCGCTCAGAATCGGATGACGATTTCACAACTCAAGCGAACGATGGACCGGCGGTTCGATCGAGTCGACCGGCGGTTCGATCGAGTCGACCGGCGATTGGATCGACTCGATCGACAAAAAGCAAACAAGCTGGATGTGCGCTCCGAGTTTGCCGCCGTGCGCGAGGAAATTCGGCGGTCTGCCGCCGAGACGCGCCGTCACATGGAAGTAATCGCCGAAAGCATTCGCGACGACCTTCGCATCTTGGCCGAAGCCATCGCGGTCCATAGCGAGCGGTTAGATCAGCACCAATTGCGAAACGGATAAATGGCTCGATGGCTAAAATGGCTCTGGCTTCGAAAACAGCGTCTCGTCCACTGCGACGTTGTGTTCGACTTTCGATACCGTCACGGCAAAACTCTGGACTGCTGACGATGCCTTCACCTGGAACGGCAGCTTGATGCCGTCGACATCGCGGTAATCGGTGAAGTCGGTCGTCTGCTCGAGCTCGCCGCCCACCTGTGGAACGTCCACCTTCACCGACATCCTCGTGAGCAGGTACGTTTCTGCGTCGATGTACTGACGTACGACCGACCCACTCGCCGGCTCGAAGATCATCACGTACACGTCGCGGGTTCCGATTTTCTCCTTGCCCTCGAGTTTCATCGTCGCGCCCATCTCCTTGTAGTTCAACAGAGGGCTCGGAAACGCGCTGTTCCGCATGTTGTCCAGCTGATTACCTGTGATGTCGCGGTTGCCCTGAAGGCTGTCAAGGACGTAGCCGCTCTTTCCGTCGAACCGCTGATCGAACACCATCTGACCGGCGCCAAGCGACGTTAGATCGACTTTGATCAACGTGCGCACTTTGTTCGGCGTCTCATTGAGGATTTCAATCGGACCGGAAATCTCCCCGGCCGGCGTCATCAAGGTGATCGTACCGGTCGTCGAGCGCGACTTGATTTTCGCAAGCGCAGCACGTCCGCCGACTGCGGTCAGGCACTTCTCCACGATCTCGTCGGCGGTCTGCGCCGAGGCCACGCTCGCCCACGCGATCATGAACGACGCCAGCATCAGTCGCTTCGATCGGATTCTCATGGGTCCTTCTCCGATGACTACGATTTCCGTTTGGACACCTTCTTGGTGACGTGCAGCTTGTGCTCTGTACCGTCGGAATCGCGGACGTACACCGTTGATTTGTCGAGCGCGAACGTGACCTCGCTGCCGACGTGCACCTCAACCGATCGGCGTCCGACCTGCACGACGTCGCGAAGTTCGAGCCGGAGATCGGCGGTTTCGATCACGTACGTGCGGACGTCCGCCAGGGCGCGCATGGTGAGCCCGGCGTTCGGCGGCCCAAATCCGCTCGAGCCGGGGCCGAAGTCGACGAACTGCCGCTTCACACCAACGTCGGTCCAGGTTCCTGTTTGCCACTGACGCTCAGCGGCGCTGGCGACGGAAGCGAGGATCAGCAGGACGACGGCAACGCGGGAGCGCATCCAGATACATTACAGCGTTTGGACGGGCGTGTCCCCTGGGCGTCGTCCGTTCTCACTGAATCGACGATCTCAACTGGACCAAGCCGGACGGCGAGGTCCACGGCAGCATGACATCCGCGATTACCCCATCGCCCGCAGCGACTGATCGCGCGCGCCGTCGCGGCGATCATCGTCCATCGACGACGCGCGGCCGACGACCGCCGGCACGGCAAGCGTGTGGAACAGCAGGCTTGATGATCGAAAAGATTGCGGTGTTGGCACCGATTCCGAGAGTCAGCGAGAGCGCCGCGGCCGCGGACATGATCGGCGTCGACCGGATCGATCGGATTGCGCGGCGCACATCTCGCACACGACCTTAAACGTTTTTCGTACCTTTGGGTTCGGGTCGGCTAATGCACTTGACAGGACCTGCCCGAGTCGTTAATATTCCGACCAGCTAATTAGCTACATGGTAGAATACAGATGACGAGCGACGAACTCAGCAACACGTTCGCAGCACTTGCCGACCCGACACGCCGCGCCATCCTGGCCCGCCTTGCCAACGGCGAGGCAACTGTCAACGAGCTTGCCGAGCCGTTCGATCTGAAGCTGCCGACCGTCTCGAAACACCTCAAAGTGCTTCAGCGCGCAGGACTTATCCGCCAGAGCCGAAAGGCCCAGTGGCGGCCATGCCGCCTCGACCCTGCACCCCTCAAGGAGGTTGCCGACTGGGTCGATCGCTATCGCCGAATCTGGGACGAACGCTTCGATCAGCTCGATGCCTATCTCACCCAACTTCAAGAACAAGAGAAGGAGGCAACCCGTGGCCACAACCGAAAGCACCAAGCCAGTCAGCCGACAAGTCGGCGCGATGACCCTGACCCTGAAGTCGGACCTCGAGATTGAGCTCACGCGGGTCTTCAACGCTCCGCGCCGTCTCGTCTTCGAGGCGCACAGCAAATGCGAACACGTGCGGCACTGGTGGGGCACGCGCGGCGACACGATGACCGTCTGCAATATGGACTTCCGGCCGGGCGGCACGTGGCGCTACGTTGTCCGAAACAAGAGCGGAAAGGAGCACGGGTTCGGCGGTGTATTTCGAGAGATCGTGCCGCCCGAACGATTCGTCTGGACATTCGGGTTCGACGGCATGCCGGGCCAGCCGGGGGTCGAAATCTATTCCTTCGAGGAACGCGACGGCAAGACGACGCTTACCACCTACGCCAAGTTCGATTCGATTGAGCAGCGCGACGGCGTCATCGCGTCCGGCATGGAGAGAGGCGCAGCCGAGATGTGGGACAGGCTCGAGGAGTTCCTGCAAACGATGGCATAGTGTCCTCTCGGGCCGATGTCGAATCTGGCCCTCCTGGTTCGATCTAGTAGTTGAGAGGAGCGGCGGCCCTTCGGCCGCGTCTGAAACACATGAACCTGATGACCGACCTCAAGTTCGCCCTGCGGTCACTTGCCCGAGCCAAAGGCCTGACCCTGACAGTCGTGCTCACACTGGCTCTTGGCATCGGCGCCAACGCCGCTATCTTCAGCGTTGTCCGGGGCGTACTGCTGAGGCCGCTCGTCAATCGCGATCAGGATCGGCTCATCTACATCCGCCAGAGCGCGACGGGCGTGGGTATCGAGAACGCCCACTTTTCGGTTCCCGAGCTGCGGGATCTCCAGGCGCGCGTGAAGACGCTCAGCGCGTTCGGCGACTTCTCCACCATCGAGTTCACGCTGCTCGGTCTTGGCGAGCCGCGAACGGTGCGCGCCGGCGTCGTGGGCGGCTCGTACTTCGACGTGATGGGCCTGAGGCCCGTGCGGGGCCGCCTGCTCAATGCGGGCGACGATGGACCGAAGGCCGACGGCGCGGCGGTGCTCACCTACCGGTTCTGGACGACCGCGTTGAGAAGCGACCCGTCGGTCGTCGGTAAGACGATCAGGCTGAGCGACCGTCCCGCCACGGTCGTCGGCGTCCTCGAACCCTCGGTGCCCTATCCACAGGAGACGGAGATCATCGCCAACGTCGTGACGAGCCCTCACCATCTCGACGCGACGATGGTGGAAGGCCGGGTTCACCGGATGACCGAGCTTTTTGGCCGGCTGTCGCCTGGTGTCGATCTCGAAGCGGCGCGTGCGGAGCTTCGTGCCGTGCACGGCGCCATCGTCAAAGAACATCCCGAGGCGTATCAGAAGCAGGCGGACTTCCGTATCGATGCGGTTAACCTGCGCGACCAGATCATCGCGCCGGCCCGCACCATCCTGCTGGTGCTGCTCGCGGCCTCGGCGCTGGTCTTCATCGTCGCCTGCTCCAATGTGGCGAACCTGATCCTCGCGCGCGCGGTTCGACGAGAGGGCGAACTCGCCGTGCGCGCCGCACTTGGGGCCGGTACGGGCGCGCTTCGCCGAACGCTGTTGGCCGAGAGCCTCCTGCTGTGCGGAGCAGGCGCCGCGCTGGCCATCGTCATCGCGCGGCCCATGGTCTTGGTGCTCGCGCGCTACGCCGCGCGCTTTTCGGTACGCGCGCACGACGTCACCGTCGATGCGAGCCTGCTCTGGGTCGGCGTCGTCCTCGCCGTGTCGGCTGCCATTTTGCTCGCATTCGTGCCGCGTCTGCCATCGGCGGAATCAGCCAACGGGTTGGGCATGTCGAGCGGCAGCGTGCGGATCACGACGGGGACGAACCGCCGGCTGCGCGTCTTCGCGGTGACGCAGATCGCGGCGTCGTTCGTCCTGCTCGCGGGCGCCGGCATGCTCATCACCACGCTCCTGGCGCTGCAGCGACAACAGACCGGCTTCAGGGGCAACGTGCTGGCCGTGAACGTTCCTGTCGTGTCCTACACACGGAAACCCGAAGAGATCACATCGTTCTATCGAGAAGCCATTCGCCGCATCTCGCAGCTGCCCGGCGTGGAGCAGGTCGCTCTGGGCACCGTCGTGCCTTGGCGCGATCCCGGCTTCTTCGCGGCGCAGTTCACGGCCGAGGGCTATCGGAAGGCCAACGGCGAAGAGGACCCGCGGGCCCAGTTCCGCACCGTCTCGCCTGGTTTCTTCTCCGCGCTGGGTTTTCGCATGATCGCCGGCCGCGACTTCAACGACGGCGATCGCAGCGACGGCGAGAAAGTCGTCATCGTCAGCCAGAGCCTTGCACAGCGGATGTTCCCGAACATGGACGCGGTCAATCGGCGGCTGATGTGGACGGATCCGGTCACCAAGTTCATCGGCGTGAGCACCGGTCCGCGACGCATCGTCGGGATCGTCCCTGATGTGGACGACGAGCACGTCGTGCCGAACCCGACGATGACGATCTATCACCCGATGGAGCAGGAAATGAGCGGCGGCCGGCTGTTCGTGCACGCGAAGATGGATCCGTATGCGTTGGTACCGACCATCACAAAGATCATTCGAGATCTTGCGTCGGATCAGCCTGTCGAGCGCGCGGCGACGCTGGACGATGTGCGCGCCGAGGTGCTGGCGCCGAATCGCATCAACTCGCTGGTATTCAGCGGATTTGCCGGTGTCGCGCTCGCCATCGCGGTTGTGGGGGTCGCAGGCGTTCTGGCGTTTTCGGTGAGCGCGCGGACGCGCGAATTCGGTGTGCGCCTCGCCGTCGGATCCACGCCATCGGCGCTGTTGACGCGCATCCTGAAGGAAGGCGCCGTGATTGGCGTCAGCGGCATCGTCGCCGGCACTATTGGCGGTGTTGCGCTCGCGAAAATCGTCAGCAGCTTCATCACGGCGATCGAGATGCCGGGGGCTGTGCCGATTGCCGGGGCCGCGGCGGTGCTCGTGGCATCGGCGGTTCTGGCGTCGCTAATGCCGGCTGCGAGGGCGTCGCGAGTGGATGTCATCAGCGCGTTGAGAGCGGACTGAAACGGTTTCTTGTTGGGCGTCGGGGAATTGGTCCCTGGCTCCTGGGCCTTCGTTCCTGCTACAGCGCGGCTCTGAACAGTATGTCGGACGCAAGCCGCGTCAACCCGACGAACCAGATGTCGACGATGGTCCGTTTGCCGCCAGCTTGTAGACCCCGGGCGCGAGCATCGTCGCGTAGCCTTCGGCCACGAGCGCGCGGTTGCCGCGTCCGGCTTCCGCCCGCTCGAGGCCCGTCACGCGCGCCATTTCGCCGGGGAGTGTGATGCCGGCCCCCGTCAGAAAACATCGGGCGATTTCGCGCAGCGCGGTTTCGCGATTCACGCGCCGGCGCAGCGCGTCGGGAAAGCGTCCGACTCCGAGCGTCCAGATGTACGTGAACTTCGGTTGATAGAAGACCTGACTCGGCACGACGAGCATGGCGGCCTGGAGCTCGTCCACCGCTTTCACGAAGGCCTGGCGGTTCCTCACGCCGGATTCGTCACGCAAATCCGCGGTGCCCATTTCCCACTCCTTCCGGAGCACCTTCAGGATCCTTTGCGCGTTTCGGCTCAGTCGCCGGTTCTCGTCCGATCGGCGAACTCCCCAGATAGCGTGGAAGTACGGAATCATGCGCGGCGCGAGAAACATGCTTTTGCCGCGAGCGAGTCTGGCGTAGTAGACCTTGCCGCGACGCACCATCTCGTCTTTCAACATCCACGTGAGCGAGGCCTCGGGATCCTTCTGCACGTTGCGTGGCATCACGGCGTCTCGACGCCCGCAAACCGCGACGTAAAGCGAGGGTCCGGGCCGCCGCGAATCGGTGAGGCACGCGGCGAAGCCAACCTGCTCGATGAAGCGTTCTGCGTCGAACGCGGTCTCGACCTGCCGCGTCCCTTCGCGGCGCCAGCGTTCATCGCGGTACTCTTCAATCTCCGCCGGGATCTGCGGCCTCGGTCTCATGCCTCACCCGCTCGATGAACTGATCAGCGAGGAAAATGCAGGCTGGCCTGGCTAACGAGGCTCCCAGAGCTCTACTTTGTTCTGCTCGGGATCGAGAAACCATCCGAAGCGACCGTACTCATATTCCTCGATCGCACCCGCGATTTCGGCGCCGCCCTCGCGGACTTGTGCGAGCGCGTCGTCGAGGTTGTCGACGATCAGGTTGACCATGAAGTCGCTGTCGGATGGCTGGAAATACGTCGTGGTGGCTGCGAACGGCGCCCACACGGTCAAGCCGGCCGGCGGCATGGTGGACGGCTTGAAGCTCGCGGACTGCGAATCGAACGGCACGCCCAGCCATCGCTGATACCACGCACCCAGCGCCTGCGGGTCGCGTGATTTGAAGAAGACGCCACCAACGCCGACCACCGCAGCCATCGGAGCCCCGGAAATTATACGAGAGTCATGAACGTCGGCGCTTGCTCCGGATCATCAGGGTGCGGGCGATGGGACGTCGGCCTGGGCAGAGCGACCGCCGTATGCAAAGACGACGGTACCGCCCTTGATGGTGTCGATCAATGGCCGGGCGACATCGGCGCGGACCGCGGGACAGCCCCAGCTCCTGCCCAGCCGTCCCAGACGCTCCGCAACGGCGGTGCTCACGTACGCCGCTCCATGGACGACGATCGCACGGTCCCAGGCGTTGTCGTTGACGCCAGAATCGAGCCCGCGCAGACGCAGCGAGTAACCGTTTCGCCCGACGTATGAGGTGTCGGTCACGAACAGCCCCAAGCTCGTCATCAGTGAGCCGGCGGCGTTCGAAAAGAAACGCGTCGTGTTGTCGCCACTGCGACGGCCGTGCGCCACGAGCTCGCGATAGAGAACCCGCGCGCGATTCAGATCGAGGACCCAGAGCCGTGGCTCGGTCGATGGACGCGTGTAGTCGATCACCGTCAGCAGACCGGTGCGGGCCACCGCTCCTTGATGGGTCGCGCTCACATACGCGGCCAGAGCGGCATCGAGCACTCGCCGACCCGGGCCGCCTGCCGTGGTGGCCAATCGAGACTCGAGCGCGGCCTCGTCGATCGTGTCATCAGCCGCCGCCGGCGTCGCGGCCCACACAAACAGCGCGCACGCGGCGAGGACGCATGAACGCGCAATCGTTGCTACGAAACCATCCGTACGCATCAGTCAAATCGGCGGGGGCGCCTCGGGAACCCTTGGCGCATCTGACCAGACATATAGAATACCAAAGAGCGCCGCCCAAGTCACGTGTCCGGTGCTGCCGACGCGCCCCGCCGTGGGTCAGCGCTTGACAGGATAAGGGTAACCACGGGCGAGGGCCGCATCGAGCGCGCGATCGTGACCGTAGATGTCTTCGACGAAAAACACTACGCCTTCCGAGTTCACGTGCACGGTATCGTAGAAAAGCACGACCGTGAGCGGCTGCTTGAGATTCACACGTGTGGGCCGTTCTCCATGCATGGCCGCGTCGATCCGCTGCGCGGTCCACGCCGGATCGTCGCGCAATACCCACTGTGCGAACCGCGCCGGCTCCTCGAGGCGGATACAGCCGTGGCTGAAATCGCGCCGCGCGCGCGAAAAGAGCTGCTGCGCGGGAGTGCCGTGCATGTAGACGTTCTCGTCATTCGGAAAGATGAACTTGGCCAGCCCGAGCGAGTTGTGTGGACCCGGCTTCTGGCGGACGTGCAGGCGGCCGGCAACGACCTGCGACAGATTTTCCGGCGTCGGCGGCAGTGCCGGTGCGTTGTCGTCGCCACTGGCCACGATTTCAAGATCCTCCTTCGCAAAGTACGACGGATCGCGGCGGGCGTGCGGCACGATCTCCTTCACCGTAATCCCGTGCGGCGGATTCCAGTAGGGCCGGAAGATCACGTATTCCATGTGCTCGACGAAGATCGGCGTCTGATGGTTGAGCGATTGGCCGACGACGACGTTCATGCGGAGTGGTTCATCGCCAGTGATTGGATCGGTCGCCCACATGCGGAACAACGCGACGTTGACGAAGACGTTGGGCCGATCGTCGAGTTTCGGGAGCCAGCGCATGCGTTCCATCGCGAGTTCGATCTGCCGCACGCGCTGTGCCAGGGATACATTGAGCGCCTTTATCGTGCCGGCGCCGATAACACCATCGCTTTCGAGGCCGTGACGCTCCTGGAAGGCCTTGACGGCCTCAACGACCGCGCCTGTATAGCTGTCGGTGACGGTGGCCGAATCGGCCGGAAGATCGCCGAGCACGCGCAAACGCACCGCGAGTTGACGAATGCCGTCCCAACTCTTGCCGGGCGCGACCTTGGCGAGCCCTTTCGGCAGATCGGGGACCACGGCCGGCTCGCCTGCCAACGCCCGCTCCTTGTAGACGGCCAGAGTACGTCGTGCACGAGCGTAGTGGCTCACCGCCGGCGAGATCGCGTCGAGCGTTTGCGCGAGGCTCTGGCCGTCGCGCACCGTCCGTAGCAGCGATGCGATGTCGACGTGCCTGGCCGCAATATCGTAGCCCCAGTACATCGTTGCCGGGTCGACGCGTCCGGTGTGTACGGCTTTGAGGAGTCGCGCGAGCGCCATGCTGATCCCCAAATCAAAGAGGGCGCGGTCGGCACCCGAGACGCCGCCCGCCTTGAGCGACGCCCACTGGTCGCGGAGCAGTGCCGAATCGTAATCCTCGGGATCGAGGCCGTGGTCGCCGGCCTTCGACAGTGTGGCGAGCGTCGCTTCCAGCCCTGAGACGGGAACCGTTCCGTCAAACCAGAAGAGCCGGTCAGGTTCGGCGGCGTACAGTGGTTTGAGCACCGACACGATGTCGGGAATTCTTCCCCACTTCAGCTGCGGATGCTCTGCCGACGACAGAACATCGTCGACGGTTGCTGCGACAATTGGATCGAGGACAGGGCGAGCACTTCCCTGTTGATCGGCCGATGCACTGAGTGCGGCAGACGATGCTGATGTGTCGAAGGACTCGGGTGCGCGGCAACTCCCGCTCACAAGAATGAGTATTAGAGTGGAGAGCCGAACGCGCTTCGACATGTGAGTCGCAGTTACATCCCTTGATCCGTCCGCACGATCCGGCTCTGCGGCGGTGGCCCGACCGGGGAGCGGGCCCTGAAATACTCGACCAGCGCGTCGATGTCCGTTGTCGTGACGATTCTGTCGGTGCTTTCACCGAAGACGGTCAATCCGTCGCCGCCCTCGACGAGAAAATCGGTAGCCGCAACGCGCAGGCGATCCGCCGGTGCGACGCGTCGGCCATTCAGGTGAATCGAGTCGGCGTCGACGTGCTGGCCAGGAGGCGCGGTCAATCGGTACCGGTAGGCGAAACCGTTCGACACGTTAAGAATCTTGCTCGCACCCGGCGAGGGATTGTCGAATTGCTGTTCGAGCAGCCGCTTGATCATGTCACCGGTCATCGTGATCACCATCAAGCTGTCGCCGAACGGTTGCACACTGTAGAGGTCCTTATAAGTCACTTCGCCTTGCCGGGCTGTTGCTGGTTGCGAGTGCGCAACGAGATCCGACCGGATTCCGCCTCTGTTCATGAACGCGACCTGAGCGCCGCCGCGATCTGTACTGCTCGTCGCCGCCAACAGCGCGTCGGCTATCACGCCGCCCAGCGGAGACTCGCCTGCGGCATCGATTGCACGCACGAGGTCGACCGTCACCCGGCCGATGACATTGTTGGCAGTCTCGCTCTCGAGCGCGAGATACTTGTCGAGGATCCGCGTCTGGGTTGAGTCCTTCGCCACATCACGCGTGACGACCTCGTTCGTGGCAGACGAGCGCAGCAGCCGCCCGGTGGATCGATCGATTTCAAGGGTGATGCGCGTCATCATGCGCCCGAACGCGCTGGCGCTCGTGAGGAGGTGCCCGGCGATCCGGCAGTTGTAGAAGGCATGCGTGTGGCCCGAGATGACCACCTGGATGTCTGGCGACAGCCGTCTCGCGATGGGTTCGATGTCCCCGCCGAAGCCCGCGCACCCGTTGGGGTCCACCTCGTTGCCATGCTGACTCTGCCGGCCGCCCTGGTGAACCAGGAGCACGATTATCCGGACGCCCTGTCGCTTCAGAGAGGCAGCATACTTGTTCGCCGTCGACGCCTCGTCGAGAAATGTCACACGTCGCCTGACTGCCGGCGGGACGATCCATCGCGTTCCTCTGAACGTCTCCCCGATGAAGCCGATCTTCACGCCGCCGACCGTTCGGATCGAGGTCGCCGGGAAGAGCGTGGTGCGCGTTGCGGCGTGGATGACGTTTGCCGACAGATACTGGAATGCGGCGCCGGAGAACCCGTCGCCGTCCTGGCACCCGTCTTTGGGATGGCAGCCACCCCGCTTAAGGCGCAGAATCTCGGCCACGCCCTCGTCGAATTCGTGATTGCCGACGGACGAGACTGCGAGACCCATGGCGTTCAGCGCCTCGATCGTCGGCTCGTCGTGAAACAACCCGGAGACGAGCGGCGAGGCGCCGACGAGATCGCCTGCGGCGATGAGGATCGAATTCGGATTTTCCGCAGCGGCATTTTTCAGGTGCGTCGCCAGGTACTCCGTGCCACCCGCCGGGACCGAATTGATCTGACCGTTCGCGCCCGATGGCGGCTCGAGATGTCCGTGAAGGTCGTTGATCGCCAGGAGCTGCACGTTGACGACGTTGCGGTCCGGGGCCGGGGGCTGCCCGCCATGCGGTGTTGGCGACAGCAACAGCGCACTGGCGACAAGCAGGATTCTGAGAACGAACGCATGCACCATCGCGATATTAGCAAACTGATCAGGCTGGCACCGGCACCGAGACCTTCCGAGAATTTTGCCAGGTCGGGCTCACAGATCAGCTGGCCGCCGAAAAGCACACGTTCGGAGTTCCGGATCAGCCAACGCGGGCCATGACGCGATGATTTGAGGGGTGGAGCACTTGACGTGCACAATCAGCGGAGCACAGATCAACCTCGACGATCGTTGGACCCTGGATGTTTGGCATCGATTCGGCTACGTTGGACTTGACTGAATGGTTTTGCCGTCGGTTTCAGCTGCTGACGGGCAGAACGAACGTGTGGCTGGCGGCCCAGCTGACGAATCTGAGCGTGATCGTGTACTTCGTCTGGGTCGCCACGTACTTTCAACAGCTGCCACCCGTGGCGCGTGCAGCGGTTGGCCTCTTCTGTGCCGGCGTGTTTTACGTGCTGTCCCAGACGGTCTTCAAGGTGTCCATCGAGTCAGGTGAGAACAATGCGTACCGGCGCGTCGCAAAAGGCCTCAGGAATCCGAGACGAATT
>JBKPDW010000614.1:0-4171 GCA_046728115.1 Acidobacteriota bacterium | reverse complement strand
CTCGAGGGCTACACGGAGGCCTTACGTCATGAACTGATGCCCTTCAACATTCACGTGTCGCTGACCGAGGCTGGTTTTCTCAAGACGCCGATGATGAATCACCGCCAGGAGGCGGCGAACAAGATTACCGACTACGACCAGTGGCGGCAGCGAGCGTTCGAGGCCATTCATGATGCCGAGGAGAAGGGTCCGGGTCCGGAGGCAGTGGCTGAAACGTTGCTCGAAATCATTTCCAGCGACACGCCGCGCCTGCGCTACGTGATTGGTTCACAAGCGAAACTCGTCGTTCGTCTGCGGCGATTTCTCCCATTCGGGCTGTACGAGCAGGGCGTGAGACGCACCTTCTGGCTGGACAAGGCTCGATGAAACGGGCGTTCAGCGCCGGGGCGCATACGTCAGGGAAACCGCACCGCGATCCAGCGGTTTGCTTCGATCAAGCTCATCTCCAGCGTCGACAGATCGTCGCTGAAGAGCCGGCGTCCGCTGCCAAGCACGAGTGGACAGACGACGAGTCGAAACCCGTCGATCAGTTTCTCGCGGATCAGCGACTGCGCGAGGGAAAGACTGCCCCAGATCGTGTCGATCGCATCAAACAACGCCACCTGGTCGCGGCCGAACCGTTGGTCGCCAGATGTCGAGGCCGGAACGAAATCGACGCTGCCGTTGGGTCCCGACGCAAAGCCGTTCAGCGTCACGAATTCCTGGAGAATGACCTTCCTCACGGAGACCTCCCGCCGCTCAGGCTACCTAGGGCCCAGAACACCGGCAAGATCCAGGTCGAGACGAAACTAACGGACCAGTTCGTGATGAGCCTTCGTAAGATGGATGAGCGATTGCGGGAGGGTTGTGATGCCACCGAAACAGCTGATGACTGGTCTCGTGTTTGGCGAGTCGCCGCGTTGGGGGCGCGATGGACGGCTATGGGTTGCCGACTGGGGCGCGCACGAGATCGTGGTCATCGATCAAGGCGGCAAGAGCGAGGTTGCGATCCGGCTGCCTTTCTCATCGTTTCAGCCTATCTGCTTCGATTGGTTGTCGGACGGACGTCCGCTGATCGTTTCAGCGAAAGATCGGCATCTTCTACGCAAAGAGCTGAATGGCTCGCTGACGACGTATTCCGATCTGACCGGCGTCTCGAAGCGGGGCCTCAACGAGGTGGTTGTGGATGGACGTGGCAATGCGTACGTCAACGGCGCCGGCTTTGACCTTGTGGCCGGTGAGAAATTTGTGCCAGGAATCGTCGCACTCGTGCCGCCCGACGGCCGTGCGCGGCAGGTGGCCGATGGCCTCGCCTTCCCGAACGGCATGGCGGTGACGCCCGACAATTCCACGCTGATCATCGCTGAGTCCTATGCGAGGAAGCTCACAGCGTTCGACATTTCGGCCGACGGCAGCCTGTCGAACCGACGCGTGTGGGCCGCGCTCAGTGACGGCGTGCCCGACGGTCTCTGTCTCGACGCGGAAGGGGCAGTCTGGTACGCGGACGTGCCCAACAAGCGATGCGTGCGCGTGAAGGAAGGCGGTGACGTCCTGCAGACGGTCAATCTCGAGCTTGGCTGCTTCGCCTGCATGCTCGGCGGCGCCGACGGGAGGACGCTGTTCATTGTGATCCGAGAGTGGCGGGGTCTCGAGAGTACAACTGACCAGACGCGCGCCGGTCAAGTGCTCATGATGCAAGCGCCGGCGCAGCATGCCGGGTGGCCATGAGAGAAGACGCCGCTGCCGCCAAGCCGCGCGACTCGCTATGTTTGGCTGCCATAGGTCAACAGCGCGACTCCTTTCCGCGCAGTGGCTGAGGACTGGCCTGCTTGGCCGCAGACCTGGGCCGCGGGTCGATCCGCGCCGCGCGTGCGGCGCGTGCTCGCCTATGTGCGCGAACAGCTTGCTGCAGACGACTTTTCTCTGAACGCGCTTGCACGGATCGCGGGCCTGTCCCAATCGCGGTTCATGCACATCTTCACCGAGTCAGTCGGCGTTCCGCTTCGACCGTACGTCCTGTGGCTGCGGCTGCAACGCGCGGCCTGCGAGCTGATCGACGGTGCGACCGTGACGAGCGCAACACACCGCGCGGGATTTTCGGATGCGGCTCATCTGACGCGCACATTTCGTCGGATGATGGGCGCAGCGCCCAGAGAGCTCGTGCTTCGGAAAAACTGAGCCGCGGGGTCTCCCTGGACTGACCGCCGCGCCTCTGGACCCTGAAGAGCGACAAGTGACGATCGTCACACTTTCCTCATCTCATTTGTCATACAGCAGGAGGAGAAAAGCCATGAACTACGTCCTGCTGATCTACCAAGGGTCCACACCCGTGCCGACGTTACCTGAAGCGTGGGCGACGCTGTCTGAGGCCGAGCAGAAGACGATCTACGCCGACTACGCGGCGGTGAACAAAACGCCCGGCGTCACGCCAGGCCTTCCGCTCGGGCTTCCCGAGGGCGCGACCAGGTGGAGTTGGTGCCGCAATGCGAGCACCTCGAGTTGGAGGGTGGCGCGTGAGCGCACTCACAACCTCGTACGGTTACCAGGAACGAGCGAGGACAGACATCATCGGCGAGAAGCCTATCTACGGGCGGCCGGAACATCAACACTGGCAACAAGAACGGAGTTTTCGGCAGACACAGCAGGGTTGAACGCGCGCGGCGCGGCGCCGCGGGTCACAGCGATCGCAGCAGCACGATCTTTCCAGTGACGCCTGTCATTCGCCAAAGCACAACGGGGCCGATTTGCGCAGAATCATTTCCAGCACGCGGTGATTCTGTCGCTGTGCGCCATGCTGAATCAGCCGTCACAGGCACCACGCCGATTTGGCGAAGGACACTAGGCAGGCCGATGCGCGCGGAGGAACGAATGAATCTGGCGCACCGCCAAGGGAATTCGCTCCCTCGGTTCTTTCCATGGGAAAACGCTCACTTCGGCTCTTGGTGCGAGCATCGCGCACTCCATCGCGACCGCGTATGGGTGCGCGGGGACGTCGTCTGGCAGGACCAGGATGGGGTTTTGGCACGTGCGCACAAAATCGCGCGTCACTGTGAAGACGAAATCAGGATTGGTCTCGAACATCTTGGTCACAAACTGCTCGGCCATCTGCATCGTAATTTCGGGCCTCTTGGCGGTAATCTGCGCAGGCCAGGCCTTCCAGAATGCGCCCGGGTACGTCGGGTCGCGCATCTCCGGACGCCAGCCAACTGGCTGCGCCAGCACGGCTCCCGCAATGCGATTGGGCGCGCGCTTCAACAGACTCCAGATGAACGGGCCGCCGATGCAGAAACCCATGACCATGAACTTGTCGATACCCAGGTGATCCATCAGGCCGAGCTGGTCGTCGGCATAGGACTCCCAAGGTCGGTCAACCTCGATAGGTCCAGTGGACTGGCCGCTGGGCGCGTTGCGCAGGTCCGCTGTGATGCAGCGATACTCGCCCTTGAACTCCTCAATCGCGTTGAAAGGTGAGTTGCCGGTGAAGAAGGAAATCGTCGCGTTCAAGCCGCCGCCCGGGAGCAGCAAGAGGGGGAAGCCCGACCCGGCCTCCTCATAGTAAATGCGAACGGAGCCCTTTTCGTAGAACTTCCCCGTTCCCCTGCTGTCAGGTTGTTGAGCAAAAATGCGTGGCACGGCGGTCGTTACCGCGACGGCAGCACCCGCAGCCAGCAGCGCGCGTCTCTTCGGGTCCATCGTCGACGTGCTCCTTGACGTTGACATTATAGGTCGCTGGACTCCCGGGTACCCTCGACAGGACGAATCCGAACAACGAACTCGCCGGGTCGACCGACGCCCTCAGGGATCCGCACGCGTCCTGCGTAGAGGCGTGTTCAAGCGCAGGTGACTCGGTCACCGTCTCGAGCAGCGAGTCGCGACGTGTCGACAGGGCGAATCGGACTGCAGCGACCGTTCGAACGACGTGACGCATCGGGCGCAGAATGGCCAGCTACCGCGCCACCGTCAAATGATTTTGGGTGGACGTCATTTTGGCGAGGCACAGGCGCGATGTATTGGCATAATTACGACATGCGGCGCTCGCTGTTCCTTGTCCTTGTCGGCATGCTTTCTGGCTCCTCGACGAACGCACCGCAGAGCGATGCTCCGGCACGCGGTCATTATTCAGCGCCCCTTCGCTACGACGGCCGGTTCACTCTTGTCCGGCTGCGCTGGGGCGCCGACCTCCCCTCTCCGC
>JBKPDW010000613.1:0-3822 GCA_046728115.1 Acidobacteriota bacterium | reverse complement strand
CGGATATCCTCGCGACCATCGCCGCGGATATTCACCCCCACAACCAGATCATCACCAGAGCTGTCAATTAGTTCGACTTGCAGGTCATATGGAGTCGTGGGCGTGGCGTCCGACCGCCACGCATCCTTTGCAGGCGGCTGGGGTACGTCGAAGATCCAGCCGCCGACGGTCGGAAACGCAGCACCTAACGCAATGCCGCTTGACAGCGAACATTTGCCGCGAAAACGAATAAGCCGGTCCGTGCGCTCACCCTGGATCCTTTCGCGAAGCGCCCTTAGTTCCGGAAGTAGATCGTTGTTCCACGTTGCAGGCGTCGGCACTCGGCGCGTGGCGCGGTCGAAGTGCTCATTGCAGAACTGGAAAAACGCTACGCTCCGCGCGAGCGAAAGCAGTACCTTGTGGATTTCCTCGGTTTCTCCCGCGTGTTCGGTGTGCGAGCCGTACTCGGTGACGAGACCGTTCGGCTGGAGCTTCCCACACAGCTCGATGCAGATTTTTCGAAATCCGACCGTCCTCACTTGCTCCTGGCCGAGCGTCTGACACAGGCGCTCACGGCCCTTCAAGCGAAGCGAACCGAGTTCGAGGTCGTCCTGCTTCTTCTTCCTGATCGGTGGTCGGACGGATTCTGGGGACAAGGCGAGGACTTCGACCTGCACGACTATCTAAAGGCCGTCACCGCGGCGCGAGGCATTCCCATGCAGGTTGTGCAGGAGGGGAGCGCGCTTCAGTATGCCTGCCGCTGCAGCGTAATGTGGCGCCTTGGCATTGCGCTTTACTGCAAGGCTGGCGGCATTCCCTGGAAGCTTGCGGATGCGCCGCAAGACACGGCGTTCATTGGTCTGAGCTATGCGATGCGCGCGCAAGAAGACGCGGGACCGCGTTTCGTGACTTGCTGCAGCCAGGTCTTTGACGCGGATGGCGTCGGGCTCGAATTCATCGCCTACGAAAGCGGCGATGTTCACATTGAACGGGACAACCCGTATTTGAGCCGTGCCGAGATGCGGCGCGTTATGGCAAGAAGTCTTTGGCTGTACCAACGCCGTCACGCCGGTCGGCCACCACGACGCGTCGTCGTGCACAAGTCGACTGAATTCAAGCGCGATGAGGTCGACGGCTGTTTCGATGCGTGGCTTTCCGCTGAAGGCCTCGACCTCATTCAGGTCCAGCAAGACACGCTCTGGCACGGCGTTCTGTTGAGCAAGCGGCCCGGCCAGTCTAAGGGCCAGCCGGAGCCATATCCGTGCGTTCGTGGCACGTACATGCCGCTCGGAGGCAAAGAAGTCTTGTTGTGGACGCAGGGCAATGCCCCTGCCGCCGTCGGTGGAAAGAACTTCTACAAGGAGGGCAAGGGGATCCCGACGCCGCTGATCCTTCAGCGCTTCGCAGGGCACGGCGGATGGGATGACACCTGCCGTGCCGTGCTGGGCCTCTCCAAGATGAACTGGAACAATGATGGTCTGTACGATCGGCTGCCGGTGACGATGGGGTACGCACAAGTGCTGGCGCGCATCGTCAAGCGCATGCCGCGTCTGGGCACCACGCCATATCAAGTGCGCTTCTTCATGTAACGCGCAGGCAACGCGTCAACGGCAAGGACGATTCGGCAACGACGATCGCAGCACGGGTGAATCTCGTTATGAGGCGGCGAACGAAGACTTGTTCGGTACTACTCGAGAGCGTCCCGGCTCGGAGGCGCGATGAAGCGACTTTACGTTCTTGTGCGACATCTCGATTCAGGCCCTGGGGTGAACACGCTGAACGTCGCGGGCGGACGATTCGAGCGAATCACGCAGGACCAAAGCGGCACACGGATGATCGAGCAATGTCGGAGTCTCTTTCCAAGCGGCTACGCCCGGTACTCGGACTGGATCTACAAGCGGACGTACTCCATGACGCCGCCAGCGAGGAGCGGCGGAGATGCTTCTGGTTTTGGAGATATTCCGTACAGGGTTGAAGACCTGCTGTTGGCTCTTCGACTCTTGCGCCCGGGCGATGTGAGCTTCGTCGCCCAAGCCACGGTCGGTGACGACGGCACCACATGGCTGCAGCAACCGTATCGCTATTTCGGCGCCATCGCTTCCACCCACCCTTACCACCTTGATGCCGCTGACATTCCTGCGGTGGACGACCTGTTGAAGTTGGTGATGCGGCGGCCTCCCGATTCAACGTGGTTTTCCGTCGCGAAGCGGTTCTTTCTGTATGGCGGCGGCAAGGAGTTCAATCCATACACTGGAGAACTCGACAGGATCGTCGACCTGGTGGTTGCCTTGGAGGCGGTCCTGGTCTTCGAAAAGGACTTCGTTGGTCGACTGCTGAGGAATCGGGCGATTCGGCTGCTCGGACTTGAGGGCGATGCCGCGAAGCCTGTCAAGACGATGTTGAGCGACTTCTACGGCTATCGATCGACGATCGCGCATGGCGACCAGTTGCCGATCGACAATCCCGCCGAGACTCATCGACAGATGTGGACTCGGATTTCCGATTTGGTCGTGGTATCCTGCGCCGCAGAACAGACGTCTGGCCTTGATTTTCCTGGCTCTGACGCGAGGAATCCCGCCACAAAGGGTGACACCCCGTGGGTGAGAAAGAATCCAAGCCCTTTCAGTTCACCTTCAACGGCTTTCTGAAGGTGGCGTTTCAGGGATCACGCGTCACCTCCGACGCCGGGTTGGTGCTGATCCGCGAGTTGGACGAACGCCTCGGGCTGGAGGCGATCATCGCCGCGCACTTGAGTGACTCCCGCCACGGACTGAACACCCAGTTTCGCTTGCCCGATCTTCTGCGGCAGTCGATCTACAGTCGCCTGGCGGGCTACGAAGACCTCAACGACGCTGCGCGTCTCTCGACCGATCCGACGTTCCGCTTGATCGGATCACCGAAACGGTGGGACCGGACTGCGGCGCTGACCTCGACGCTGCATTGGTTCGAGACTGATCTACTGACGTGCGAGGAGAACCTCGTCGGGCTGATGGCCGTGAATCGCGACGTGATCGGACAGGCCGAGACCCTGGACCGATCCGACCGCGTCGTGCTCGACATGGACTCCAGCGAGAGCCTGGTGCATGGGCAGCAGGAAGGCAGTGCCTACAACGGGCACTTCGAGTCGGTCTGCTACCACCCGTTGTTCCTGTTCAGCGAGCACGGCGACTGCGTGGCCGCGAAGCTGCGACCGGGGAACGTCTCGAGCGCGGACGACTGGGAAGAACTGCTCGTGCCGGAGATCGACCGTCAGCAGGCCGAGGGCCGGCGTGTCGCGTTCCGGGCCGACGCCGCCTTCGCACGGCCAGAGATCTACGAGGCGCTGGAGGCACGCCGCGTTCAGTACGCGATCCGCATCCCGGCCAACAAGAACCTGGAATTGGCGATCGAGGATGTGCTGTTTCTGTCACCGGGACGGCCGAGCCTCAAGCCGCTCGTCCGCTACAAGAGTTTCCAGTATCAGGCGGACAGCTGGACCACGCCTCGACGAGTCGTGGCCAAAGTCGAGCACCACGTTGGCGAGCTGTTCCCGCGGGTCGGCTTCATCGTGACCAATCTCCAGGTGCCGAGTCGCGCGGTCGTTCGGTTTTACAACAAGCGCGGGACTGCCGAGCAATGGATCAAGGAGGGCAAGCAGGCGGCGCACTGGACGCGGCTGTCGTGCCACCGCTTCCGGGCCAACGAGGTCCGGCTGCAACTGAGCGTGCTCGCCTACAACCTTGGCAACCTGTGGCGGCGGCTGGTGCTCCCGACGCGGATCGACAGCTGGTCGCTCACCAGTGTCCAGCAGCGCCTCGTCAAGACGGGTGGGCGGCTGGTTAAACATGCTCGGTACTACTGGCT
>JBKPDW010000612.1:0-16121 GCA_046728115.1 Acidobacteriota bacterium | reverse complement strand
GTCATCGATGGCGTTCTGGGGGTTACTTGCCGAGGTTCTGCAACGTGATCAGGTTGACAATGTTCATACCCTGCGCGTAGCAGTCGGCATACTTCTTCAGGATGTCGTTCGCCTCGGTCGGGAATGCCTCGGCGATGATGTTGGACACCTGATAATCCGCGCCTTTCACCGATGGGTCGATGATGTAGACGTACAGGACGTTGGCGCCCGCCGGATCCGCTGATTTGAAGACCTTCCAGCCCGAGGCCTGCTGTTTGCGCTCGGGCTTTTCGCTCTTCGACAATGCTTCCTTCAGCTTCTCCATCACCATTTCGAAGTCGGCTGTCTTGTCTGGCTTGATGAAGTTCAGGACCATGCCGGCATCATTAGGGAAAACACGCGTGTTCGACACTTGCTGCGCCCCTTGCGCGGGCGCTGGGGGCTGCTGGGCGCGGGCGGCGGGAGCGCACAACAACACCACGAGACATGCAACAGCAATCCAGGCGGGCCGGCCTCCGTGCACCGGCCGAACGTCGTTTCGAAACATCGCGGCCTCCTTCACCAAGGGGGGTTACTTTAACGTACTACACGAAAACCGTCATCACTTCGTGTGCCACAAGCATGCCACGCCGGGTAAGCCGCAGCCGGGACCCTTCGCGTTTTAGACACCCCTCCTCCAGAAACGGCTGGAGTTCCGCGGCGAACCGGGCCCAGACATCCACGTTGTAGCGTTGCCGGATGCCCTCGAGGTCGACGCCGCAAATCAGGCGGAGTCCGGTGAACAGCGCGTCTCCCAGGCGCTCGTCCATCGAGAGGCGGCGCACGTCGGCCACCGTCGATTCTCCACGTTCGACGCGGTCTACGTACTCCGTCGTCGCCGATACGTTTTTCCATCGAGTGCCGTCGTGCGTGGAATGGGCGCCGCATCCGAAGCCCAGCCAGTCCCCGTCTTCCCAGTACTTCATATTGTGCCGTGACAGACGACCTGGAAGCGCGACGTTGGAGATCTCGTATTGTATGTAGCCGGCGTCGTCGAGCCGCTCCATCGCGCGCAGGTACATCTCGGCGGCATCCTCATCGGGCGCCTGGGACCAGCGACCGCGCGCCATCTCATCCTTCAGCGGCGCATTCGGATACAGTTCGAGCAGATACAACGACAGGTGATCGGGACCGAGCGCGACGGCCCGGTCCACCGATTCGAGCCAGTCGCTGATACGCTGCTCGGGCAGCCACATCATCAGGTCGAGGCTGACATTGTCGAATCGAGCGGCGCGCGCTTCGGCGACCGCCCCGCACGCACGATCCGCCGAGTGCAATCGCGACAACCGCTTCAGCTCATCGTCTCTGAAAGACTGCACGCCAAAGCTGACGCGGTTGATGCCGGCCGCCCTGAAACCAGCGAGACGCGCCTGCGAAACCGTCTCCGGGTTGGCCTCGAGCGTGACCTCACGATCGGGGGAGACGTCGAAAGCGGTCTCGCACGCGCCAATGATCCGGGCGACTTCCTCAGGTTCGAGCAGCGACGGGGTTCCACCGCCGAAGTAAATCGTGTCGGCCGCAACTTTTGCCGCCGTTTTTCTCGTGAGTGCCTCTCCAGCCCGCGTGATTTCGCACACGAGCGCGTCGACGTAGCGCTGCTTCAACGCAGCGACGAACAGACCGCGATTGAAGTTGCAGTAATTACAAATCGCGGAACAGAAAGGAATGTGGATGTAAAGGCCCAGCATCTCAAGACCCAGCCCTCCCTCCTGGCCACTTCAGATCGGCGCGTCCGTCGCGGATATGAGCCTTCGCTGCGCGACCAGTGCGCGTTGGCAACTCATTCGGCCGCTTTTTCAGCTGCCATAGCGCTCTCAAATCCTGGTCGCTGGCGTTCTGGGGAAGATGTTCGTCGCGAAAGTCAGCGGCATCAATCTCTATAGGCGTGCACATCTCCTGCAACCGCGACCGCATTCGAAACCCAATCCTGCACAACAAGGAGTTCGGGTTCTCGATGTCAGGAATGTCTGCGTAGTTCGACGTGAATAACGTGATCCGCCGCTCGTTGTACCTCGTATTGACAATCAAGTTCATCATTTCCTCGACCCAGTCGGTCGGACGTTCCGCGCCCAAATCATCGAGCACTACAAATGGCGATTCCATCACTGGCGCCAGAATCCTACTCTCGCTGACTCTCGTCACAGGGTCGTAGCTGCTTCGAATCGTCTTCAGGAGTTCCCGCGTGTCATAGAACACCCCCGCGACGCCAGTTGTTCGAATGACTGCCCGCAGAACGGCGACCGCAATGTGCGTCTTGCCCACGCCGGCATGACCCAGCAACAACAGGCCGCGGTCGACGACCGGGTAGGCCTCAATGAACCGGGCCGCTTTCTCGACAGCCTCTGCGAGCGAGTCGTTGTAGGCGCGAAGATTTTCAAGTGTGCAGTGCTGGTAACGCCGAGGCACGTTCGCACGCGCGAGGCGTTCCTGACCGAGTCGGTCGCGCCAGCAGTCGCACCGCGTGACCTTTCGCACGCCGTTCACATCCACGGGCTTCCAGCCCGTGTCGTCGCACAGAGGGCACGCCATCAGTTCAATTGTCTGCGGATCGTTCGGACTGCGCGATCGTGGGTGAGATGCATTCGACATTCTTCATCGCGTCGCGCCACGCGAGAAGCATACCTTAACTTTCAGTGTTCAGTTTTGACTTTCACTTCCAACTTTTAACTTTTGACTTTCAAATTCGGTTTGATCGTCTCGTCCTCGCGTGTCGGCGTCGTGCGGACCAGGTCTGTCGGCGACGATTTGACGAGCGCGGTCGAGAGCCGCTGCTCCCAATCGTCGATGCCGCGCGACATTTCCTTCTTCACGTACCCCATGAACTCGTTGACCTCGTGCTGCATCTGTTCGATCTTCCGGCGCATGTTCAAAATGATTTCGACGCCGGCCAGATTCACGCCAAGATCTCGGGTAAGTGACAGAATCGTTTCGAGCTGCTCGAGATCCTCCTCCGAGTAAAGACGAGTATTGCCGTCCGTACGCGACGGCTTGAGCAGCCCTTCGCGTTCGTAGAGGCGTAACGTCTGCGGGTGGATGTTGTACTTTTGCGCCACCGCGCTGATCATGTAGTAGGCCTTGCCCGTTTTCTTCATCGTCGGACACTCTCCACCACGGAGGACACGCACGTCGGGATCGGTACGATTCCTACCCTCCGTGTCGCCCGTGTCCACTGTGATGGCTATCTACGCCGAGGTCTCGTCGCACATCTTCGCTGTTGATCCGTCCGAACTCCTTGAGCAGCTCCTTCGATCGCTCGTCGAGAACCTTCGGAATGACCAGGCGCACTTCGACGACGAGATCGCCGCGCCGGCCGTCGCGCGCCGACGCGACGCCGCGCTCGCGAATCCGGAATCGCTGGCCCGACTGCGTGCCGGGCGGCAGGCGGAGGCGCGCCGTTCCGTCCAGGGACGGCACCTCGATTTTCGCGCCGAGCGCGGCCTCGTGAACGGCGACTGGCACAATGACATGGATGTCGTCACCGTCCCGCTGGAAGAGCGGATGCGGCTCGACGCTCACGGTGATGTAGAGATCCCCGTGCTCCCCGCCGTGTGCTCCGGCGTGGCCCTTGCCCGGGACGCGCAGGCGCGCGCCATCTCCCAGACCCGCGGGCACATGCACGGTCAACGGCTCGGTCCGCATCTCGATTTGCCGCCCGCCGCAGCTGGGACACGGCGAATGGCGCAGCTGTCCCGATCCGCCGCAGTGTGAACATGGCTTCGAGAAGATCATGTGCCCGCGCGCGGATTTGACAGATCCTGACCCGTGGCAGTGCGTGCAGCGGCTCTCGAGGATGTTCAGCAGCCCGGTGCCCTGACACGTCCGGCAGTGCTCCTGTCGTGTGATCAAGAGTGTATGGTCGCCGCCGTGTATTGCTGCGTCGAAGCCAATCCGAATCGCGTGATGGACGTCGGCGCCCCGCTCCACAGCTTTTTCGGCCGGCGACCGATGGCGACGAAAAATATCAGCGAACAGATCGCCAAACGTGGACGCATCGGCGCCGTGCACGCTTGCAGAAAAATCGAACCCTTCGAAGCCGAACGTCGTCGGGCCCTCCGTCACGGCCGCGATGCCGGTGGCGTCGTACCGACGCCGGCGCTCTGGATCGCTGAGCGTCTCGTACGCCTCGGAGATCTGACGGAACTGCGCGGCTGCCATCCGATCGCCCGGATTGATGTCCGGATGATATCGGCGCGCGAGACGCTTGTAGGCGCGTTTGATATCACCCAGCGTCGCCCCCCGTTCCAAGCCGAGAATGATGTACAAGTCCACGACAATTCAGATTTCAGAGGTCACTGCTTTCCTTCGTCCACAACCTCAGCGTCGATCACGTCGCCGCTCTTCTGGCCGCCGGCAGTCGAGCCGGCCGGCTGCCCGGCGCTTGGCCCGCCCTCTCCCCCGGACGCGCCACCCGGTCCGCCGGCGGAAGCCTGCTGACCGTAGAGCGACTCGGCTACCTTGTGCTGCGCCGAAGTCAGCGCATCGAGCGCCTGCTGGATCGCCACGGCATTGCCGCCTTCGCTTGCCTTCTTGACACCTTCAATGGCCGTCTCGATCGCCTGGCGATCCGTCGCGCTCACCTTGTCACCCGTGTCCTTGATCATCCGCTCCGCGCCATACACCGCCTGATCGGCGCGGTTGCGAAGCTCGATTTCTTCACGTCGCTTCTTGTCCTCGTCGGCGTGCGATTCGGCCTCCTTCATCATCCGATCGACCTCGTCCTTGCTGAGGCCGCTCGACGCCGTGATCGTGATCTTCTGCTCCTTGCCCGTGCCCAAATCCTTGGCCTGCACGTTGACGATGCCGTTGGCGTCGATATCGAACGTCACTTCGATCTGGGGCACGCCTCGCGGCGCAGGTGGAATTCCGACCAGATGGAACTTGCCTAGCGTCCGGTTGTCGCGCGCCATCGACCGCTCGCCCTGCAGCACGTGAACCTCGACACTGGTTTGACTGTCCGAGGCCGTCGAGAAGATTTCGCTCTTTCGGGTCGGGATCGTCGTGTTCCGCGGGATCAGCGTCGTCATGACGCCGCCCATCGTTTCGATGCCCAGCGAGAGCGGCGTGACGTCGAGCAGAAGGAGATCCTTGACGTCCCCGGCGAGAACGCCCGCCTGGACCGCGGCGCCGATCGCAACGACCTCGTCCGGATTCACACCCTTGTGCGGCTCGCGGCCGAACAGGCTCTTCACGATCTGCTGCACCTTGGGAATGCGCGTCGAGCCGCCGACGAGCACCACTTCATCGATCTTCGAGAGATCGACGCCGGCGTCGCTCAGCGCCTGCTTCGTCGGTCCGACGGTCTTTTGCAGCAGATCGTCGACGAGCTGCTCGAACTTCGCGCGCGTCAACTTCATCTGAAGGTGCTTGGGGCCGGTCTGATCCGCGGTGATGAACGGCAGATTGATGTCGGTCTCCATCACCGTGGAGAGTTCCATCTTCGCCTTCTCCGCGGCTTCCTTGAGGCGCTGCAGCGCCATACGATCCTTCGACAGATCGATGCCGTCGCTGTTCTTGAACTCGCTGGTGATCCAGTCGATGATGCGCTGATCGAGATTGTCGCCGCCCAGATGCGTGTCGCCGTTGGTGGCTTTGACCTCCACCACGCCTTCGCCGACCTCGAGAATCGAGATGTCGAACGTGCCGCCGCCGAAGTCGTACACCGCGATTGTCTCGTCCTTCTTCTTGTCCAGTCCGTACGCGAGCGCGGCGGCCGTTGGCTCGTTGACGATGCGCATCACTTCCAGGCCGGCAATCTGTCCGGCGTCCTTGGTGGCCTGCCGTTGGGCATCGTTGAAGTACGCCGGGACAGTGATCACGGCTTTGGTGACTGGTTGACCGAGGTACTCTTCCGCCGCCTGCTTCAGCTTCTGCAGAATCATCGCGGAGATCTCCGGGGGGGAGTACTCCTTCCCGCTGGCCTGTACGCGCGCGTCGCCGTTGTTCGCGCGCACGACGCGGTACGGCACCATCTTCATTTCCTCGGACACCTCGTCGTACTTCCGGCCCATGAACCGCTTGATCGAGAAGACCGTGTTTTCGGGATTCGTGACCGCCTGGCGCTTGGCAACCTGGCCGACGAGCCGCTCCCCGGTTTTCGTAAAGGCGACAACCGACGGCGTCAGGCGCCCGCCTTCGGGGTTCGTAATCACGACCGGCTCGCCGCCCTCCATCACGGCCACCACGGAGTTGGTTGTTCCCAGGTCGATTCCGATGATCTTGCTCATGGGTGACATCCTCGCTTGAGTTGTGTGCTGATACTCATCCAACTATAAAACCTGAGTGCGTTACTGTCAATGTCGCCAGCGTGCGAACGGTGCCCACCTGCGTGTCCGACACCTGCTATACTCGTTTCGCCAGCCGAGTCCTGCCTCGAAGCCGAGGCGGTTTATGCCTGTCCTTCATCCCCGGCGCATGAAGTTTCGCCCCGCGGCTTTCGTTTTCTTGATGTGTTTCGCCGCGGCTGCATCGCTCCGCGCGCAAGTCGCCCAGCCACCGGCGTATCTCGTCTTCGTACAAGGAAACGCGACCATTGAGCGGGACGGCGAGATTATGCCCGCGACGATGAATATGCCGTTTGTCCCCGGGGATCGTCTCCGCACGGCAAACGGGCGGGTGCAGATTGCGTTTCCGGATGGAACAGCAATTGAGTTGGCCGAAGATTCGGAGGTCGAGTGCATAACGCCGTCCCGCGTCCGCCTGCTCGCCGGCACGATGGATCACGTGCAGCTTCCGGTACCCCGGTCGCAATCGGGCATGTATCTTCCGCACGAGCTCGACGTCTACGGGCAGACGCTCGATGAGAACGGCTCGTGGCAATACGACACCTCGTACGGCTACGTCTGGTATCCAGCCGTCGCAACCGATTGGCGGCCGTACTACTACGGCTATTGGTCGCCGGTGCGTTCGTATGGCCTGACGTGGATCGGTCTTGATGCGTGGACGTGGCCGACGTATCACTACGGCCGCTGGGGTTACACACGCGATCGATGGTTCTGGATTCCCGGCCGCACGTGGGGTCCTGCATGGGTATCGTGGGGCTCGGCGCCGGGATACGTGAGCTGGTGTCCGCTCGGCTTCAACGGCCGGCCCGTATTCGCCCTCCCGTCCGGGAGCGGCACGGCATGGCGGGGCTGGACCGTCGTGCCGCGGACGAACTTCGGTGTCCACGGGTACTATGCGAACCAGTTCGCAGTGGACGCACGACGGCTTCCGGCGTCGACACCGTTCATCGTGCGCAACGTGGCGCCCAGCGTGGACGTTCGAAACGGTCGCGGGACGTTCGACAACGGCCGGACCGCCAGTCAGCAGTCACCCGTCGCGAATCGACCCGCAGCAGCAGGCAGGCGCCCAACGACGGCGGTTGGTGCGGGCCGCCGGCCGTCGCAGGGCCCCCCTTCATCCACCGCTGTCGCTCGTCCCTTGACTCCGATCGGGGCAACTGTGAACTCGGCGCAAGGCCAGGAACAATCGCCTGTCGCCAATCAGCCGACGGCGGGTCGTCAGCTGCCGGTTGAACTCCACCGGCAATCGCCCGACGGCCGACGATTCCCCGCGGGCGACGGACGCATCCCCATGCATTACGGGATCGCGGTTCCGCGCACGCCGATGACAGCGGCCCCCGTGCCGACACCGATGCCGGCGCCCGCTGGTGCTCCAAACTCGGCGCCGGCGTATCAGCCCTCGATGCCCGGTTACCGATCGCCGAGCGACTATCGAATCGAGCGCGCGGAGCCGCGCGTGACCGCGCAGCCGGCTGAGCGCTCAGCCATGCCGGTGCCGCGCTCGAATCCGGGTCCGGCGGAGCACGCTACACCTCCGCCTCGTACTGCGCCGCCCGCCGGGAATGCGCCGCAGGGCCAGGGCGGAGGACGGGCCGCAAGCCCTGGCCGGCCACGCTAGAATGCCTGTACCGATGATGCCTGACGGCTGTCAAAGCCGTCGCATTTGCCGCGCAGTCATCGGGCATCAGCCGTTCGCCACCCAGCCATGCCAACTGTTGTCCTGCGCGTAGCCCGAAACGCGGGCATCGTTGCCCTCTTCACCATCGCAGCGATGCTCGGCATTTTGAGCGGCGTGCTCTTCGCGTATGCGGGCGACCTGCCGCAAATCAGCGCGCTCGACAACTACAACCCCAGCATCATCACCCGGGTGTACGCCGCGAACGGGCAGGTGATCGGCGAATTCGCCACGCAGCGTCGGGTCATCGTCGGCTACGACGACATCAACCCGGTACTGCGCAACGCGATCATCGCCACCGAGGACGCCGACTTCAACAGGCACTTCGGGCTGAACTTCTGGCGCATCATCGCGGCGGCAGCGATTGACATCATCGAACGCCGACGGGAGCAGGGCGCCAGCACGCTTACACAACAGGTGGCGCGCAACCTCGATCAGTTCGGCCTGACGAAACAGAAACTCTTCGAACGCAAGATTCGCGAGATGATCCTCGCGGTGCAGATCGAGAAACGGTACACGAAGAAAGAGATCTTCACGATCTACTGCAATCAGATGTACCTCGGCCATGGCGCGTACGGCGTCGAGGCGGCATCGCGACTGTATTTCAACAAGGCGAACAAGGAATTGTCGCTGGAGGAAGCGGCGCTCATCGCCGGCATCTTCCAGACGCCCGAGCGTCAGAGCCCGTTCGTCGACATGAAGCGGGCGACACAGCGCCGAAACGTCGTTCTGCAGCGGATGGCCGACGAGGGGTACATCTCGCAGGCCGATGCAAACGCGGCCAAACAGCGGCCGATCGTCACGCGCGGCCAACCGAATCAGCCGCCTGGGATCGCGCCGTTCTTCGTGGAGGAGGTTCGCAAGCACCTCGAACGGCAGTATGGCGCCAAGGTCTTGTACGAGAGCGGCCTCGCCGTCCAGACCACGCTCGACCCGGCGATGCAGGACATGGCCATGCGATCGCTCGAGCATGGGCTGCGCGCGTATGACAAACGCCACGGGTGGCGTCGTCCGACGCGTAATGTGCTCGCGGAGAAGCACACGATCGAGGGATTCAAAGACGACCGGTGGCTCCGCCCGATGGCTGTTGGCGACGTCGTGCCGGCCGTCGTTGTCACTGCGCCGAAAAGCGGGCCGGCACGGGTGAGATTCGGACGATTCACTGCTGACCTCGAGCGGTCCGGCTACGTGTGGACTCGCAAGCAGTCGGCAGCAGATCTCTTCAAGGCGGGCGACATCATAGAGGTCGCCATCGCCAGGCTGGACGAGGCGGCGGGGAGCGCGGCGGTCACGCTCGATCAAACGCCGCTGGCAGAAGGAGCGTTCCTCGTCATCGACAACCACACCGGCCAGATCAAGGCCATGGCGGGCGGATGGAGCTTCAGCCGCAGCAAGTTCAACCGTGCGGTGCAGGCGTACCGGCAGCTCGGCTCAACGTTCAAGCCGATCGTGTATACCGCGGCCATCGATCGCGGTTTCACACCGACGTCGATCATCGTGGACGCACCCGTCAGTTTCCCGGCCGGAAACGGACAGATTTACAGCCCGCACAACTACGATCACAAGTTCCTTGGACCCATCACGCTGCGCTATGCGCTCGAAGAGTCGCGAAACATTCCCGCGATCAGGATGATGGACACGCTCGGCCCGAAGAACGTGCTCGACTACGCGAAACGGTTTGGATTCGGCGAGGATTTCCCGCCCTACCTCCCGATAGCGCTTGGCGCGGGCGACGCGACTTTGCTCGACCTCACGAGCGCGTACACGACGTTTCCGAATCAGGGGGTCCGGATGAAACCGTTCATGGTGCTGAACGTAAAGGACCGCGACGGCAATCTGCTGGAGGAAAACCGCGCCGAACCGAGCGACGTCATCCGGGCGGACACCGCCTTCGTGATGACCAACATGCTGCGCGGCGTTCTCACATTGCGCGGCACGGGCGCGCGCGCCGCCAGCATGGCCGAGCACTGGCCGCTCGCCGGCAAGACGGGCACCGTCGATGACAACACCGACGCCTGGTTCGTCGGGTTCGATCCGAACATCACCGCCGGTGTTTGGATTGGATTCGACGACAAACGGAAATCGCTCGGTTCCGACGAGCAAGGTTCGAAGGCTGCCCTCCCGATGTGGATGGAGTTCATGAAGGGCTACATCGAGAGCCGGCCCGACAAGGCCAACCCACCCTCGTTCGAGCCGCCCGGCAACATCGTGTTCCTGTCGGTCGACAAGTCAAACGGCGCCGTGCTGACGCCCGACATACCTGGTGGGATCAACGAAGCCTTCATCGCCGGGACGCAGCCCGGCGCGAATTCATTCAGCCGCCAGCCGTAACAGGCAACTACGAAGCACGAAGGCACGAAGAGCAAACTTCTACTGCGTGCCTGTTCCCGTTTTTATGGTCACGCGGGCAATTTTTCCAACCCCGCTTTCAGCAAGCCAGAGATTCCCCGCCTTGTCGATTTCCATGTTGCGCACGGTGCCGCCGCCGCTGGGAATCGGCCACGTCCGGAACTTCTTGGTCTCGGGATTGAACCGCACGAGCACGTTCTTGGTGTCGTCGCCCGTCTCGACGTACCAGACGGCGCCGTCTGCCGTGACGTCAATGGCGTAGGGCCGTGACTCCGCGCCGCCGGGCGACTGGAATTCCTCGACCTTGCCGGTCTTCGGATCGAGGTGACCCAGGAACCCGCGTGCGTAGTCTCCGTACCAGACGGTATCGTCCTTGCCGATCGCGATGCGACGCGGACGCGCGTCCTTGTTGGGGAGGTCAAACTCTGTGATGACCAGCGTTTGCGGATCGGCGCGGCCGATCTTGTTGGAGTTGAACTCGTCGAAGTATGGCACGCCCTTCGAATCGAGGCGGACACCGTACGGGCGCGAGTTCACGGTCGGCGACTCGACGAGCTTGATGTTCCCGGTCTCCGACTTGGGATCGAGCGTGCCAATGAAATTGCCGCCTTGAACAGTGAAGAAGAGGCGCCCGTCGCGCAGGAACGCGATGGTGTGCGGATCGCGGGCTTTGGGGTTGGGCATCTTGTATTCGGAAACTTTGCCGGTCTTCGGGTCGACCTTGCCAATCAGCCCCGCAGCGTTCCCGGTGTACCAGATGTTGCCGTCCTTGTCGGGCTGCAGGCCATGCGGGCCGCTGTTAGGCGTCGGCAGGGCAAATTCCTTGAACTGCTGCGTCGCCGGATCGAATCGACCGATGGTGTTGGCGCGCTGCGCCGTGTACCAGATCGAACCATCGGGCGCCACCGTCGGATCGTGCGGGTACGCGGGCTTGCTGGGCGTCATCCACTCCTCAATCTTGACGTCCACGTTGTCGGAAATCGCGCCGGCCCCGACGAGCGCGACCGAGGCGACGGCGAGGGCAATCAGGGCGAATGCTTTCACGCGCATAATGTCCTCCCAGATGAAGTGGATTGTAATCCCCTGGACCGTTATTCTGATCGGTCTTGCCGCCACAGCACGAGCGTTCAAGGAGGGGCCTTATCCGAACGTGACCGGGGGGTTCGGAGAGCAGTCGTGCCACCTCTGCCATCTTGACAATCCGTTGAACGATCCACAAGGGACGCTGACGGTCGAAGGCGTACCTCCGGTATTCACGCCAGGGCAAACCTATCCGCTCACTGTCACCATCGCGCGCGCCGGCATGCGGCGTGGCGGGTTCGAAATCGCCGCGCGCTTCGCGTCGGGACGACAGCGGGGACGGCAGGCGGGGTCGTGGACGCTGACGGATACGCGAGCGCAGCTGATTCCGGGGGCGGTCGACAAAGCGCTCACGTTCGTCCAGCACAACCTCGCCGGATCGCGCGCCGCCACATCGGGGGCCAACACCTGGACGATCGACTGGACGGCGCCATCGACGGCATCGGCGGCCGTGCAGTTCAACGTCGCCGCCAACGCGTCGAACAACGACGATTCGCCGCTCGGCGATTACATCTACCTGAAAAGCGTTCGAAGTCTCCCGTCCAAGGGCAAGTGACGCACGGTCAGACAGTGCACGAAGGACACATCACGATGGACGGACTAAGAACAAGACCCAAGAACAAAGGAGAGACCGTACACCGACGCGCAGAGTGCAATGGTGTCGCCGATCAGGTCCTGCGCGCTCGGAACCGTCTGAGTGCGGCCGATGCCTCCGGAATTCGCATCGCAAAAGCGGCGCCGAAGTAGACGAGACCATACAGGCCCAGCACGACAGTCGCCGTCGAAATGGCGCCAAGCGGTGCCACGTACAGTTTCGCCAGCCACGCCGCTGCGGTTGCAGCAATCGCCGACATCCAGAGGCGTGCAACATAGGTGGCTTGAAGTCCGGTCCGCCCAATCCTGCCGTTGATCGACTGCCGCAAGAGCACCATTTCGAGCCAGCCCGAGATACCGGCCGATGCGGTGAGTCCCGCGGCGCCCCAACTTGGCGGAACGCCGAGGGCTCGTGGCAACGGCAGCGCAAAGAGATAGCCGAGGCCTGTCGTCAGCGCCACGCGCACGATTGCGTAGTTGAGCGGCGTGCGCGTATCGCCGAGCGCATAAAACGTCGACGAGTACAGCCGGCCGAGCGTCGACGCCAGCAGGCCAACAGCAGACCCAGCGAGGATCCCCCACACGTAAATCGCGTCCCCGTGCGTAAACCGCCCGGTCTGAAAAATTGCCGCCGCTACGACATCCCCGAGCGCAAGCAGACCCATCGCCGACGGCACGACGAAAAAGGCGATTTGCCGAAGGCCCGTGTCGAGACGGCGCCGCAGCGCCGCGTGACGGTCGGAATCGGGACCGGTCAGCCGCGACATCTCCGGCAGTTCGGCCGCCGACACCGACATGCCAAACAGACTGACGGGCAGGGTGGACAGTAACTGCGCGTTGGTGATTGCGGCAACGGCCCCCGTGCCGAGCAGGCTTGCCAGCAGCTGATCCACGTACGAACTGATCTGCACGACACCGCGGCTGACGAATACCGGCACGAAGTTCCGTCCGATCGTCCGCACCGCGTCGGAGGTCGTGTCGAGGACGAACCGAAGCGCGGGAGCGACGCGGGCAACACTCGGCACCTGAATGGCGACCTGCAGCGCGGCGCCAATGACCGCGCCCCATGCCAGAAGGACCGCAAGATGCGGCAGCGCTGCGCCGCCGCCGTACACGAGCAGCGTCGCAATCAGCATCGCATTCCACGCGATCGGCGCGGTGTACGACAGCAGAAAGCGTCGATGCGTATTCAAGACGCCGAGGCACCAGGCGGAAAGCACGAGCAGCCCGGTGGCCGGAAACATGATGCGCACCAGCCGCGTGGTCAAGTCCCGCTTCTCGCCGGCAAATCCAGGGGCGATGAGACCGATCAGCCAGGGCGTCGTGAGCACACCGAACAGGACCAGTGCGGCGACGATCAGCGTCAACAGTGCGCCCACAGCGCCGGCCACTCGATCCGCTTCCCGCCGCTCGCCGCGCGCGACCAGCGACGCGTATACGGGAATGAACGATGCCGAGAGCGCCTGATCGCCGAACAGGTTCTGGAGGATGTTCGGGATGCGGGATGCCGCGCTCCATGCGTCGGCCTCCATGCCGAGGCCGAAATAGTGGGCGACGACGCGCTGTCGAACGAGTCCGACCACGCGCGTCACCAAGATTCCGAGGCCGACGAAGAATGCGCCCGAGCCCGTCGACGTCGCTCGGGGCGAGCGATCGGGCACGGGCGCTTCCAGCGCGGCGTCAGTCAACGTCCTCGTCCGTCGCTCCTAAGCCGAGCGTGCCGCTCGATTTCTTCATCAAGTAGGACTTGATGAACACGTCGATGTCGCCGTCGAGAACTCGATTGACGTCGCCCACCTGCTCTTTCGTTCGGTGATCCTTCACGAGCTGATACGGGTGCAGCACGTAGCTCCGGATCTGGCTGCCGAAGGCAATCTGCTGCTTGGCGCCGCCGATCTGGTCCAGCTTGGCCTGCTGCTCCTTCAGTTTCAGATCGTACAGACGCGCCTTCAGCACTTTCATCGCCGAATCGCGATTGCGATGCTGCGATCGCTCGTTCTGACACGACACCACGATGCCCGTCGGCAGGTGCGTGATGCGGATTGCCGAATCGGTGACGTTGACGTGCTGTCCTCCGGCGCCACTCGATCGATAGGTGTCGATCCGGATGTCTTTGTCGTCGATCTCGACGTCGACATCCTCCGGCAATTCGGGCCACACGTACGCGGACGCGAACGACGTATGGCGGCGGGCAGCCTGATCGAAGGGCGAGATTCGGACCAGCCGGTGGACGCCGGCCTCGGCCGAGAGCAGGCCGTAGGCGAACTCGCCGGTCACCGTGATCGTGGCGCTCTTGATCCCCGCTTCTTCGCCAGGCTGATAGTCGATGACGTCCCGCTTGAAGCCGCGGCTCTCCATCCAGCGCATGTACATGCGCAGCAGCATTTCCGCCCAATCCTGCGACTCGGTGCCGCCGGCGCCGGGATGGATCGCCAGAATCGCGTTCTTCCGGTCGTGTTCGCCGCCGAGCATCTTCTTGATCTCGCCTGCCTGCACTTCGCGATCGAGCGAATCGAGGGCCGCAGTAAGTTCGGCGTCAACGGCTTCACCCGCCTCGATCCACTCGATCAGCACCGCCAGGTCGTCGCTCTTCTTCTTCAGCGAGTCCATCAGCTCGCGGTCCTGCTCGAGACGTCGGCGGCGCTGTAGCACCTTCTGCGCCTCGGCCGGGTCCTTCCAGAAATCCGGAACCGCAGCGCGGGCTTCCAGACGGTTCAATTCGTCTGCCGGGTGGGCGGATTCAAAGATAGCCGCGAAGATCCGCGGCGCGTTTGGTGAGGTCCTCTGAGCGGCGTATCAAGTCGTCGGCGGTCGCCATCCGATCATTGTACACGCCGCCGCGGCGGGAGCACTGCGACGAGAGTGAACGCGGCGGCCGCATACGCCAGCACGTCGCCGTGACGTGCGTAGAACGTAGACGCCTTCAGGAAGCGCACCGTTCCGACGATGACTGTCTGCTGAAACACCGCGCTCCGCTCGATGACACGTCCGTAGGGATCGACGATGCCGCTGATCCCGGTGTTGGCCGACCGCACGAGATAGCGTCCCTCCTCGATGGCGCGCATCGACGCCTGAGTGAAATGCTGGTACGGCGCCGACGTGTCGCCGAACCACGCGTCGTTCGTGATGGTCGTCAACAACTCGCTGCCCTCAGCGACGAAGCGACGCACGAGTTCCGGATAGATGATCTCGTAACAAATGGCGGTGCTCACCTGGTGCCCGGCAACGGGCAGCAGGACGAACGAGTCGCCGGCCGAGAAGTCCGAAACGGCCTCTACGAGTGGCGCGGCAAAGAACAACAACTTCTTCATCGGCACGTATTCGCCAAACGGCACGAGGTGCATCTTGCGGTAAACACCGCCGGTCGTTCCATCAGGCGCTACGAGGAACGCGGAGTTGAAAATCCTGCCCGGCACACGCCGATTGTCCGACGCCACGCGCCATTCGATCTGATCGCTGCCGAGAAGAATCGGCACCTGCGCGCGCCGTGCCAGCGCGCGGATGCGCTCGGCCTCGATCGGGTTTTCCTCGAGCATGAACGGCGTCGACGATTCCGGCCAGATCACGAACGCGGCCCGGCGGTTGAGTGCCTGCTCCGTCAGCCGAAGGTGATTCTCGAAGATGGCGGCCGCGCGGCCCGCATCCCATTTGGCACCCTGATCGACGTTGCCCTGGACGAGCCCGACCCGAATCGCGTCACCCGTCTGCGTCAACTCGCCGCGGGCCACTCGGCGACTGCCCCACACCCAGACCCCGATGACGATGGAGAGAACGACGGCGATTGGCGCGAACCGGTTTCGGCCTGGTCCGACGCTGAACGCGAGGCCGGCACTCACCGCGGCGACGAGCATCGACACACCGTACACGCCGAAGATGCTCGCCAGTTGCGCGATTGGCAGCACGCCTGACTGGCTGTTGCCGAGCAGCACCCACGGAAAGCCGACGTACATCACGTGCGTTCTCGTCAGCTCCGTCGTCACCCACACCATCGGCGCAGCCAGGATTGCCCCCCTCCCGTACAAGATCAGCAGCCGACGCACGATCACGGCAAACAGCGCCAGGTGCAGCGCCTCGGTCGCAATCATCGCCATGTTGATCAGAACCGCCACCCACGGCTGCAGATC
>JBKPDW010000611.1:0-9339 GCA_046728115.1 Acidobacteriota bacterium | reverse complement strand
CGCCGATAGCTTCGCCGTCCGCCGAGGCTTAACCAGTGGTCGCCTTTCCTTTACCTTGTCACGGCAACCACGGGCGTTTCCGGGATCTTCGGGCGTCATGCTCCAGCAGCCCACAAACAGTGGTCACTCGATCAGGCGGGTTGCGTGGGAGGCAACCACAATCCAGCGTCCGTCACGCCGCACGAACACGTCAGTAAACCGAAGTGTCACCGTTTGAGGCGTTGCACCGCTCACCGTCGCCTTGGTACGACCCGTAACGACTGCCGTGTCGCCGTATGAGCGGACTTTCACTTGATCAACGGTTGACGTGATAGATGGACCAGTCCGGCACATTCCTACTGCCTCAGCCTTCGTGATCACCTTCGCATCGATGTGCATGACCGACCAGTCGTCGGCGAGCAGCGCACTCCATCCCGCGCAATCGTGGTTCTTCCATGTCGACGCAAGCTGCTCTTCGATCGTCTCGAGCTGGCGAACGACTGCAGCGTCCTGTGTCGCCTGGAACACGCTCGCTCCTCCAAGCGGATTAGTTGCCGGTCAGAGTATACGTCCGCCAGCCGCTCACGCTTCGACGGTGTCGGATTCAGTGAAGTGTGGGCAGTGCTACTCGCGTCTGAGTGCAGCCATCGGATCGATGCTCGTCGCGCGACGCGCTTGAATGCAGCCGGGCTCAGCGCGCACGCAACGGCGAAAAGCATCAACGAGACCGTCACGAATGTTTGGAAACCGAGCGGCGCGACGCCGTAAAGCCATCCGGCAACGAACCGCGTCAGGGCGAGCGAACCGACGAGTCTAAACCCCCAGACCCGCGACTCACCACCGCAGCCTGCGCGAGAACGAGTCGTGGGCCGCGCCCGCCGGTCGCGCCGACGGCCAAACGGACTCCGAATTCGTGCGTCGCTGGGCGGGAGCTTACGCTCCGCTCCAGGCTGTCAACAGGCTGCCGATGACGGTATTATCGTCGGTCTCGATGGCTCAATGGTTATGACAAGCACGTTCATCCGTCATCCCGGCCTGTCCGGCCCTTTCGGCGCGCTGATAGACGAGTACGCGCGAGCCGCGAAGGACTTCTGCCGCGTTGTCGAAAGCTTCGATCTCGCGCGGTTCGACGTCGAGCGGCCGTCGAACAATCCGAACACGGTTTCGCCGCGCGCGATTTGCCTGCACGTGATTGGCGCGGCGCATCGATACGCGCACTACATCCGCAAGGCGCGCGGCATCGATTTCGTCGAGCGATACGACGCTGATCCGGCGCGGCTGCGCTCCCCGCAGGATGTCCGCGCGTTGTTAATTGAAGGAATCGTGTTGACGGAGGAGACCGTCGAGCCGCTACTCATGGCAACCGACCAGGAAATTCAGGCGCTGTCGTTCGCGGTGCGCTGGGGTCCGCGATACGACCCGGAAATGATCCTCGAGCATGCCGTTTGCCACCTGCTGCGGCATCGCCGGCAGTTGGAGCGCTGGTAGAGCTGGTCCGTTTAGAGACATCTCCTTTGGAGATGTCTCCCTCCAGATGCGCGGCCCGTCGCCGGCGAGTGCCGTTTCGGCATCGTTCTTCAAATCAACTCTCGAGCGGCCCTGGGTACGGCAACCGAATCGACTGCAACTCCGTCTGAGGTTGACAGTAGATCTTCTACTACCGTAGCATCGCGCCGGGCCTGTGCGCGTGGTCGAGGCGTGCTGGCCGCGGCCGGGGAGTTCTTCGTGGACGGTAGCGCTCGATCAGGCCCTTTGACGCCTATGCCCAAAAAGCCAACCGACCGCGTGGAACTGTTGCAGGGCACGCTCGACATGCTCGTTCTCCGAGCCCTGCTGTTCGGCCCGCTGCACGGCCATGCGATCGCGACGCACATCCAACGTACGTCTGAGGACGTGTTGCGGGTGGACCACGGCTCGCTGTATCCCGCGCTCTATCGCTTGAAGAAGCGCGGCTGGATCACCGCCAGCTGGGAGCCCATGCCGGATCGCAATCGGGAAGCGAAGTACTACCGATTGACCCCCGCCGGGAAGAGACGCCTGGCGAGCGAGCACTCGAAATGGCGGCAGCTCGCGCGGGCCATCGGTCTCGTCATGGAACCCGCTCAATAGACAGGGACTTTTCATGCGCGACCTCCGCTTCTGGCGCTGGCGCAGAACCGAGGATGACGACCTCGATCGCGAAATCGAGACCCACCTCGAGCTCGCGACGGACGAGCATCTGGAAGCGGGTCTTGCGCTGCACGATGCGCAGCTCGCGGCACACCGACAATTTGGCAGCGTCGCATTGACCAAAGAGGAGCTGAGGGACATGAGGACCGGCGTGGCGCTTGAACGCATGTGGCAGGAGACACGATTTGCCGGTCGCCGGCTCGTGCGAAGTCCGGCGTTCACGCTGGCGTCGGTGTTGACGCTGGCGCTCGCCATCGGTGCGAACGGCTCGATCTTCGCCGTCGTCGAGCGCGTCGTGTTGAACCCGCTGCCGTATCCCGAGTCCGATCGGCTCGTCGTCGTGGATCACGGTGCTGAGCGGGAGAATCTGCCATCTGGCCTGAACTTTGCGCCGGGCCTTTACTATCTCTATTCGGAGCGCGCGCGGACCCTCGCCGGCATTGCCATCTACGACACCGACGAACTGACGCTCACTAGTGATGGATCGCCGGAGCGCATTCCTGTCATCCGCGCGACGCCGTCGCTCGCTTCCGTCCTGCGCGTCTCGCCTGCGGTCGGTCGATGGCTCGCCGAAAATGATGCCGTACCCGGCGCACCGCAGGTCGCCGTCCTGTCGCACGGGCTCTGGACGCGCCGATACAGCGGCGATCGCGCCATCATCGGCCGACTGATCACGCTCGGCGGCGTCGCCACAGAGGTTGTGGGGGTCATGCCCGCCGGGTATGCGTTTCCAGATAAGCGCGTCGACGCCTGGATTGCCATGCAGCTGTCGCGGAGCCAGGGGTTCGGATTCTTTGGGCGCATGAGCGTGGCACGGCTGCGGCATGGCGCGGGTGTGGCCGATGTGCAGCGTGAATTGAGTGGGCTGATCGGCGATCTGCCGCAGGCGTTTCCTGGCGATACACGAGCGGCTGGAAATGGCAGGGAGATTAATCTGTTCCCGATCGTGAGGACGTTGAAGGAAGCCACAGTCGGCGGCGTCGCCCGCGCGCTCTGGATCCTGCTCGCTTCGGTCGGGCTCGTGCTGTTCGTCGCGTGCGCCAACGTCGCGAACCTCTTTCTCGTCCGCTCGGAAACGCGACAGCGCGAGGTCGCGGTCCGTCGCGCGCTGGGGGCGACCCGCGCAGGCATCGCACGATATTTCCTGAGCGAAAGCCTCCTGCTCGCAGGGGCGGGCGGAGTTGCTGGTGTCGCGATCGCCTGGGGCGCGGTGCGACTGCTGGTCACGTACGGTCCCACGAATTTGCCGCGTCTCGAAGAGATCCGCCTGGACGGTGTCGCGGTTCTCTTCACGTTCGTCGTGAGCGTGCTCGCGGCGCTGGCGTTTGCCGCCATCCCCTTGCTTTACGGCTCGTCGCTCGCTGCGTCGCTGCACGAGGTCGGACGCGCCAACACTGCCAGTCGCAGCCGACACCGGGCGCGTCGGATCCTGATGGGCGGTCAGGTCGCGCTGGCGCTGGTCCTCCTCGTGTCGTCCGGTCTCATGGTCCGCAGTTTCCAGAGGCTGCGCGCAGTCGATCCTGGCTTCGACGCCTCATCTGCGCTCACGTTTGCGCTCGGACTGCCCGACAGCGATTACCCGACCCGGGACGCGGCCGTCGCTGCGCATCACGCGATTCTCGGTCGGCTGTCGGCGCTGCCGGGCGTGACGGCGGCGTCCGTGTCCACGTGCCTCCCGCTGACATTCCCGTTCGCATGCTATGGCTGGACGCTGCGCGTTGAGGGGAGAGTCTACCCCGCAGGCACGATCCCTCCGCCCGCGCGCTTTCGTGCGGTCGCCGGCGGCTACTTCGAAACCATGGGCATGCGCATTCTCCGCGGCCGCGGCATCAATCGCGGCGACGTCGACCGTCGCGAGCCGATCGTCGTCATCAACCAGGCGCTCGCCGACCAATTTTTTCCGAAGCAGAATCCGATCGGTCAGCGCGTCGCCTCGAGCCTCCCGCCAACCCGCACGTGGTTGACCATTGTGGGGGTCGTCGCGACCACACCAACGTTCGCGCTCGCGGAGGTCAATCCGATCGGGCAGTTGTTCATGCCGATGTCGATTGCCGGCGGTCCGGAGTCGACGCTGACCGGGCCAAACGTTGCCGTGATGAACTACGTCGTCCGATCAACGACGCCCGCGTCCGCGCTGCTGCCCTCGGTGCGGCGCGCAGTCGACGCAGTCGATCCGAAGCTCGCGTTGGCACAAGTGCGCACGCTGCAGAACATCCTTGATGGCGCGTCGGCGCAGATGGCCTTCACGATGGCGCTCATCGTGATTGCCGCCGCCGTGGCGCTCCTGCTCGGCGTCATCGGCATCTGCGGCGCGATGTCCTACATCGTCAGCCAGCGTACTGGAGAAATTGGTGTGCGTCTGGCGCTCGGCGCGGAGCCAGGAAGCGTGGCGCGGATGATCGTCCTGCAGGGTGGCGTCGTCGCATTGGCCGGTGTCGCGGTTGGTCTCGCGGCCGCATTCGGCGGGGGTCGCCTGATCGAATCGCTGCTGTACGGAATTAGTCCACGTGATCCGAACGTGTTCGCTGGAATGAGCGTGCTCCTGCTTGGCGTCGTGCTTCTCGCCTGCTGGTTGCCGGCACGCCGGGCCGCGCGACTCAGCCCTCTAGACGCGCTTCGCGCTGAATAGCAAAGTCATGGCGAGGATCCCGCGCCGGACTCTCATGAGAGATCTCCGCTTCTGGCGCTGGCGGAGAGCCGAGGATGACGACCTCGATCGCGAGCTTCAGGTCCACCTCGAACTCGCGACGGAGGAGCGCCTCGAGGCAGGGACCCCGCTGCGCGAGGCACAGCTCGCCGCACACAAGAAATTCGGGAGCGTCGCATTGACCAAAGAGGAGTTGAGAGACATGCGAGCCGGCGCCATCCTCGATCGGCTCGGGCGAGAGCTGCGACACGCGGCGCGACGATTGCTCCGAAGTCCCGCGTTTGCCCTGGCAACGGTGCTGACTCTGGCGCTCGCCATCGCCGCCAACGTCGCCATCTTCACACTCGTGCAACGCGTCATCTTGAACCCGCTGCCGTATGGCGATCCAGGTCGGCTCCTCGCGCTCAACAATGGCGCGCCTGTCCGAAGCGTGAGCTCCGGCATCAACTTGTCTCTGCAGCTGTATTACCAATATCTCGATCGCGCGCGCACGCTCGATGGCCTGGCGCTGTACCGAGTTGACGAGCGCACGCTGACCGGCGCTGGCGTGCCGGAGCGCGTGCGCGTCGCTCGCACCACGCCGTCACTGGCGCCCGTGCTGCGCGTCAACCCGGAACAGGGCCGGTGGTTCGCGGAAGAGGAAGGCGCGCCAGGGGTATCGCCTGTCGCCGCAATCTCACACGGATTCTGGACCAGGCGATACGGCAACGACCCCAACGTCATTGGCCGGACTCTTGTTCTCGACGGCACATCGACGACGGTTATCGGCGTCATGCGGCCGTCGTTTGCGTTTCCTGATCCGCGTGTCGACATCTGGATTCCCGACCCGATGTCTCGCACGATGGCGGCGTCGCCGGCTGTTGCCGGTGTGTTCGACTACTCTGCAATCGCGCGACTCCGCCAAGGCGCAACGCTCGCCGATGCCCGCGCCGAACTCACCCGTCTCACGCACGATCTGGCGCCGATATCTCCCGGCAACGGATACGACCAGATGATCTCGACTGCAACGACGCTGATCGACGCGATGGTCGGCCGCGTCGCGCACACGCTGTGGTTCCTGCTTGCCGCTGTTGGGCTCGTGTTGATCGTGGCGTGCGCCAACGTCGCCAATTTGTTCATGGTGCGCTCCGACGCCAAGCAGCGCGAGGTAGCGGTTCGCCGGGCGCTCGGAGCAGGCAGCGGCGGCATCGCCGGCTATTTCTTCGCCGAGAGTGCGTGGCTGGCGCTCGCTGGCGGCGCGCTCGGCCTTGCCCTCGCATGGGCCGCCGTTCACCTTGTCGTCGCCTTCGGCCCGAGCAGTCTTCCACGGTTGCACGAAGTGCGAATCGATGACGTGACGATCGCGTTCACCGTCGCGTTGAGCCTCGCCACTGCAACGGCATGTGGTGCGATTCCGCTCCTGCGGCTCGGGCCGCTCTCGGTTTCGTTGCGCGAAAGTGCTCGTAGCCACACGTTGAGCCGGACGCGCCACCGCGCGCGTCACGTTTTAATGAGCGGACAGGTCGCGCTTGCACTCGTACTTCTAGTCTCTTCGGGCCTCATGCTGCGCAGTTTTCAGAAACTTCGCGCGATCGATCCGGGCTTCGACGCAAGGTCGGCGCTGACGTTCCGCGTCGGATTGCCGCCAGCTGACTATCCCGATCGCGAGCGCATGGTCGTTGCCTACCGTGCGATTCTCGACCGTTTATCGCAGCTGCCCGGCGTCACCTCGGTCTCAGCGGCGACGTGTCTCCCGCTTTCGACCGATGGCTGCTTCGGTGGTCCGCTGTTCGTAGAGGGTCGAGTCCTTCCGCCCGGCGCCCAGCCCCCGCTTGTCAGGTACGGTGCTGTCGCCGGCGGTTTCTTCGAGACGACGGGAACACGGGTCGTTCGCGGGCGAAGCATTGACCGACGGGACGTCGATCGGCGCGAGGCGGTCGCTGTCGTGGACGAGACGCTCGTCAAGATTGCATTCCCCAATCAGGATCCCATCGGCCAACGCATCCGAATGGGCAATCCGTCGTTTGCCTCCGCGTTCGGGTGGCTCACCATCGTCGGCGTTGTCGGCAATACGCCGACGCGCGCGCTTGCGGAGCCTACACCCGTGCCGAAGATGTACATGCCCCTGATCGGCGCGCGCATCATGAACATCGTGCCGCCTCTCGGTGCGATGAGTTACGTGCTGCGCTCGACGGTGCCGCCGCAGAACCTTACGGCGGCAGCACGTCGCGCAGTCACAAAAGTTGATCCGAAGCTTGCGATCGCACAGGTCGTGACGTTGCAGGACATTCTCGATCTCGCCTCCGCGCAGATGGCGTTCACGATGGTCTTGCTCGCTATTGCGGCCGCCGTCGCGTTGCTACTCGGCGTAGTGGGCATCTACGGCGCCATGTCATACATCGTCAGTCAAAGGACCGGAGAGATTGGTATCCGTCTGGCGCTAGGTGCAGTGCCGGGCAGCGTGGCACGAATGATCGTCCGGCAAGGAGGCCTCGTAGCGTTGGCTGGCATCACGGTCGGTCTCGGGTCGGCGTTCGCCGGCAGTCGCCTCATCCAATCACTACTATATGGCGTCAGCCCACGCGATCCCGGCGTGTTTGCCGGAACAACTGTCCTCCTGATTGCGGTGGTACTCCTCGCCTGCTGGTTGCCCGCACGCCGGGCCGCGCGACTCAGCCCTCTCGATGCCCTTCGCGCGGAATGAGGAGTAAAGGTGAGAATCCCCCGCTGGCTTCACCGCTGGCGCAACGTCGAGGATGACGTCGACCGCGAACTCGAGGTCCATCTGGATCTCGCGACTGAGGAGCGCGTGGAGGCGGGTCTGCCGCTGCGCGAGGCACAGCTCGCCGCCCACCGGGAATTCGGGAGCGTCGCATTGACCAAAGAGGAGCTGAGAGACATGCGAACCGGAGCCGCGCTCGAACGCGTCTGGCAGGAGGCTCGATACGCCATGCGCCGGTTGCTGCGGAGCCCGGCCTTCACCCTTGCGAGTGTCTTGACGCTTGCGCTTGCGATTGGCGCGAACGCGTCGATCTTCGCGGTCGTGCATCGCGTCCTGCTGAACCCGTTGCCCTATGACCAGTCGGAGCGGCTGGTGGCCCTCGAATTCAGCTTGCCCATCCGCAACGTTCCGAAGGTCTATTACGTCCCCTCGCGCCTCTATTTTCAGTATCTGGACCGTGCGCACACCCTCGACGGATTGGCCCTCTACCTGCCCACCAACGAGCTGACGTTGACCGGGCAAGGGAGTCCGGAACGAGTCCGCGTCTCGCGCACCACATCGTCGCTCGTCTCCGTCTTGCGAGCGACGCCGGCCATCGGCCGCTGGTTCAATGAAAACGAAGTGGCGCCAGGCGCCTCACCGGCTGCCGTCCTCTCCCACGGGTTCTGGGTGCGCCGGTTCGGACAGGATCCGAACGTCATCGGACGGCCAATCACGCTGGACGGAGTCCCGACCGTCGTCGGCGGCGTGATGCCCGCATCGTTCGCATTTCCAGATCCCCGCGTCGACGTCTGGGTTCCCGCGCCGTACGTTACGAGAACGACCGCGACCGACGGGTATAACTTCGCCGCGGTCGCGCGGCTTCGGGATGGCGCGACCATCGCAGAGGCCCGATCCGAGCTGACGCGCTTGGCCGTCGATTTGGACCCTTCATATCCGAACAACGGCTACAAGGCGCTCGTCTCGACGGCGACGACGCTGCTGGATGCGACCGTTGGCAATATCTCGGTGACGCTCTGGATCCTGTTGGCATCTGTTGGCCTCGTGCTCCTGGTCGCGTGCGCGAACGTCGCCAATCTGTTCCTGGTCCGTTCGGATGTGCGACAGCGGGAGATCGCCATGCGTCGAGCGCTCGGTGCCGGGACGCGCGCGATCGCGCACTATTTCCTGACCGAGAGCGCGCTGCTTTCCTTGGCGGGCGGCGCGATGGGCCTCGCGCTCGCGTGGGGCGCCGTCCACATGCTGGTCGCCTTCGGGCCGACGGCTGGTCCGTGGTGGGCGAGCCTTCACGCCTCGAGGAAGTCCGTCTGGATGGTGTCGTCTGGGCGTTCACAGTCGCGATCAGTCTACTGACCGCGCTGGCGTTCGGGTCCATCCCGCTGCTTCGATTCACGTCCTTCGCCGAGTCGTTGCACGACACCAGAACGTGGAGTACCGCAAGTCGAAGTCGATCCCGCACTCGCCACCTCCTCATGGCTGCGCAGGTCGCGTTCGCTCTGGTGCTGCTCGTGGCGTCCGGTCTCATGCTGCGGAGTCTTCAAAAGCTGCGGGCTGTCGATCCTGGCTTCGACGCGACGTCGACCCTAACGTTTCGGATCGGGTTGCCACGTATCGACTACCCCGATCCAGGAAAGATGGCCGCCGCCCACCGCGCGATCATCGATCGTCTCTCTACGCTTCCCAGCGTCACCGGCGTGTCTGCCTCGACATGTCTACCACTGTCGGAGCAGCAGCTCTGTCAGGGCGGACCGCTCTTCATCGAAGGTCACCCGCTGCCTTCCGGCACGATTGCGCCGTTCGTCGCGATCCGGGCCGTTGCTGGCGGCTACTTCGAGACGATGCG
>JBKPDW010000610.1:0-12185 GCA_046728115.1 Acidobacteriota bacterium | reverse complement strand
CCGACCATCAGCATCGTCGTCGCGACAGGCCGGAGGATGAAGATTCGGGACGGATTCATGTGGGGAATTGGGAGGCGTTCCATCCTCCGCCCAATGCCTCGATCAACAGCACGCTCGCACTCAGGCGGCGGGTCAACAGTGTGACCGCAGTCACGTTGGCGCTGAGCAGCGTGGCTTGCGCGGTGATGACCGTCAGATAACTGGCCGTACCGGCGCGGTACTGCGCCGCCGAGATGTCGAGCGCACGAGTGGCCGCTTGAACGGTCTGCTGCACTTTGTCAGCTTCTCCGGACAGGATGCGTAACGCGGCCAGGTTGTCCTCCACCTGCTGCATCGCCGTCAGCACCGTCTGCCGATAGGCAGCCACGGTCGCGTCGTAGGCGGCCTGCTGTTCCGCGACGACCCCGCGGCGGCGGCCGGCATCGAACAGCGTCGCCGCCAGTTGCGACCCGACGGACCAGAAGCGGCTGGGCCACAGGAACCATTGCGCCAAACTCGAGGTTGCCAGCCCGACGCCCCCCGTCAGGGTCAAATTTGGATAAAAGGCCGCCATGGCAATCCGAATCTGTTCGTTGGCCGCAGCCACCTGGCGCTCCGCGGTGGCAATGTCCGGCCTTCGCTCCAGCAGTTCTGACGGAACCCCCAGCGGCACCGGCGGCGGAGACGTGGTCAAGGTGACGGGCGGAATCGTCAGGTCCGCCGGTGCCTTGCCGATCAGGATGGCGATGGCATGTTCGAACGCGGCGCGCTGGACACCAAGGTCGATGAGTTGCGCCTGTGCGGCGTACAGTTGCGCCTCTGCCTGAGCGACGTCGAGGTCTGACGCGATTCCGGCGGAGAACCGGTTCTGCGTCAGCGTGAGGAACTCCGCATAGGACGCCTCCGTGCGCGTGAGCAGCTCCACTTCTCCGTCTATCCCGTGAAGGCCGAAGTAGTCCTGCGCGAGCTCTGCCTGGAAGAGCAACCGGGCATTGCCCACATTCGCCGCCAGCGACTGGGCCGTGGCGGTGCTCGCCGTCACACTGCGGCGGATGCTCCCCCCTAGGTCCGGCTCCCACGACACGTTGAGCGGCAGCGTGAAATTTTGCTGGCTCGATGAGCCCGAACTGTTTCCGGTGGCGGTCGCGCCGCCTCTTGCAGAGATCGCGGGAGCTGTGGTCGCCGACGGGAACAACGGAGCCCGGGCCACGCTTGCCCCAGCCCTGGCTTGCCGGTACTGCGCCTCGGCTTGGAGCACATTCTGGTTCGATACGTTCACCTGATCCTCGAGCGCATTCAGGGCCGCATCGCCGTACAGCTCCCACCATCGGCCCTTCGAGTACGCGTCGCCAGGCTGCGATGGCTTCCACCCGGCCGCTTCCGCCACCTCCATGATGTTCGCGGGAGGCTGCTCTTTGAACGCCGGAGGCGTCACGATCGAAGGCTGCTTATAGTTGGGCCCCACCACGCACCCGGCCGACATCAGCACCGGAATGACGAGCGCCTTCACCGCGAGGTTCGTACGCGTCTTCATCACCGTGGCTGTCTGTTGACGGAGCTCACCCTGCTCCCTTCCTGCAGCTTATCGATGCCGGTCATGACCACGACATCGCCCGGCGCCAGCCCTGAAGCAATTTCGGATTCATCGCCTTCCGTCGTGCCGAGCGTGACCGGACGCACGGTCACCGTAGAATCCGCCTTCACCACGTAGACGTACGTCGCTTGCGCGTTGCGCTGCACGGCGGCAGTAGGCACGAGGGTGACTCCGTGCTGTTCCTGGACCAGCAATCGCGCGTTCACGAACTGATTGGGAAACAGCGTGCCCTTCGCGTTCGCGAATGTCGCCCTCAACTTGAGCGTGCCAGTCGTCGGATCGATCTGATTGTCGAGTGTTGACAACGACCCTTGCGCAAGCTTTGTCATGGCTGCGCGGTCGTAGGCATCTACTTCGAGCGTCCGCCCGCCCGCCATCTTGGTGAGCACGGACTGAAGCTGATCTTCGGAGATCGTGAAGATTACGCTGATGGGATCCATCTGCGTGATCACCACCAGTCCGTTCGTGTCGGCCGCGTGAACGATATTCCCAGGGTCGACCAGCCGCAGCCCCACCCGTCCACTGACCGGAGCGGTAATCTTGCAGTAGGCGAGGTTCACCCTGGCGCTTTCGATTTGGCCCTCGTCAACCTTCACCGCGCCCTCGTCCTGATGCACCGTCGCCTGTTGGGTGGCCAGTTGTTGCTCCGGGATGGCTTTTTGCGGAACCAACTGTTGATAGCGGGCCAGGTCGATCCGCGCGTTCTCCAACGCGGCTTGATCCCTGAGCAGCTGGCCTTCGGCCTGAGTCAACGCCGCTTGATACGGCCCGTCGTCAATCTCCACCAGCAGATCGCCCTTGTGAACCGTCTCACCTTCACGATAGCGAACGCTGATGAGTTGCCCGTCGACCCGGCTTCGGACCGTCACCGTCGCTAGGGGCGTCACGGCGCCAAGCCCCGTGTAAAACACGCCGATGTTCCCTCTATGGGCGATCGCTGTGACCACGGGGATTTCTGTTCCGGCGGCTTTCGGCGGCGCACCGCCGGATTTCATGACGGCAGTGGGCCGCGAGAAAAGATACGCGCCTGAACCCATCAGGAGAAGAACGACGAGCGACAGCGCCAAGCGGCGTCGGCGCGAAGTGAAGATCGCGGCGGGTCGAGTCAGCTCTGCGGAGGCCGGCGTCGCAGAAGCAGATGGACCCGCTTCTGGCGCACGAGTGTCAACAAGCTGTGCGGGCATCTTTGTGTCGCTGACTCCATGAGCATTTGACACGAGGGGCCTGAGCAAGACATGAGGCGCGAATTAATTCCGCTTAATCCGCCTCAGGCGATCTGGCGGAACTCACCTTCTTCGACCGCCTGGCACAAATCGCGATTGGTCGCAGCAATGACCCGCACGTTCGCCTTCACCGAACGCGTGCCGCCGAGCCGGAGGAACTCCCGCTCCTGCAGCACCCGCAGGAACTTCGCCTGCGCCGACGGACTCATTTCGCTCACTCGTCGAGGAACAACACGCCGCCCGCAGCCAGCTCGATCTGTCCTCGTCTGAACATTCTCTGACATCTCTATCCGAGGGCGTAGAATGCAATGAATCCCATGCGCGTACTGGTGGTCGAAGACGACCAGAGAGTGGCCAGCTTCATTCAGAAGGGCCTTGAGGAAGAGGGGCTCGCCGTCGATGTTCTCCACGACGGAGATGATGCCGGCGTGCAAGCTCAAATGGTCGATTACGACTGCGTCGTCCTCGACCTTATGCTTCCCGGCCGGTCTGGATTCCAGGTCTTGCGCGACATTCGATCGCGCAAAGCCGAGCTGCCCGTGCTAATCCTCAGTGCGCAAGCGTCGCCGGAAGAGCGTGTTGCCGGTCTCAACGGCGGGGCCGACGACTACATGGGCAAACCGTTCATTCTGGCAGAGCTGTCGGCGCGCATTCGAGCGTTGCTCCGCAGAGGCAAGCCGCGGGAGACGAAGCTTCGTGTCGCGGACCTCGAGGTCGATACGGTCCGTCGCAGGGTTACACGAGCGGGGCAGCCGATCGATCTGAAGCCGAAGGAATACGCGCTGCTCGAATTCCTCGTGCACAACTCCGACCGTCCCGTCACGCGTTCGCACATCATCGAACACGTGTGGGACATCCATTTCGACAGCATCAGCAACGTTGTCGAAGTGCACATCAATTCCCTCAGAAACAAAATTGATCGGGGCGCTGCAGTTCCGCTGATTCATACCGTCCGCGGCGTCGGTTACATGTTGACCGACAAACCCTCGTGAAGCCGCTGCCACTTCGCACGTCGCTGACTATTGTCTACACGGGCATCCTGGCAGTGCTCACCACCGGACTCGCGATCACCACTCATTCTGCGTTCGTCCGACAGTTAGATGAGGCCGCGACCAATAGCCTCGAAGAAAAGGCCCACGGACTGCATGGCTATCTGCAGTTCAAAGGCGGCGTGCCTGTACTGGAGTACGAGCGAGATGATTTGGATTCGGTTGCGTTCGTCGACGACGCAACCGATTACTACCAGGTGTTCGACGCCCGCGACGGACGACTGCTCACTCAGTCGCCCGCGCTCGAGGCTCTGGGACTGCACTACACGCCTGATGAAGTGGCCGAGCTTCGCGCGAACGCGGGGTCCCACGACGTGCAGACCGATCGTGGAAGACTTCGCCTGTTAACCAGCGTGATCTCCCCGACCCCGGGTGAAGTGTATTTGGTACAAGTTGGCGAACTGCTCACTAGCGTGGACGCGACCCTGGCCGGATTCGACAGACTTCTATTGTGGAGGATTCTGGGCGGTCTTGCGCTGGCTGCTGTCGTCGGCCGTTGGTTGGCTGGGCGTGCGCTGGCGCCGTTGTCCAGACTGGCGGTGGAAACTCAAGGCATCGGCGTTAAGAATCTGGACGCCCGGTTATCTGTGCGCGGTGCCAATGACGAGCTCGACCAGGTCGCGCAGGCCTTCAACCACGCGCTGGCACGCCTGGAACTGTCAGTGGGGGAGATGCGCCAGTTCAGTGCGGCACTCGCGCACGAACTTCGAACACCGGTGGCAATTCTCCGTGGTGAGGCCGAGCTCGCGCTGAGACCGTCGTCATCTGACGAGGACCTTCGTCAAGTGCTCGTGAGGCAGATTGACGAATTCGATCGCCTGAGTCGCCTCATCAATCAGCTCCTGACGCTAGCCAGAGCGGAGGGCGGCGAGATCAAGATGGCCGACCAATCGGTCGATCTCGTGGCGCTTGGTGCATCGGTTGCTGAGCAGATCGAGCCTGTTGCCGCCGCGCAGGGCATTATGCTGACGTGCGACGTGGCGGACAGCGTGATGGTCAAAGGCGATGCCGGATGGCTGGAGCGCCTGCTTCTGATTCTGCTCGACAACGCGATCAAATTCACGCCAGACGGCGGACGAATCTCGGTCACGTTCTCCTGCGCGAAGGGACTCGCCCACGTTGCTGTGACCGATACCGGGAGGGGTATCTCGCCTGACGCTCTTCCTCACCTCTTCGAGCGATTCTTTCGAGCCGATCCCGCTCGGTCGCGCCGGACGCAGGGCGCAGGCCTCGGGCTTGCTTTGGCGAAGTGGATCGCCGCGCGCCACCGCGGGACCATCGATGTGAAAAGCCAGCCCGGCGAAGGGAGCACGTTCACGGTCAGTCTGCCGGCACTTCCTGGTCGCGGAAACGAACCCGATCGTGCCCATCAACCGGCCCAGTCTTCAGACGGTCTGTCGATTAACGTGAGTTAATCGGCCGTTCGGGAGCGCCGGCCTGATCACGCAGCGGGATTTTCCTCGGCCGACATCATGTCTCGGAAGTACCATGCCCGACTCATGAGCTCGGCCGGCGTCCCGTCCTGCTCGATCCGGCCGCCGCGGAGGACCAGGACTCGGTCCACAGTGGTGAGCATCGATCGGCGGTGCGCCACAACCAGAGTCGTACGCCCTTGGGAGATTTGCTCCAGCGCTTGCTTGACAGCGGCTTCCGAGCGGAAATCGAGGTTGGTGGTCGCTTCGTCCAGAATCAAGATCGACGGTCGTGCGATGAAGGCTCGGGCGAGCAAGATTCGTTGGCGCTCGCCGAGAGACAATTCGACTCCCTGCTCGCCAACAATCGTGTCGAGGCCGTCCGGAAACCGAGTGATGACCGGCGTCAAACCGGCCAGTTCGGCCGCCTCGCGGATCGCGTCATCCGATGCATCCTCTCGGCCGTATTTGATGTTGCCGGCTATCGAAAGGCGAAAGATCGTGCCATCGGCTGCGACGCTTCTGACCGCAGACCGGATCGACGGCGGTGAGACCTGGCTGAGGCTCTGATCGTCGATGAAGATTTCTCCGGCTTGGGGACGATAGAGTGCGACCAGGAGATCCGTCACGGTGGTCTTACCGGCGCCAGACGGACCAACGATCGCAGTCCGCTGACCGCCCTTGAGCTCAAAAGACACCCCTTTGAGCACCGGGTGGTCCGGAGCGTACCCAAAGCAGACATTCTCGAAACGAACTGTCCCCCCGTGAATCTGAAGCGCCGGCAGCGCCTCATCGTCGGAAGCGGGCTCCTCGAGCAGCCTCTGCGCTCGACGCACACCCACGACATGCTGTTGCAGTGCCGTGTACAAGCTCGTCAGCCCTTCGATCGGCGCAAACAAGCGATCCAGATAGGCTAGGAACATCACGACGTCGCCTGGCGTGAGCTGATGTTCCAGGGCCTTCAGCCCGCCCACGCCCAACACGCTGGCTTTTGAAATGCTGATCACGCAATCCTGGAGATACGCATATCGATTTTCGGCGCGAGTCCGCCGCAGATATGTTGCGTAGGCATCACCCGCCGCTTCTCGAATGCGCGTCACTTCATGCGACTCGGTTCCGTGGGTGCGCACTGTCTTGATTCCAGCGACCGCCTGTTGCACGCGAGTCGCCACCTCGTCCCACAGGCCATAGTAGCGCTCCGCATCGCCCTCAACGGTCCGGGCAAGCCGCCAACTGATACCGCCGTACACGAGCACCGTGATCGTCGCAACCATTGCGAGCTCCAAGTTGACGGTGAGCATGATGGCGAGAATGGCCAGCAGTCTGAACAGATCGGGCCACAGGTCCTGGGCCACAGCGGTGAAGATTGGCGCCACATTGCCAGACTGATCGATCTGGCGCGCCACCATGCCGCTCGCACGTTTGCTGAAGAAGCTGAGGGGCAAGTGAATGACGTGTGTGAAAGTCCGAACGATGAAGTCCTGCTCCAGTTCGGTCGCAAGGAGCGCCGCGCGGTTATCGCCAAAGCGCTTGAATCCTTCTGCCACCAATCGAATCGCCACCAGGAGCATCGCTCCAAGAATCACCGTCGCGGCCGCTTCGCGCGGTTGTCTCGATTCGAGGGTACGACGCGTGTTGTCGGCGCCCTCAAACCGTGTCATCGGCACACTGAGCACACGACCCAGGGCCCCTGGCCAATGCTCGACCGATCGGGTCGCTCTTTGGATCGCGCTCTCCACCTCCACAACGCGGCCCGGGGACACGAACACGCCAGCGACGTCGTCGATGATCGCGCTGTAGATCCAGGGTTCGCTCAGCGTGGCGATCGTGCCCAGGGACACCATGAGGGCGACGAGGAGGAAGGAAGGCACTCGGCGCCGACCGAGGTCGAGTATCTGCAGGAATGTCCACACAATCGCCACTTCGCGTGAAGGTGCTGTGACCCGGGCTCACTTGAATCGGAGCGCGATGTCGGCGAACGGCGTGAACCGTCGCTCAAGCACCTGCCGACGTTTGGCGGCCGCTTCACGGGTTTCCTCGCATTCCACACATCGAACCGCGAACGGAAGGGCCCGCAGCCGCGCTTCCGAGATTTCGTCTCCGCACTCGACACAGCGCCCGTAATAGCCCGATTCCAGCCGCGCCAGCGCGTCATCGATCCGCGCGATCGTCTCCTGCTTGATCTGAATGAGCGCGAGCTCGATGTCTTCTTGAAGATCGACGTCGGCCACTTCCCCGTCGTCGAGTACGCCGACGGTGCTCGTATTTGCCCGTTCTGCTCGAACCATTGAGAGTTGACCCCGGACGGCGCTGTCGATGCTTCGGCGCCGATCTTCGAGAGCGCGTTTCAGTTCTTCATGCCGGCTCGCATGTCGCGCCGGCGTGGTGACAGTTGACGCTGATGTGGCCGGCTTCAAGGCCGTTCGGTTCACGGTCATCACAAGCTCCAATCTGGCGGCGTCATCGTCGCCACTGTGATTTGACGCGACGACTGTGAGCCTTCAGTGAACTGACGATTAACTTCAGTTAATCAGCGATCAAGGCCGAGCTTCCCAATGTGAAGGACTACATGAACGGGAATCAATCGCGTCCTCATCTGACGCTCACGCCCGTCGCGTCTACTTGACCTTTCCTAATGCCGCGCGGTCGGTTCTCGAATGTCGACACGCGCGAGCGGGAGCGCGGCGTTCGCGCACGCCGCGCCACCTCCAACGATTCCCGCGCTTGGGCACCTGCCATGCCTGGGCGAAATTGGCTCAGTCACCGGCAAGACCGAGATACATCACGTGCACGTACGTTCCGAGTCTGACGTTGTACGCGATGTACCAGCCGTCGTGATCAGGGTCTTCGTAAATTACGATCGAGTCGCGATCCCAGAGCCAGTTATCGACGAATTGGTATTCGTACGGCGCGACGTCGAAGAAGTACCCGTTGAACCAGAAGCGCTCCGGGCTTCCTCCTTGCAGGCGGAAGACGTGGCCGGGGCCAAAGCCTGCCGTAAAGTGGCCGTGTTCCCATGGCAGGGCGAGGTGGAGGTGTGGGTCAGCCGGGCCCGAGTCGTGCCCGATCCACCGGTCATGTGCGTCCACGTGCGGCACGAACCGGTGAGGACCTTGAGCCGGGATGTGTCCGTTGCTGGTTGCCTCTCTGCCATGGCTCGGGTGTGGTTGGCTGCCATCGCGACCCTGCGAAAAGGCTGGGACGGCGATCGTAATCGACAGCGCGAGAAGGAGTGGAAGCTTGATCATGTGAACCCCCTTTGTGGCTATGACCTCGTGGTCATCTACTCACATTGAACGGTACGCACCTGACGGGATCGTGAACGCGAGATTAACTTCTGCGTATGTGGGGGCGATCGTTCTGACAAGCAAGGCCGTGACAGGGGCCTGGTGGTTCGTGGCAGGTTCACGATCAACGTACGGGAGCGGCAGTGTCTGAACGGCCAGGATTTCTCAGCGCCGCACTTCCTGGGTCGAAGGTAGTTGCGACACGTCCCATCCTCCGCCGAGGGCCTGGATCAGGGACACGCTCGCAACACTTAATCCCTCCGACCGCACGGAGGCTCGCAACGCTTCTTGGGCTCCGACACTTCATCAGGACACACGATGCTGCGGACGCCGCATTAACCAGAATTAACCCAAGCCTCATGTGTGTCTGATGTCCGCGCTATTGAATGGTCGCGGGTGACGCGCGTCATCGAGTCACGGTTGGGCATGCTATGGAGGTCAGCATGTCGTCGCTCAGGAGTCCGTCAGCATCGATTGCGGTGGCGGTTGTGATGTGTAAGGTGCTAACTGAGATGCGCCTCTTTGGCGAGATGTGAACATGCGGTTGACGACAGGCAATGCGCCGTCCGTGCTTCCGGTCTCGAGGTCACCTGGTCATCTTCTTTATCGACCGCGGGACGGGCACGGCGCCTCTTCAGCACCTTTACTACCTGCCCATTATTCTTGCTGGCACCAGATTCATGATGCGCGGAGGAATCGTCGCCGCGCTGGCGGCGGTGACTCTGTACCATGTCGCGAATCCACATCTGCTGTCCGGCCATTACGGCGAGTCAGATGCTGTGCAAGTCGCGCTGTTCCTCGCGGTTGGTATCGTGACCGCACGAATCGCCAGTGACAATCATCGCCTCCATCAACTCGCAAGAACGGACGATCTGACCGGCCTTCACAACCTGCGTTCGTTCGAGGCCTGTCTGGTAAGGATGGTCAGGGCTATTGACCAGTCGAGATCATCCCTCGCGCTCCTCGTTGCCGATCTTGATCATCTCAAGTCGCTGAACGACCAGTACGGACACCTTACGGGTGCCGAAGCCGTGCGCATGGTCGGGCACATTATCGGCCGGCGCCTCCCGCCCGACGCTGTGGCCTGTCGCTACGGCGGTGATGAGTTCGCGATCGCGATCCCCAATTGCGGTGACGTTCGAGCGCAGCGCGTCGCTGACGACCTGTGCGACGCAGTCCGTGTCAGCGCCCCAACACTTGCGGGCCGCGCTTTTCCGGCTGCGACGCTCACCATTAGTGTCGGTGCCACTTCGACATCGACCGATGGCCATCGGCGGCGAGATCTCCCGGCAGACGACGCCGAGGCTGGCGAATGCCTATTCAAGCAAGCGGATCGTGCGCTTTACATGGCCAAAACAGCCGGCCGCGATCGAGTCTGTGTCGCATGAGGAAGGTCCCTCACTCGGTGGGGCAGAGCGCAGAACTCGCGACGCAAACGCTCACAACCGCTGGCGCGCCGGCCGTGACGACATCGGCGTAGGAATCACGCGCGAGCGCGAACTCGCGCGACAGCCTGGATGTCGAAGGCGTGCGTTCTTCAGCCACGACGCTGCGCGGGTCGTCCCTCAGTTTAGGTGGATGTGTTGGCTGACCGTGATCGCCTCAATTTCGAATGTCAGGGAGCCGAGGAGCGAGCTGCTCCCCGGCTCTCTGATGGCGACCGGTCTCACCGTGTTGCCGGCTGAGTGGGGTTCTCCACGGTAATCGCAGTCGCGACGTGCTTCGTGCCGTCGTCTTGGTACCTCACTGACACTGTCGTGCCCACACCGATTGTCCCGTGCCGGTGGACCGAAGGGGTCAACTCGAACGTCATCTCGCCTCTGTTTCCAGCGCGAGCGATCACCAACGTCGTCGCGTCGATCGACTTGACGGTGCCCCTGGTAGCGTGTCTGGCCGCTGTCGACTGCGGAGATTCCGGTGCCTGCGTCGCCGCGAAGACGGCGACCGGGGTGATGCTCAACGCACCGCTGATTACGATGACCGCCAGTGCGTCTCGCATGTGGTTCCTTCCTGTCGCTACGAGAGCCAGGCCGTTCGACCGGACCGGCTACCGAGCAACCTCAAGCCCCTGAGAGCCAGACTCCCAGATGTCCGCGAGCCGGTACTGCGTCTCGTCGCGCGTGAAGCTCAGGGCTGGCTTGTCCCCGGCCGGGTCCTGGCCGCCGGCCGCTGTCGTCATGACAAACATGCTTGCCCCATTGCCCTTCTCTCCGCGGAACAGGACGACCGCGCCGTCGATCTCCACACGGTATTCGCCAGCGGGTAGGGTCTGACCGTGCACGAGAAACGGAAACGGCACCTTGACTTCGATGGTCGCGGCTCGGGCTGAGCCGCCGAGACACACGACGAACGCCGCCGCCAGCAGTCCCGCCCTCTTGGTAATGGACTTCATGTCAAACCTCCTTGTCGCGCTTCATTGCGCTCTCGATGACTCTTGTCATCTATGGATATTTGACGCGTTGGACGTGAGGCGTCGGTGAGCTGGCGATTAATTCGAGATCATGAGCGGCACCGGTCGTCGCCGATCAGGAAAACGAATCGAAATGATCTTCAACGCTCTCGCGGAGTACACCGGGATCTCATCCCGTTTTTGGACCTGACGACCCCGATTCCAGCGGGCCTGCCGAAGCGAATCAATCTTCGCGAGAGCAGCAGAACCGACGTCATTAAGGGAACTTAATGTGGGCTTCACCGGAGCCTAATCTCGGCACGTCAATCATGTGGCGGGACTTGGTTCAGGCGATGTCCAGACCCAGAACGACGGCAATGCGCATGAAACTGATCGGCTTCTCGCTGACGCTAGCCGTGATGGTGGCCCCGATCCGTACATTCGCGGGGCAGGCTCAGCCGCGTCAGGCATCGGATGGTACATCTGAAGCCGGGCAGGCCCTTGGCACCCACGCCACCCGGGGCATTGTTCGGACCATCGATGCGAACACCGTGGTGATCGTGCGGCCTGGAAACCGCGGAATCATGACATTCAGCCTGACTTCCTCGACTCACCGGGAAGGAGTCATCGTCGTCGGCTCCACCGTATCGGTGAGGTATCGGGAAGACGGCAAAAACCACGTCGCCACTGCGATCGCTCTTCAACGGCCGAAGGAGTGAACGAGATCGGAGATCGGGGGTGTTGGATGCCTCTCCAAACCGAGCTTGTGGATTGGCTGATCTGTGTCGAGGCGGAGTATCGCGAGATGCCAGGATTGCAGTTGATGGAGCGGCGGATGCAGCGCTTGTGGTTCTTCGACGTGCGCATCTGTGACGCCTTCGTAGACACGCTTGTCGCATCGGGATTTCTATTTCAGCGGGCCGACCGAGCCTATGCGCGAGTGGACCGCCGTGTTTAACGCACCAACTCGTCTGCTCGTCGCAGCGTCACTGCTCCTCACGCCGACCCAGGCGACTAGCGCTGTTCCCGGCACCTCTGATCCGTTGCTGCAATTCAGCACATCGGTCGAAACGCTGGTCACACGCGTCTCCCAAAGCGTCGTGCAAGTGCTCGTCACTGGATATGGTCCAGTGGATGAGGGTCGCGGAGGCGACGCAGACCTCGTGGTGGGCAAGCAGCGAAGCCTCGCGTCGGGCGTTGTCATCGACCCAGATGGCTACATCATGACAAATGCCCATGTCGTCAGTGGGGC
>JBKPDW010000609.1:0-10439 GCA_046728115.1 Acidobacteriota bacterium | reverse complement strand
GGTGCCAAGTGCTACGGTGCCAAGGTGCCACGTGCCACGTGCCACGTGCCATGTGCTGGGTGCGGGGTGCCAGGTGCGGGGTGCCAGGTGCTAGGGTGCCACGGTGCCAGGTGCTTGCGCAATGCAAAGGGTACAAATCGGGTGACGTGTGATTGACGACGTCTTCATCGAGCAGATTGGGCGAGTCGTTGGCCCTGCCGGCATCTTGACCGACGCTAACGAACTGCTCGCCTACGAATCGGACGGGCTCGCCCGTCTGCGCGCCCGACCCGGACTGGTGGTCTTGCCCTCGACCGCGGGCCAGGTGCAGGCCGTCGTCCGTTGCTGCCATCAGCACGGCGTACCGTTCGTTGCGCGCGGACATGGCACGGGCCTGTCAGGCGGCGCCTTACCGGCGCCGGACGGCGTCCTCATCGTGCTGACGCGACTCAACCGCATTCTCGACGTCGACATCCCCAATCACCGCATCACAGTGGAGCCCGGTGTCATCAATCTCGACGTCAGTCGTCGGGTTGCGCCGTTCGGCTTGCAATACGCGCCGGATCCCTCGAGTCAGTTGATCTGCTCGATCGGCGGCAACATCGCCGAAAACTCCGGCGGCGCACATTGCCTCAAGTACGGCTTCACCGTTCACCACGTGCTGGCCGTGGAAGCCGTGCTGCCCAATGGCGACATCGTCCGTCTGGGCAGTTCGGCTGTGGACGCGCCCGGTCTGGATCTGCTTGGCGTCCTCGTCGGTTCGGAGGGAACGCTGGCGGTGGTCACCAAGGCGACACTGAAGCTGCTTCGCATCCCTGAAGCTGTACGCACGCTGCTGGCCGCGTTTGACTCGACCGAGCGGGCCGGAAACGCCGTCTCGGAAATCATCGGCCAAGGCATCATCCCGGCCGCAGTCGAGATGATGGATCGCCTTACAGTGGAAGCAGCCGAAGCGGCCGTCCACGCGGGATTCCCGAAGGCCGAAGCGATCTTGATCGTCGAGCTCGACGGAGCCGAAGCCGACGTGTCCACGCTGTTCCAGCGTGTCCAAGACGTCTGTCATCGTACGGGCGCCGCCGAGATGCAGATTGCGAAAACCGCGGAGGAGCGGGCGCGCATCTGGAAGGGACGCAAAGCGGCGTTTGCGGCAATGGGGCGCGTCGCGCCGAACTATTACGTGCAGGACGGCGTCATTCCTCGCACGAAGCTGCCTGATGTGTTGCGACGCATTCGCGATCTCGAGCTTCGATCCGGTCTGCGGATCGGCAACGTGTTTCACGCAGGCGACGGCAACCTGCATCCGCTGGTGTGCTACGACGAAACCGTGGAAGGGCAGGGCGCCCTTGCCGAGGAAGTCGCGGCGGAAATTCTCACGTACTGCATCGATGCCGGCGGATCGATCACCGGCGAGCACGGCGTCGGCGCCGACAAGGCGACCCAGATGCCGAAGATGTTCACGGCGGAGGATCTGGACACCATGCAGCTCGTACGGTGCGCGTTCGATCCAACCGGGATCTGCAATCCGGGAAAAGTGTTTCCGACGCCTCGGTTGTGCGGCGAGGTGCCCGGACCGTATCGGCAACATCCAGCCGAGCAGGCCGGCGTCGCCGAGCGCCTGTGATCGCCATCTACCCGGCGTCGGTTGGCGAGGTGGCCCAGGCCCTGACGCAGGCGTCCCGCAGCGGGCAGCGCGTCGCGGTTCGCGGCGGAGGCACGAAGCGCGAGTGGGGATTTCCAGGCTCTGCCGTTGACATCGAACTGCACACCGACCGGTTGAACGCGGTTCTCGCGCATCGCCATGCCGATCTGACGGCGACCGTCCAGGCCGGCGCAGCGCTTTCCCACGTGAATCGTGTGCTCGCTCGACACCAGCAGTGGATTCCGCTGGATCCTCCGGAACCCGACCGCGCCACGATTGGCGGCATCGTCGCCACCAACGACTCGGGACCACGGCGACATCGCTACGGTGCTCCCCGCGATTTGATCATCGGTATCGAAGTCGTGCTTGCCGACGGCACTTGCGCGAAAGCGGGCGGCATCGTGGTCAAAAATGTCGCTGGCTACGACCTCTCGCGCCTCATGACCGGATCCTTCGGGAGCCTCGCCGTCATCGTCAGCGCTACGTTCAAGTTGTTCCCGGTTCCACCGGCTTCTCGAACTGTCGTGATCGATCTCGAGACGGAGGCGTCGCGCCAGGGCTCGCTCGAATCGGATGCGAGCAATGGGGGAACAGTCCTGACCGAGCGACTTGGAAATATGCTGTCTGCGCTCCTCAGCAGCCAGCTGACGCCATCGGCGATCGAGGTGCGGGCCCCCGCCGGACAGCTGCTCGTTCGTTTCGAGACCGTCGATGTCGCAGCCGACCAGCAAGCGGCGACGGTTGTTGCGCTGGCGGAGCGGGTCGGCGCGCGGGCGGCGATCGTTCGGTCCGACGAGGAGACAGTCATCTGGGACGCGCACATGCGACAACCCTGGGCTGGCGAGGGCGTTGTCTTCAAGCTCACCATGCTGCCCACCGACGTGGCGCCAACGCTGGCGTGGCTCGCGGAAGCAGTGGGAGATGCGGATTACGAAGTCGTCGGCCGCGCCGGCGTCGGCGTTCTGCTGGTTCGAATCGGCGACGACGTGCTGACACAGATCCAGGTGCTCAATGGTCTTCGCGATCGACTTCCTCCGGGTCGAGGCAGCGTTGTCGTCGTGCGGGGATCCAGGCAACTCCGCGCGGCGGTCGATCCCTGGGGACCGATGGGCGATGCCCTGCCGCTGATGCGGTCCGTCAAACAGCAGTTCGACCCCAAGGGCATCCTGAATCCTGCGAGAGCTCCCGGCGGTCTCTAACCGCGGCTGGCAGCGGTTCGTCGCCGGACTGGAACAGGTTGTCGCAAAGCTGCCCTGACGACTGCAGGTCGGCATTTCGACAGCCTTGGAGGACGACGTGACGACGCTCGAGGTTAGGCCTATTGGGAAAGTGTCGTCCACACTAACCGATCCCGCATCGGCGCCCCGGCAGGCTGACGAAGGCGCTCCGGAGGCCTGGCTCGTTTTCGAGCCCCATGTACTCGAAGGTCTCCGGAGCATCCGGGCTGGCGACCAGATCATCGTAATCACGTGGTTGCATCGTGCTCGACGCGATGTCTTGAGCGTGCACCCACGAGGCGATGCCTCCCGCGCGCTCGAGGGCGTCTTCAGTACGCGCTCTCCTCATCGCCCGAATCCAATCGGTCTGCACACTGTACAGATCACCGCCGTTGACGGTCCACGAGTCCAGGTGCGCAGCCTCGAAGCATTGGATGGGACGCCAATTATCGACGTCAAGCCGGTACTCAGCGACGACATCAGCCTCCGCTGAGGTCTGGCGCGCCGGCGTAGTGGCTCGATCCTAACGCGATCGCCGCTGCTTGACCGGTGCGCCGCGGATGGACGCGTCCAGAAGTTCAACCAGATGCATCGCGGGCACCGAGCGGGCGGCGACCGCGAACCCCGACGCAATCTGCATCAAACATCCTGGGTTGCTCGAGACGACAGCGTCCGGCCGGGTGTCGAGGATGTGGCGGACCTTGCGATCGCGCAACTGATTGGCGGCGTCTGGCTCGAGCAGGTTGTAGATCCCCGCTGAGCCACAACAGATCTCGGATTCGGCAATCTCGCAAACCTCGACTCCCGGAACGGTGCGCAAGACGTCACGCGGCTGCGTTTTCAGGCGCTGCGCGTGTTGGAGGTGACACGCATCGTGATACGCCACGCGAAGGGAAACCGCATGCCGGGGCGCCTGCGGTTCGAGATCAGCTAGCAGCTCCGAGATGTCCACGCACCTGCTGGCGAAGGCACGTGCGCGGTCGGCGTACTGCGGGTCATCTTGCAAGAGCTCGCCGTACTGCTTCATCGCGGATCCGCAGCCCGCGGCGTTGACGACGATCTGATCGACGGCGACCCGGTCGAAGACATCGATCAGACGCCGCGCAGCCTGTGCGGCGTCGCCGTCGCGTCCGGCGTGCAGCATCAGCGCGCCGCAGCATCCCTGCTCGGGAATGTCCACGTCGCAGCCCTCCGCCGTGAGCACCCGAATCGTGGCGGCATTCACGTCGCCGAAGAAGACGCGCTGCACGCAGCCGAGCAGGAGGCCTACGTGCCGGCGCGCGCGGCCCTGCGCGGGAACGTACGGCGGGACGCGCCTCGCTGTCGGCAACGAAATCTGCGGCAGCAGACGCTCCATGGCGGCAAGTCGCGGCGCACGATCGAGAATGCCCTGTCGTCGGACGAGCGCTTGCAGTCCGGATCGTTGATACAGCCACAGCGGCCACACGAGCAGGCGCAGCCGCCATGGATGCGGAAAGAGTCCGAAGATCATGCGACGGAACCATCGGTCGCCATTCGATCGGTCGACATGACGTTCAACCTGCGGCCGCGTCGTTTCGATGAGGCGGTCGTATTGCACCCCGGACGGACACGCCGTCATGCACGCCATGCACCCGAGACAGGTGTCGAAATGACGCTGATAGGTGGCGTTCCAGGAGGCCCGGCCCTCGAGGCCGGCGCGCATCAGGTAAATTCGCCCGCGCGGCGAATCCGACTCCTGTCCCCAGAGCAAATACGTCGGACACACCGGCAGACAGAATCCGCAGTGAACGCAGTCGTCGACGAGCTCCCGCGACGGAGGACGACCACTATCGAAAATGGACGGACCCACCGTTCGCCTGGCTTTCAGGAGCTGAGCCGCGGGTACCAGCTTGTGCCGCGACCCTCAGGTGTGAGCTCGAATAGGTTCAAGAGCTGCCAGATCAGGTCGACGTAACCCGTTTTCCGTGCGTCGAGCCGATAGTCGCCAGGCGTCAGGCCGCTGAATGTGAAACGGCCGTCCTGATCGGTGACCGCCTGCGGCGGCGGCCCCATCGGACCAGGTTGTCCACTCGCTGGAAATAACATGACACGCACGTCGGCGAGTGGAGCGTTGGTACCTTCTGCGGTCACGCGTCCCGACAACGCCGCAGCCTGCATAGCCGGCTGCGCAATCGCGATCAGCAGGTTCAGGATGATCGACACGCCGTGCCTCCTATCGACGATCGGGTGTGACGCGCCGCCGCCAAGCTTGCCGGTCCACGCATCGGCGTCCTTCTCGATGATACCGTTCACGAGCACGTACGACATCCCCTCGGACAACTGATGTGGTTCGAGATACGTAGCGGCGTCGCGCACTTTCGCCGGATCGAACACGAGGATCTCCGCCCACGCGCCGGGGCGCAGCGTGCCGCGGTCCTTCAATCCAAAGACGGAAGCGAAGGCTTGTCATCATTTGCATTCAAGATTCATGTGTACGTCAACGAGCGGGGGACGGATCGACTCGCCGTTCGCGATTCGATCGGCGCCAGCTCGCAGGACCGAGCGCCTTCATGTGCGCCACGATTCCGGGCAGATGGCCCTCTTCTGAAATCCGAATCACTTCCTCGACGGCAGCTATCGCACCGACGCCGTAATCCGCCTCGTCCCTGATGTGACTCTCGTATACGCCGCCCAAGTCGCCGACCACTTTCGCCAGTGTGCCGTCGAGAACGCGGCCGTTACGGATCAGCACGTCGTAGCGCACCGCTTGCGTTTGTGTGAAAGCGATGGTGCCGGGCGCGGCGACAATGGTAAGGACAACGGCGATCGAGGCGATGAAGACGGTTTTCACGGTTCCATCTTACGGCAGAGGCACGAGCAGCAGGCCCGGGCTCGGCAACGTTCTTGCTGAAACGGGAGCGTATGAGCGCCCGTAAGGGCCACGCGACGTGGCCACCGACGGAATCGGCCAAGGCCGCCGGTCTGCGATATGTCAACGACCGGCACACCGCCGGCATCCGACGCATCGGCCGTCACAATCGCTTCCGGTACGTGGATGCCCAGGGCCGTACGGTGTCGGACCGCGCTGAGCTGCAGCGCATCAAGGCGTTGGTCATCCCGCCGGCGTGGACCGACGTCTGGATCTGCCCCGACGCGCGGGGTCACCTGCAGGCCACGGGACGTGATGCGCGCGGACGCAAACAGTATCGGTACCATGCGCGTTGGCGCGAGGTGCGGGACGAGGTGAAGTACGGACGCTTGATCGCCTTTGCCGAGGCGCTCCCACGCATTCGCGCTCGCGCCGCTGCCGACCTTCGAAAGAACGGGTTGCCGCGCGAGAAGGTGCTCGCGACTGTCGTCCAGTTGCTGGAGAAGACTCTGATTCGTGTCGGCAACGAAGAATATGCTCGCGACAACGGATCGATTGGCCTCACGACGATGCGCGATCGCCACGCGACCGTGCGCGGCGCGACCGTGCGATTCGAGTTCCGCGGGAAGAGCCGGATCGAGCACGCGATCGATCTCCGCGATGCGCGTCTGGCGCGGATCGTCAAGGCGTGTCGAGATCTTCCGGGCTACGAGCTCTTCCAATACGTCGATGTCGACGGACAACGACAAATCATCGATTCGGCGGACGTGAACGCTTATCTTCGTGAGATCAGCGGCCAGGATTTCACGGCCAAGGATTTCCGAACGTGGGCAGGGACGGTACTTGCGGCGAAGGCGCTGGCAGACGTCGCCTCCTTTCGATCCCTCGGGCATGCGAAGCGGAATGTCGCGGGCGCCGTCGAATCGGTTGCAAAGCGCCTTGGCAATACTAAAGCGGTCTGCCGCAAGTGTTACATCCATCCGGCAGTCCTGAATGCGTATTTCGACGGCATGACGATTCGGACGACCTCCGTGCGCGCGCCGCGTGCGACCTCGCGCTGCTCGTTGAGCGTCGAGGAAATCTCTATCATCGGCATCATCGAACGGCATCGCCGCGCCGCCTGAGAAAGCGGTACGGCGCCTTTTTCGTATAATCCGGCGATGCCCAGGCGCGTCGTCCGTTCCGTTGGTCGCAACGTGCTTCGCAAGGAGGGCATCGAGAAGGTCACAGGCGCCGCCTGCTACATCGACGACCTCTCGTTCCCGGGCATGCTGTACGGGCGAACGATCCGTTCGACGATTCCCGCCGGGTCGCTCGTCAGCGTCACACCATGTTTCGCGGCGACGGATTTCACGTGGGTGGACCATCGCGACATTCCCGGACGCAACATCGTCGCGCTCATCGACGACGATCAGCCGTGCCTTGCCGAACGCGAGATCAGGCATGTTGCCGAGCCGATTGCCCTCATCGCTCACGAAAATCGCGAGGCGCTTTTCGCGGCCAACGTGCAGATCGACTACCGGGAGACGACGCCAAACTACGATCCGGAGTCGTCATCGGTGTCGTTCAAGAACATCACGATCGAAAAAGGCGACGTCGATCGCGGTTTCGCCGCGGCGGACGTGATTGTCGAAGGCGAATACCGCTGCGGCCATCAAGAGCAGCTGTACATCGAAACAAACGGTGTCATTGCCGTGCCGACTCTCGACGGCATGATGACCGTGTACGGATCGATGCAGTGTCCGTACTACGTGCATCGCGCGCTCAAGGTGCTTCTCGGAGTGAGCGACGGCAGGGTTCGAGTCGTCCAGACGGAAACGGGCGGAGGATTCGGCGGCAAGGAAGAATACCCGTCGATGATCGCCTGCCACGCGGCACTTCTCGCCCGAAAAGCTGGCCGGCCCGTCAAACTCGTCTACGACCGCGTCGAAGACATGGTGGCCACCACGAAGCGACACCCGGCCATCGTGCGGCATCGAACTGGAGTCACGCGAGCCGGCCGGCTGACCGCGATCGATATCGACGCGGTGCTCGATGGCGGCGCGTACGCCACGCTCAGCGCGGTGGTCCTGTCGCGGGGCATGATTCACGCCAGCGGTCCGTACCGCTGCGATCACGTCCGCATACGCGGTCGCGCGATGATGACCAATACGCCGCCCAACGGTGCGTTTCGTGGGTTTGGCGCGCCGCAGACCCAGTTTGCGGCGGAAGTGCACATGGACCGCATTGCCGAGCGGCTCGGCCTCGACCCGGTTCGCATCCGCGAAATCAACGCGTTTCGCCCGGGCGACACGACGGCCACGGGCCAGGTGCTCGGCAAGGACTGCAGCGCGTTGACCGTGCTGCGCGAGGCGGTAAGACGGACGGATTTCAAACGCAAGCGACGAAAGTTGTCTCGCAGGGCCATCCTGTCCCGCCTCCGCTCGGGCATCGGCCTCTCCCTTTTCTTTCACGGTTCCGGCTTCACCGGGAGCGGCGAAGTAAAGCTGGCGTCGAAAGCGTCCCTGGCGCTCACCGAACGCGGGGTGCGGATCCTGGTTGCCAGCACGGAGATCGGACAGGGCACGCGTACGATGCATGCCCAGATCGTGGCGGATACGCTTGGTCTCCCCTACGACGCCGTCGAAGTGAACGCTGCCGACACTGTCGAAGTGCCGGACAGCGGTCCGACCGTCGCATCGCGTACGTGCATGATCGTCGGCCGCATTCTGCAGCAGTGTGCGCGCGAGATGCGCGCCCGTCTCGGCGATCTGACGCCGCGCCAGTATTTGAGGAAGCACGGGCCGATGGTCATCACGAAAGAATACGAACGGCCAGACGATATGTCGTGGGACGATGCACGCTATCGCGGCGATGCGTACGGGACGTACGGATGGGCGTGCGACGTGGTCGAAGTCGAGGTGGACGCGGATACCTGCGAGGTGAGGCCGATCGAGTTCACTACTGTCCACGAGATCGGCAAGGCCATTCATCCGGTGCTCGCGTCCGGCCAGATCGAGGGCGGGAGCGCGCAGGGGCTGGGCTATGCGCTGCTCGAGGACGTCGTGATGCGGAACGGCGTAATGGCGAACGCGCAGCTCACCAACTACATCATTCCGACGACCCTCGACACGCCGAGAATGAATGTGGTCATCGTCGAGAACCCGTACCAGCATGGACCCTTCGGCGCAAAGGGCGTCGGGGAGATGCCAATCGATGGTCCGGCTCCCGCTGTGGTGAATGCCCTGCGTCATGCGGGATTCGACCTGCGTCAGATACCCGCTACTCCAGAACGAATTATGAACGGAAGTCGCAAGTCAGAAGTCTGAAGTCAGAGACATGAACTTCACCGTAAACGGAAAGCGGACCCACATCGACGTCCATCCGCTCAAGCGTCTGCTCGACGTGCTGCGTGAAGATTGTGCCTTGACGGGGACGAAGGAAGGGTGCGGCGAAGGGGAGTGTGGCGCCTGCACGGTGCTGGTCGACGGCGTGCCCGTGAACTCCTGCCTCGTTCCCATCGCACATGCCGCAGGCACGCGTGTGACGACGATTGAAGGCCTCGGCGGCCGGCATCGCCTGCAGCGAGCCTTCGTCGAACACGGCGGAGCGCAATGCGGCATCTGCACGCCGGGAATGATCATGACCGCCATCACGCTGGGCCGCCATCCCACGCTCGACGAGATCCGCATCGGATTGGCGGGCAATCTGTGCCGGTGCACCGGCTACCAGGCAATTTATCGATCGATTCAACAGGCCGGGAAAAGCAAGAGCGGCCAGTCACACACAAGAACACGAAAGACGAGGAGGAGATGACCTCGTTTTGTGGTGTCGTGCTTTCGTGGCCGATTTAGTTGCTGACAATGAACGCTGCGATCGGCCACCGACAGCTTCTCGAACCGAAGTCTCTATCGGACGCGCTGAAGATATTGCGCGACGAGGCGACGCTGACACCGATGGCGGGCTGCACCGATCTGTATGTGTCGCTCAATTTCGGGACGTTGAAGGATCAGCGATTCCTCGATCTCTGGCGGTTGGAAGGACTCCGCAGCATCAGGATGCGCGGCGAGGCGCTGTGGATTGGCGCCATGGCCACGCACAGCGACCTCATCCAATCGCCGCTTGTCCGCAAACGCCTTCCGATGCTGGCGGCGGCTGCGCGGGAGGTGGGTGGCGTGCAGATTCAGAATCGCGGCACGATCGGCGGCAACGTGGCAAATGCCTCGCCGGCCGGCGATACGTTGCCGGTTCTGTTGGCGGCCGAAGCCACTGTCGTGTTGCAAAACTCCGCCGGCGAGCGTCGCGTTCCCTTTACTGCCTTCTACACCGGATATCGCCGGACAGTACGGCGCGACGATGAATTGATCGTGGGGTTCGAGATTTCCGCGATCCGCGGCCGCCAATGGTTCCGCAAGGTCGGGACACGGGCCGCTCAGGCGATTTCCAAGGTTGTGATGGCCGGTGTCGTCCACGATGGCGCCACGCGCATCGCGCTCGGCAGCGTGGCCCCTGTCGTCGTGCGCGCGACGCAGACCGAAGCCGCGCTTTCACGGGGGGCGTCAATCGAAGAAGCCCAACGGACGCTCATGTCGGAGATCGCGCCAATCGACGACATCCGTTCGAGCGCTGACTATCGACGACAGGTGGCGGCGAATCTGTTGGCGCGGATGCTGGCGCCTGTCAAAAGAACCGGCTGAGAAGGAATGCGTGCGGTCGACGGAGGGCTCCCCGAACGTTCTGAGATTAGAATAGACCCGCCGCCCCCACGACCGTTCCCTGATGAGAGCCGCTGTCG
>JBKPDW010000608.1:0-8858 GCA_046728115.1 Acidobacteriota bacterium | reverse complement strand
CGACAGTGGTCAGCACCCAGCCGAACACCGGGCCGAGCAGGGCGCTGAAAGTGAAGTTCAGGAAATTGACGACGCCGGTCGCGGTGCCGCTTACGTCGGGCGGATTCGCTTCCTTGATCACGGTGTACGGCAGCATGGCCGATCCACTGGCCACGCCGGCGACGAGCCCGATCATGTACGGAGGAAACACGTCCGTGGGTCCGTACAGGATCCACGCGAGGCAGGCGAGCAGGACGACCGCGCCCGCGACGATGACGGGCTTGCGGCGGCCGATCCGATCGGACAGAAAGCCCAGCAACGGACAGCCGACGATCCAGCCGAGCGGAACGGTCGCCGAGCGCGTCACCGCGGTGGCGTACTCGAACCCGCGGGCGTCTTGCAGAAATCGGACGCCCCAGATCATGTCGAAGATCGTCGTCGGAATGAACAGCAGGCCGGCAATCATGCCGCACAGGATCGACTGCGGATTCCGAAAGACGACAAGCAGCGCGCTGCCGGCGCGTTTCACCCAGTCGTCGCGTGTTGCAGCCGGCTTCGATTTCGGAAGGAGCAGGAGTAGGACTCCACTGATGGCGAGACCGGCGAAGCCCATGCCGATCCAGAAGGTGCTCCATGCAACGCCAGACGCGATCATCGGTCCGACCAGAGACTGCCCGGCGGAACCACCAGCCATGCCGAACATCTGCGTGGCGCCGATGAGCGTGGCCGCGCGAGAAGCGGGGAAGTTCGTTGTCGCGATGTACGCCGCCCCGACGAGCGCGAACACGCCGCCCGCGCCCTGAAGGAAGCGCCCGATGCTCGCCGCTTCGCTGCTACCCGAGGCGAAGAGCAACGCTCCGATGCCGACCGTCGCTGCGCCGATGGGCACCACCTTGCGCGGTCCCAGTCCATCCATCGCGGCGCCCGCAACGAGACTGAACGGCGAATAGCCGTAGTAGAAGAGGCCGACCATCGACGCCGTCGCCATCGCGCTGAGGCCGAAGGCATTCGACAGTTGCGGCATCATCACGGCCGGCGCGGACCGCAACGTGTACTGATAGAAGTAGTACACGGCCGTGATCAGCCAGGCGACAGCAGCCGTCCTGACTCCGTTGCTCATGGAGATACTCCCGGGTACGGTCAGGGCGCGAACGCGCTCAACAAAGAGTTACAGAGACGGCGAGGCCCCCCTCCGAGGTTTCCTTGTACTTCGCGTTCACCTCCTTGGCGGTGAGCGCCATTGCGGTCACAGTCGTGTCGAAGTCCAGATGGCGGTTCGCCGGGATCTCGTTGCTGGCAATCATGAAGCCCGTCCATGCCTGCCCTCGCTTCGTGATGCTCGAGACGCGGAGGTTCCGTGTGGGGATAGCAAGTGACATGCCCGGCCGGATCGGCTGTTCGCGGGACCGGAAGTAACGGCACTGCAAGGTTTTCAGCGGTTCATATCGGCGACCCGCGTTTCGCGGCCCCGCCGTGCCTCCATCTGGCCGGAGGCAGCCCCCAAATGCGGTGACGCCAACGATCGGACTCAGAGCCGCGGCGAGCGCCACGGGAGCGCCGATAATCGACGAATGTCGTAGGTGCGGAGCCGGCGAACACCTCGAAGCGTTCGATGCCGCGCCATGACCGTAGTCGGCCTGATGTGCGGTACAGCCGATGAGCTCGACCGCATCCGCCTGCTCCCGATCTATCTCAAACAACCACGGCATGTCGTGGTTGTTGCGAGCGGCGTGGCAGGCGGCCGTCGTGGTCGACATCGTCGTTAGGCTTTCTTGACATCGCCGCGTCGCGGATGTTACAAGCGCGCGCCATGTCGAACCCGGAACTATCGCGGGCAATCGCGCGTGCGTGGCCGCGTGCGCTGTGTGGGTTCGGCCTTGCTGCCATCGTGCTCTCGCAAAATCCCGCCGCGCACCCCCCGGCGACTCCCGGCCAAGCCGTTCAACCGCCCGCGCAGACCACCGACGAGCAGCGACGCGCGTCGCAGCCGCCGCCACCAACGGTCACGCCGCAGTCCTATCCTGCCGAGCAAATACGAGCCGGCCAATCGGTCTTTGCCGCGCGCTGCGGTTTTTGCCACGGCCGCGACGCCGCCGGCGGCGAGACCGGACCGGATCTGACTCGTTCAACGCTCGTCGCCGAGGACGTCCGCGGCGACATAATCGGCCCCATCATCCGTGAGGGCCGCGTCGATCTCGGCATGCCGGCCTTTGCGCTTCCAGACGCCGATCTCGCGGCAACGGTCGCGTTCATCCACGATCAGAAGAGCCGGGCGGAAACAGAAGTGGGAACGCGCCGGACGGTGGATGCGGCGGACATCGAATCCGGGAATGCGGAAGCGGGCAAGCGATATTTCGATGGTCCTGGCGGCTGCAGCCAGTGTCACTCGGCGAGCGGCGATCTGGCCGCCGTCGCCGATCGGCTCGAGGGATTGGCGCTGCTGCAGCGCATGCTCTACCCGGCCATCCGGCCCGGCCGGGCCAACCCGGCACGAGCAACCGTCACGCCTCCCTCAGGCGAGACTGTCACCGGAACACTGGTCTTTCGTGACGAGTTCACGATCGCGGTAGTCGATTCGTCCGGACAGTACCGCTCCTGGCCCACGCGCCTCGTGAAATTCCTGGTGTCCGATCCGCTCGAAGCGCACAGACAACAGCTCGCCAAGTACACCGACGACGAGATGCACAACGTCGTGGCGTACCTGCAGACGCTGCGAGCAGAAGGGCGGCAGAGCGACGACGCGAGTGCAGAACCGGCCGCTACCTTACGAGCACCTGGATTGACTTCTGCGATGCTGCTCGACCCGCCCTCCGACAGTTGGCCGACCTATCATGGCGACTACTCGGGCCGCCGTCACAGCCGCTTGACGCAGCTGACGCCGTCGAACGTTCATCAGCTCACGCTGGCGTGGGCTTTCGAATCCGGCCAGACGTCGTCGATCAAGGCGACACCGATTCTGGTGAACGGCATCGTGTATGTGGCGATGCCCGACACGTTGTGGGCTTTGGACGCGCGGACGGGCCGTCAGATCTGGCGGTACACCCACCCGACCAACGAAGGCTTTCACATCGGCCATCGCGGCGTCGCGGTGCACGGGCGCTCTGTGTTCCTCACGACACCGGATGCGCAGCTGGTCGCGCTCGACGCCGTGAGCGGCAAGGTCCGTTGGACCGTGGCGATCGCCGATTCGAAAAGAGGTTATTGGTCGACGATGGCGCCGCTCGTCGTCCGCGATCATGTGCTGGTCGGCGTGTCGGGCGATTTCGACAACCTGCCAGGGCTCTTGAAATCGATCGATCCCGAAAGCGGCAAGACGCAATGGACGTTTTACAGCACGCCGACGCCAGGCACGCCGGAATCGCCGAGCGGAGGCGCGACCGGCGGACAGATGTGGATGACCGGCACGTACGATCCCGAGCTCAATCTCGTTTTCGTGGGCACGGGCAACCCGACGCCTACACTGAACGGTCCTGCGCGTCCTGGGGACAACCCGTGGACGTGCAGCATCGTCGCGCTCAATCCCGATTCAGGACAGCTGGCCTGGGGATTTCAGGCCTCACCGCACGACACGCACGACTGGGATGCCGCGGAGGTCCCGGTACTCGTCGACGGCGACTTCAACGGCGCGCCGGGAAAGCTGCTGCTCCAGGCGTCGCGCAATGGGTACTTCTTCGTCCTGAACCGCGCCAGCGGCAAGAATCTGCTGACGAAACCGTTTGCGACCGTCAACTGGGCCAGCGGCATCGACGAAAGAGGACGGCCGACTCCCAGTCCAGCGAAGGAGCCTGCCCCTGACGGCCGCCTGGTCGCCCCGAACGAACAGGGGGCCACCAACTATCGATCCCCGAGCTTCGATCCGCGCACCGGCCTGCTGATCGTCAGCGCGCAGGACGGCTACGGCATCTACTTCTTCAAGCCGGAACACGGCGCCGTCGGCTGGGCGGGGGCCGACTACGGGGTATTCGGCAAGAGCTCGCTGAAAGCGATCGACTATCGAACCGGCGCAATCCGGTGGACCCACGACATCGGCGACGGCGCCGGTGCGGCAGGCGTGTTGACGACCGAATCTGGTTTGACGTTCACGGGCGACGCGGTCGGAAACGCGCTCGCGCTTCGGACCGAGGACGGCGCCACGCTCTGGCATGCCCGGATCGGACGCGTCGGAAATTCGCCGATCACGTACGAGCTCGACGGACGGCAGCATGTACTGATCGGCGGCGGCGGTTCGCTGTACGCCTGGGCGCTTCCCAATCCGTGACGATCCGTCGATTCGGGGAAGGACCACCATCATGAAGCGTATCGCGCAGCTTGGACTGGCCGTGATAGCCGTTGCCTTCACGTCGCTCGGCGCGGCTGGCCCTCTCCCGGTCATGATCCTCGACGGCGAGAGCGCCGGACCGTATCACCAGTGGCAGACGACCACTCCTGTGCTGAAGAAGCAACTCGACGAAACCGGTCTGTTCCAGGTCGATGTCGTGACCGCGCCGCCGGCCGCCGGCGATTTCAGCCGCTTCCTGCCGACGTTTACCAGCTATCGGGTTGTCGTACTCAATTACGATGCGCCGGATGAACGATGGCCCGCAGCGCTCAAGGCCGCCTTCGAGCAGTACGTGAAGAATGGCGGCGGGCTCGTGGCCGTGCATGGCTCCGACAATGCCTTCCCGGAGTGGCGGGCCTTCAACGAGATGATCGGCATCGGTGGCTGGCGCGGCCGCACGGAATCGGCGGGCCCATTCTGGTACGTCAGGGATGGTCGCGTGACGTCCGACAACTCGCCGGGTCCAGCCGGCAGCCACGGCAGGCGCGTTCCGTTCGCGATTGCGGTTCGCGATCTCGAGCATCCGATCACCAGGGGTCTCCCCAGGCTCTGGATGCATCAGGGGGATGAACTATACGCACGGCTCCGCGGGCCCGGGCAGAACATGACGGTGCTGGCGACCGCGTATTCCAATCCGTCCAATCGAGGTTCCGGCCGTGACGAACCGCAACTGATGGCGCTCACCTACGGACGCGGACGAGTCTTTCACACGACGCTCGGCCACGACGTGAGCGGATTGAGCTCCGTCGACTTCGTGGTGACTTTTCAGCGTGGGACGGAATGGGCGGCGACCGGCGGTGTGACGCAGAAGGTGCCCGCGACATTCCCGAACGCCGACACGGTCAGCTATCGAGCAGACCTTGCCGCGATGGATCCCCGCTACAAGAACGGCCTGGATCCGCTCGATGCCGGGCCGCGCTGATGCCGATTCGAGCGCCCGAGCGCCGCTTCGTTTAGTGACCTCGCGTTTGTGGCACTCTACCTCGGTCTCGATTCCAGTACCCAGAGCCTGACGGCGGTCGTCCTCGAGGTGTCCGGCGATCGCCGACAAGTCGTGTTTCAGTCTTCGCTTCAGTTCGACGAAGCCCTTCCCCAGTACCATACTCGGCACGGTGTGCTGCCGGACGAAGATCCAGCGGTTGCCTGCTCGTCGCCGTTGATGTGGGTCGAGGCGCTCGATGTGATGATGGCGCGCATCGCGCGAAGCGGACTGGACCTCGATCATCTGGTCGCGATTTCGGGTTCGGCGCAGCAGCACGGCAGCGTCTATATGAACGCGCAAGCCGCGTCAGCTCTCGCTGCCGATCCGGGCCGGCCCATCGCCGACCAGCTTGCGCACTCGCTGTCGCGACCCATTTCGCCGATCTGGCTCGATTCGAGCACATCCATCGAATGCGCGGAAGTGACCGCGGCGGTTGGAGGCCGCGAGGTGCTCGCGAGGCGCACTGGATCCCGCGCGTTCGAGCGCTTCACAGGTCCGCAGATCCGAAAGTTCTTCAAACGGCAACCCGAGGCCTATGCGGCAACCGATCGGATCCATCTCGTGAGCTCGTTCCTCGCGTCGCTGCTGATCGGTCAGCACGCGCCGATCGATCCCGGCGACGGTTCGGGAATGAACCTGATGGATCTCGCGACCGCCACGTGGTGGCCCGAGGCGCTCGACGCCACCGCGCCGGCACTCGACACCAGGTTGCCGCCGATTCGACCTTCATCCTCGATCGTCGGATCGGTCTCCTCCTATTGGCGGCGTCGATACGGGTTCCCGGCGGCACAGGTCGTCGCATGGTCCGGCGACAATCCGTGCAGTCTGATTGGCACGGGGCTCGTGCGCGAGCGGCTCATCGCGATCTCGCTCGGTACGAGCGACACGATCTTCGGCCTCATGCGCGAACCGCGCGTCGATCCGGGCGGCACCGGTCATGTGTTCGGCGCGCCGACCGGCGACTACATGGGGCTGACCTGCTTCAGTAACGGTTCCCTCGCGCGGGAGCGCGTCCGCGACGCATATGGGCTCACGTGGAATACGTTTTCGCAGTTACTCCATGCCACCGCGCCCGGCAACGACGGCCGGATTCTCCTGCCGTGGTTCGAACCGGAGATCACGCCAACCGTGGCGCATCCCTCCGCTCGACGATACGGATTGGATGTTGCCGATGGCCCGGGGCATGTCCGCGGCGTTGTCGAGGCGCAGCAGATGGCGCTCGCGCGACATTCACTGTGGATGGGTGTCGAGATCGGGACGATCTATGCGACGGGTGGCGGCGCCGCGAACCGCGAGATTCTGCAGGTCATGGCCGACGTGTTCGGTGCTGACGTGTACCAGTTCGACGTCACCAACACGGCATGCCTGGGCGCTGCGCTCCGCGCCTTTCACGGATACGCAGTCAGTGCGGGTCAATCCATCGGGTGGGACGAAGTGGTTCAGGGCGTGGCCGAACCTCTCGCGTCGACACCAATCCGACCCGACCCCGCGCGCCGGGAGATCTACAGCGAGCTCATGCCCGTCTACGATGCATGCGAGGCCCACGCGCTCGGTCGCGGGCCCGATCCGGCCGAAGCAATCGCGCGGTTTCGATCCCGCTTTCCGCCGCGCGCGTCTTAAAGGAGCGCCCGTGACGGATCAGTACCGCCGCATGGAACCGCAACGGCCGCCGGGACCGCAGAGCACGTTTCAGCCTACCTGAAGCCAAGGAGCAAATCGACGACGAGCTGATCGAGCCGCTCGTACGGAAGAGGGCGCGCGGCCAGCGCCTGGCGGTCGAACCTCTGCTCCTTGAGCTGCTGCGCCCGCTCGCGGCTGTACGGGCCAATGGCGATCTCGGACGCCGCGCACCTGATTTCGGCCAGCAGGGCCTGAATCTCTGCATCGTCTCGAAACAGCCGAGCCTTCTCCTTCAGCATGAGATACGTACGCATGCAGCCGCGCGCGAACTCCCACACGCCCTCGACGCTCTCGGTTCTGAGCGCGTGCGCATCGAAGTGCCGCGGCCCGTCGTACCCAGACTCTTCGAGCAGCTTCACTACGAAGAAGAGCGCCTTGATCGACTCCGATCCGAATCGCAGATCCTGATCGAATCGTCCCGGCTTCTGATCGTTCAAATCGATGTGAAACAGCTTGCCCGCCTCGATCGCCTGCGCGACGACGTGGTAGAGGTTGAGGCCGATCATCTGCTCGTGTGCGACTTCCGGGTTGACACCGACCATCTCCGGATGGACGAGCGTGCCGATGAACGCGAGGTAGGAAGCCGTCGTTGGAAAGTAGATGTCGCCGCGCGGCTCGTTCGGCTTGGCCTCGAGCGCGAACCTCAGGTCGTAGCGCTGGTCGCGCGCGTACTCGCACAGAAAGTCGATTGCTTCGCGAAATCGCTTGATCGCTTCCACGGCATCCTTGCCCGCATCAACTTCGGCGCCTTCGCGGCCGCCCCAGAACACGTAGGTGCGCGCGCCGAGCTCCACCCCCAGATCCATCGCGCGCATCGTCTTCTGCATCGCATACGAGCGAACGCGCGGATCGTGCGACGTGAACGCCCCGTCCTTGAACACGGGGTCGAAGAACAGGTTCGTCGTCGCCATCGGCACCGTCATTCCTGCCGCGTCGAGCGCGCGCCGGAATCTGGCGACGATGCGATCGCGTTCCGCGGCTGGCGCGTCGACAGGCACGAGGTCGTTGTCGTGGAAGTTGACGCCCCACGCGCCGAGCTCGGCGAGGCGCTGAACGGCTGCGACTGGATCGAGCGGCGGCCTGACGAACTCGCCGAACGGATCGCGGCCGCGATTGCCCACGGTCCACAGGCCGAATGTGAATTTGTCCCCGGAGTTGGGCTGGAACGTCGTCATTGGGCTGCGCCGCCGCAAGTTTACCTTGCGTCATCCGCCGGACGGGCTGGAAGTCGCGCTGGACCGCCGGCGTCCCCACGTGGCAAAGTCTGTCCGTGCTCCAGCCCGATGGCCGGCCTTCGTTGCGATCGCCGCACGCAGGTCTCGCTGTTCGAAGCTCTACAGCATCGAGAACGGTGGTCGGACACGGTTACGGCCATGCGGCGATAACCTAAGGAGAGGAGGATCTGTCATGAATATGCCTGGATTCGCCGCCGGGAGGTCGCTATACCCCTCGCGTGGGCGCTATTGCAGCGGCCGGAGGGTGGCGTCGTCGCGCTCGGCCGCCATCGTCCCGGCAATTCCGGCCTGCGCCAACTGCGAAGCCATTCTCGATCGATGCGAGGTAAACGGCTGGAAGCCGCGCGCTGTCTGCGCTGCCTGCGCAACCGGCAACTGCTACTCGGGCTCCGACAATCCCGGCGGCCGCTGCGTGTACGATGCCCTCTCCAGCAGAGTGGTGTGCGACCTGTGACCAACAGCCTCGAACTCGAACGCGCGTTCGAGTTCGAGGCTCGCTTCACACGATGTGATGCTTGACCGCGTACTGAACGAGCTCTGCGGTCGACTTGACCCTGAGCTGCGCCATCATCCGGTATTTGTGAAACGCGACGGTCCGCCGCGTGAGGTTCAGCAGGGCACCGACTTGCTTCATCGAGTGTCCCTCGGCGATCAGTTGCAGGAC
>JBKPDW010000607.1:0-2278 GCA_046728115.1 Acidobacteriota bacterium | reverse complement strand
CGATCAAGAGGCAATCAAAGCGGCCAGGCAATGGCGATTTGCGCCAGGTACACGGCTAGGTCAGCCCGTCCCTGTGCTCGTCAGCATTGAACTGAGCTTCACTCTGCGCTGACCGCGGCAGTGATCGCCTCGCAGGTGCCTTCCAACACGGCAATCGAACGAGGGGCGCCCTTCTTGTTCGGCGCGTAGTAACCGGTCGAGCGCGCGCGCCCCACACCGCGTGGTTCGACGCGGACAGCGCCGTCGGCTGGCGGTAAGGTGACGGATCAACTGGAAGGCGCTCGTATACCAAGTGTGACGTGGGCGCTATGGTCATAGCCTGTTGGAGACGGCAACACGGAGAGGACTTCGTCGCACAAGTCGTCGAGAGGGAGTCCGGCGAGTACGAGGCGGCGGTATGGGACGAACCATCGACTCCGCTTCGGCGGGTGCCACGAACGTTCCGGCATCTCGAGTCCGCGAAGGCCGCCGCAGATGATCTCGTTCGCCGGATGTTCCAGCACAGATGCACTCTGGATCACTGCGGTGATTGGATGCTCTGGCACGAGGCGAGAATCTGACGGGACATCCGTGTTGAAGGCGGCTCTCGATGGTCAATCAGCAGCGAGAACGAGGTTTGTGATGTCCGCTGACCACGTCGCGCATGGCGACAGCTGTGACCACGACCATCATGGCAGTGGAGGCCATTCGCACAGCCTCAGCGTGGATGCCGATCGACGGTACCTGACCATCGCTCTGCTGCTGATCCTCGGGTTCATGGTCTTCGAGGTCGTGGCTGGCATAGTGGCGCATTCACTGGCGCTGTTGTCCGACGCCGGTCACATGTTGACGGACGCTGGCGCGTTCGTGCTCTCGCTGGTTGTGATCCGGCTGGTGCAACGCCCAAGCGGCGGGAACCTCACGTACGGCATGCGGCGGGCCGAAGTGCTGAGTGGGCAGGCCAACGGCGCGGTGCTGTTCGTTCTAGGTGCGCTCGTCACGTACGAGGGTATTTCACGGCTCGTCCATCCACCAGACGTGGCCGGCGGCCTCGTGACCATCGTCGCGGCCCTGGACGTGGCCGTGAACATCGCGGCCGCGTGGGTTCTTGCGAAAGCCAATCGCCAGAGCCTGAACATCGAAGGAAGTTGTCAGCACATCGTCACGGATCTGTACGCGTTCATTGGCACGCTCATCGCTGGCATCGTGATCATCGTGACCGGCTTCGATCGTGCAGATGCAATTGCGTCCCTGATCGTGGCCGGCCTGATGTTCCGATCGGGATACGCGCTTCAACGAAAGGCCGTTCGCGTGTTGCTGGAGAGTGCGCCGGAGAGCACCGCTCCCCAGGAGGTCGGCTGGGCCATGGCACACGCCCAGCTTGTGAGCCAGGTGCACGATCTGCACCTGTGGGAGTTGGCGCCAGGCGTTCCGATTCTTACGGCCCACGTGCTCGTGGCTCCGGCGTCTTACTGCCATGCGATTCGCCGGGAGCTCGAACGGATGCTGCGCGAGAGCTTTGGAATCGAGCACACGACGTTGCAGGTCGATCACGCGCCGCAACAAGTGCTGTCGATCACCCGCCAGCGCGCGCCGAATGCTCAATAGATGATCTTCTGTAGAGTGGAACCGGACGAGAGAACTCGTGAATGCGTGGGCTGTGCACACGCCGGCACGTTCATGATTCTCGAGCTTCCGACGGCGTAGCTGATCGAAACGCTTCGCATGCAAACCGGAAATCGCCGTAAGTGATCGAAGGACATTAGGAGGTCTGACACAATTCGCGTTCTCTTTGCGACGCGCATGTCGGCAAACGGTTGAAACAAGAGGACATCTCGAATCGGATATTCGTCAAGGAGGGTTTTGCGCTACACTGTTCCAGGCCGTCCGCAAGTCGTTGATTCTAAAAGGAGAGATGCTGGAGCGGTCGATCAGGCACGCTTGGAAATAGATTCCGGCTGCGCGTGCTGACGCACACCGACACGCACCAACGCACTCCCCATCAACGACTTCACGCAACAACGATGTGCATCGGAGTGTCCCCGTAAATCACGATGTTTGACCGGGGTTTGAGGGGGTATCTGACACAGTTCTGACACAAGACCCCGCGTCACTTGCTTGCTCTCTTCTATTCTCTCCGACGAATCGCCGCATCGACGTGCCCCGCCGCACAACAACCGCGCCGACAATACCCGCCAGGAGCGACCCGGCCAGAATCCCGAACTTGGCTGCGTCGAGCAGCGTCGTGCCCTCAAAGGCGAGGGTAGCAATGAAGAGCGACATCGTGAAACCGATGCCG
>JBKPDW010000606.1:0-8723 GCA_046728115.1 Acidobacteriota bacterium | reverse complement strand
AGATGTGTATAAGAGACAGAACCTATTCGATCACCTCAAGTCAGGACAGCCACCACCCCTGCGGTCCAATCTCCCTGCCGTTCGACTTAAGACTGGGTGCAGAGGCTCCGCGTCAGCCGATGGCTCGTAACGTGTTGATGGTCAGCGCCTGCTGATGGTCAAGCGCATCGACCAGAGCGCTTCGTCGCAGATTAACGTCGTGCTGCACTGGTTCGAGGAACTCCATCAGAAGGTGGCGAAGAAATAGTCTCATGCGTCGCCTGCGCGTCGCACACTGCGCGTGCGCCTGCGAGGATATCGGGAGCGCGAAGTTCGCGACCGGGCAGGCATGCTAGTATCAAAAGTTCCGGCCGGAGTAGCTCAGTTGGTGAGAGCACGCGTCTCATAAGCGCGGGGTCGGCGGTTCGAGTCCGCCCTCCGGCACCAGTTGTGAGCGGGAGGACGGGAGGGCAGCAATCTCTCCTGCCTTTCCTGCCATCCTGCCTTTCCAGCCCATGGTTCTTGATCGCGTTCGGCGCACGATTCGCCAGCACGCTCTGGCGGTTTCACGTACACGTGTCGTCGCCGCGGTATCGGGCGGATCGGATTCCGTAGCGCTTGCGCACATCCTGCGAGAGCTGAGCGCAAACGGTGAGCTGCAACTCGCCGGGCTGATTCATCTCCATCATCAACTTCGCGCGTCGGCGGACGCCGATGAACGGTTCGTCAGGTCCATGGCCGAGGCGCTCGGCGTTCCGATGTTCGCCGATCGCGAAGACGTTCGAGCACGGGCCCGTCGCGAGCGTCGCTCCATCGAGGATGCAGGACGCGCGGCACGATACGAGTTTTTCGAGCGGACGCGGCAGCAATGTGGCGCCGACGTCGTTGCGCTTGGGCATACGCGCGACGATCAGGCCGAAACGTTTCTGCTGCGGCTCTTGCGCGGCGCAGGCCCACGCGGCCTCTCGTCCATCTATCCGCGCAACGGCCGCGTCGTCCGTCCGCTGCTCGATTGCCGGCGCGACGAACTGAAAGCCTGGCTCCTGGAACGGGCAATTCCGTACGTGCGCGACGAGACCAACGATGATGTGAGCATCCCGCGCAATCGCGTGCGCGCCGAGCTCCTGCCGTTGCTGACCGCGCGCTTCAATCCGTCGGTTGTAGACGTTCTTGCGGACGAGGCCGAGCTTTCGCGCGAAGCGTGGGCCGTCCTGGAGAACACGGCGGACGAAGTGGCCGCGCAGATCGTCAAACTCACAGACGAGGGCGCGACGATCGAGATCGAGCCTTTGAGAGGTGTCGCACTTCCTCTGCGCCGGATCGTCCTCTGGCGCGTGATGAGCCAGAACGCCGGCTCGCGTCCACTCGGCTTTGATCACGTCGCCGACGCGTTGCAGCTTCTCGAAGCCGACGGCCCACGGTCGCTCGATGCACCGGGGCAGCGCCTGGAACGCATTGGCTCGAGGCTCGTCTTAAGAGGTAGGCCGCGTGGGACCAGGGGCCGGCTGAAGCCCGCGAACCCAGCGAACCTTTTCTGGTATCCGCTGTCTATCCCTGGAGAGGTTCAGGTGGGCGAGGCCGGATGCGTGGTCTCGGCCCAGCGGATCGTCGCCTCCGCCGCAGTCGCCCATCCAGGTGCAATTGTGGGCAATGGAAACGAGGCGCTCGTTCGCGGCGACCTCTGCAGCGGAATTTTGGCAGTACGAAATCGGCGGCCGGGCGACCGATTCAAACCTTTCGGTCGCGGCAGCCGAAAGAAGCTTCAGGACTATTTCGTCGATCTCAAGGTCAGACGGACGGATCGCGATGTGGTGCCGCTTGTCGTTGACGAAAACGATCGGATTGTGTGGGTTGCAGGCTTCGGAATCGATGAGGCGTTTGGAGTAACTGACGCCGGGCAAGCCATGCTAATCTTGAGACTTAGCCAGGCTCGTCTCAGCGGCGACCGCGCATGAGGTAGTCGTCTGGGACGAGGCTTTCTGGAGGCTCACTGGTGAACTCGACCTTGAAAAGTTTGCTGTTCTGGGTGGTGCTCGTCGTCATCGGCGTGCTCATCTGGAATTTTTCGACCAAGTTCCAGCAGCACGATCAATCGATCACGTTTACGCAGTTCATGTCGTGGGCCGACTCGGGCAGCGTCCAGAGCGTGACGATCACCGGACAGGAAATCAACGGCAGGACGAAAGTCGGCGAGAACTTCCGCACCTACGCGCCTCTCCAGTACGACGGTCTGGTGAACAAACTGCTCGATCGTGGCGTTGCGGTAACCGCGAAGGAACCGACCGCGAGCCCGTGGGCCTCGCTCCTGTACTCGTGGGCGCCCGTGCTGCTGATGGTCGGGTTCTGGATCTTCTTCATGCGCCAGATGCAGAGCGGCGGCAATAAGGCGCTCTCGTTCGGCAAGAGCAAAGCCAAGCTCTCCTCGAGCTCGCAGAAAAAGGTGACGTTCAAGGACGTCGCGGGCGTCGACGAAGCGAAGGAGGAGCTGCAGGAAATCATCGAGTTCCTGAAGGAGCCGCAGAAATTCCAGAAGCTCGGCGGACGGATTCCCAAAGGCGTGCTGCTGATGGGGCCGCCCGGAACAGGCAAGACGTTGCTCGCGCGTGCGGTCGCCGGCGAAGCCAACGTGCCGTTTTTCTCGATCAGCGGATCGGATTTCGTCGAGATGTTCGTCGGCGTCGGCGCGTCGCGCGTCCGCGATCTGTTCGAGCAGGGCAAGAAAAACGCGCCCTGCATCGTGTTCATCGACGAAATCGACGCCGTCGGCCGCCATCGCGGCGCGGGACTGGGCGGCGGCCACGACGAGCGCGAGCAGACGCTCAATCAGTTGCTCGTCGAGATGGACGGCTTCGAGTCGAACGAAGGCGTGATCCTGGTCGCGGCCACGAACCGTCCGGACGTGCTGGATCCCGCGCTGCTTCGTCCCGGTCGCTTCGATCGCCGCATCGTCGTCAACAGGCCGGACGTGAAGGGCCGCGAGGGCATTCTCGGCGTTCACACGCGGAAGATTCCGATGTCCGACGATGTGGAGGTTGCAGTGCTGGCGAGGGGCACGGCGGGCTTCTCTGGCGCTGACCTCGCGAAGCTGGTCAACGAAGCCGCGCTCAACGCCGCCCGCTACAATCAGAAGGTCGTGCGCATGCACGACTTCGAGTTTGCCAAGGACAAGGTGCTGATGGGATCCGAGCGCCGCTCGATGATCATCAGCGACGCGGAGAAGCGCGTGACGGCGATTCACGAGGCGGGCCACGCGCTACTGACCGTGCTCCTGCCGCACGCCGATCCGATTCACAAGGTGACGATCATTCCGCGCGGCATGGCGCTCGGACTCACGCAGCAGCTCCCGGCCGACGAGAAACACAACTACTCGCGCGACTACCTGAACGATCAGATCGCGATTCTGCTCGGCGGGCGCATCGCCGAGGAAATCACGATGGACAGCCTCACGACCGGTGCCGGGAACGATCTGGAGCGCGCGACGGAACTCGCCCGAAGGATGGTGTGCGAGTGGGGCATGAGCGACGCGATGGGTCCGCTCACGTTCGGCAAGAAGGAAGAGCAGATTTTCCTGGGTCGCGAAATCGCGCAGCATCAGGACTACAGCGAGGACACGGCGCTGCGCATCGATCAGGAAGTGAAGCGCTTCGTTACCGACAACTATCAGCGCTCGCACCGGTTGCTCAGCGAGAACAAGGAGACGCTGGTCAACATAGCCGACGCGCTGCTCGCGCGCGAAGTACTCGACGCCGAGCAGGTCAAGCGCCTTGCATCGGGCCTGCCGCTCGAAGAGGCCCAGCCCGCGGCGCCGACGCGTCCCGTGATCGCCGGCGAAGACGAAGCGCGTCCGCGTCAGAAAGAGCGGGCGCCAATCGTCCCGGCCCTCGGCAAACCGCTGCCGCAAGAGTAAGCCAGTCAGCAGTTATCAGTTGACTCGCTTGAAAGCCTCGCCCTGCGAGCGTCGCGCGAGGCGTTCAGCCGAGCGACGGTAGACTGGTGGCCCGTGACTGGCGACTGACGTTTCCTCGGCGCTCCTACACCATTCCTTTACCCCACGATCGGACTCTCACGCTGGGCGAACGCTGCCTCGTGATGGGCATTCTGAACATCACGCCGGACTCGTTTGCGAACACATTTCCGATGCTCGATCCTGGCGCGGCGACAGACGCCGCGCTGCGGATGGAAGCTGACGGCGCCGATCTCATCGATGTCGGCGGCGAGTCGACCCGGCCGGGAGCCGAACCCATCAGCGCGGACGAAGAACGCGCGCGCGTGCTGCCCGTGTTGCGCCGCCTCGAGGGTCGTCTCCGAGTGCCCATTTCAGTCGACACGTACAAGGCCGATGTCGCGCGGGCGGCAATAGAGGCGGGCGCCGCGATCGTCAACGACATCAGTGGCCTGCGATTCGATCCGGCGCTTTCGCGAGGTGTCGCCGAAACTGGCGCGGCGCTCGTCCTGATGCACTCACGCGGGGGCCCGGAGTCGCTTCACGCCCACGCCGAGTATGCCGACGTCCTGACCGAAGTCATCGCGGAGCTGCAGGCGTCCGTCAAGGTGGCAATCGGCGGTGGCGTGCCATTGGAGAGCATCGTCGTCGACCCGGGGATCGGGTTTGCCAAACGCCCGGTCCACAGTTATGGTGTGCTGGCCCGCTTGGACGAGATCGCGTCGGCGCTCGGCCGCCCCGTCCTCGTCGGACCGTCCCGCAAATCATTTCTGCGAGACGCACTGGGCGGTGTGCCCGCGCCAGACCGCGATTGGGGGTCTGCGGCCGCGGTGACCGCGGCGGTGCTCGGTGGCGCCCATGTCGTGCGCGTGCACGCGGTCGCCACGATGGCGCAGGTTGTTCGCGTGGCGGAAGAGATACGACGAAATGGCTGAATGGCAGATCACGAGCCTTCTGCGCCGTCCCCCCCTCGGCTGGTGGGACCTCCTCGACATTCTCGTCGTGTGGGTGCTGATCTACGAGGTGCTGAAACTGATTCGCGGCACGCGTGCCGTACAGATGGCGTTTGGCGCCGGATTCCTGGTCCTGTTGTTCTACGGATCGCTCTGGGGTCACCTGGAAACGATCAACTGGCTCGTTCGGAATCTCGCCGGTTACATCGCCTTCGGCTTCATCGTGCTGTTCCAGTCGGACATCCGTCGGGCGCTTGCGCATTTCGGGCGCGCGCCGTTCTTCCGCTATTTCGCGAAGACCGAGTCTGCCGAGGAATCGGTTGAAGAAATCATCGTGGCGGCGGGACTTCTTTCCTCGCGGCGGATTGGCGCGATTATCGCCATCGAACGGCAGATCGGACTGCGCAATTACATCGAGGGCGGAATTCCGCTCGACGCCACCGTGACATACGATCTGCTCGTGAGCATTTTTCTGCCGGCGTCGCCGCTCCACGACGGTGCTGTCATCGTGCAGAACGATCGGGTCGCCGCGGCGGCATGCTTTCTGCCGCTGACGATCAATCCGAAGTTCGGAAAGGAGTTCGGATCGCGTCACCGCGCAGCGATCGGCCTGACCGAAGAAAACGATTCGGTGGCGATCGTGGTGTCCGAGGAGACCGGCATCGTGTCAATCGTGGCGGACGGCCAGATCGAGCGCGGACTCGACGGCGACGGCTTGCGCGCGCGGTTGCGGTCGATGGTTCTTCAGCGAGACGAGGGCCGGCGGTCATGAGACCGTGGCCACTCGCCCATCTCGGTCTCAAGCTGGTGTCCATGGCGCTCGCGATTCTGCTGTGGATGGTCGTGTCTGGCGAGGAGACCGTCGAGCGTGGACTGCGTGTCCCGCTGGAGCTGCAGCAGATGCCAGCCGGGCTCGAGCCCACCGGCGACATCCCGACAACCGCCGACGTCCGCGTCCGTGGCGCCTCGGGAACGCTGAGCCGCATTTCTGCCGGCGACGTCGTCGCAATCCTGGATCTCCGCACGGCGAGTGAGGGCCATCGCCTGTTTCCTCTGACGCCGGAGCAGATGCGCGTACCGTTCGGCGTCGAGGTGGTTCAGGTCACGCCATCTGCCGTGGCGATGTCGTTCGAACGCTCGGCATCCAGGCGTGTTCCAATCGTCCCGTCCATCGAAGGCCATCCGGCGGCGGGTTTTGTAGCGGGAGCGCGAGCCGTCGATCCGCCGACGGCGGAAGTCATCGGGCCCGCCAGCGCGGTGAAGAGCGTGACCGAAGTCATGACCGAACCGGTGTCGATCGCCGGTGCCAAAGAGAAAGTGACGCAGAACGTCGCGCTGGGACTTCTAGAATCGTCGCTGCGGTTGAAGAGTGCGCGGTCCGCCATGGTGACGGTCCAGATTGTTCCGGCGCCGCTCGAGCGGTCCGCGCACGACCGTCCAGTACACTTGCGAGGACTCGCCGCGAATCTTCAGGCGGAAGCGATGCCGACCAGCGTGGACGTCATGCTCCGCGCCAGTCGCGAAGCGCTGACCCATCTCGAACCCGACGACGTCGTGGCGTACGTAGACGTGGCGGGGCTCGGCGCCGGTATCTACACGCTGACGGTACACGCCGATTCGGCACATGATGTGGGTGTGACGCGCATCGATCCTCCCTCCGTGCAGGTGAAAATCTCCCTTGGCCGACAGTAAACGCCTTTTCGGCACCGACGGCGTGCGCGGCACGGCGGGACGATATCCGCTGGATGCGGTCACCGTTCGACGGCTCGGGGCCGCGTTGGTGCGCAGCGTCGGGGCGACGCGTCTGCTTGTCGGACGCGACACCCGCGAGTCGGGGACGTGGATCGAAGCCGAGTTCGCGCATGGCGCGTCGGGCGAGGGCGCGTCGGTAACCAGTGCCGGTGTGGTGCCCACACCTGCAATCGCATATCTCACCGGAACGGGCAACTTCGATGCAGGCATCGTGATTTCGGCATCTCACAATCCCTACCAGGACAATGGCATCAAGGTATTCTCGGGTAAGGGGCAGAAATTCACGGAGCAGATCGAACGAGAAGTCGAGGCGATGGTTGCCGACCCGAACTTGACGGCGCGAGGAGGAGAGAGGGCGCCTGTCGCAAGCGCTCGCCTCGAAGGAGCCTACTTCGACCATCTCCGCGCTGTGTTCCCCGAAGCGTCGGATCACAAGGGATTCAGGCTGGCAGTCGATTGCGCCAACGGCGCCACGACTCCGGTGGCGGCACATCTGTTTGCCGGGCTTGGCTTCGACCTTACCGTGATCAACGATCGTCCCGACGGCCGCAACATCAACCTGCACTGTGGGTCCACTCACCCCGAACACCTCGCGCGGACTGTCGTGCAGCACGGCTGTCAGATGGGCGTCGCGTTCGACGGCGACGGCGACCGCGCGATCTTCGCGGATCATCGGGGTGCGATCGTCGACGGCGATGCGGTGCTCCTCATGTGCGCCCAGCAGATGCGTCGCGAGGGGCGTCTGCGGGGTAATGCGATCGTCGCAACCGTCATGAGCAACATCGGTCTCGAGATCGCGTTGCGCGCGGCCGGTATCGATCTCGTACGCTGCAGCGTCGGCGACAAGTACGTGATGGAGGAGATGCTGAAGCGCGATCTCTCGTTGGGGGGCGAGCAGTCGGGCCACATCATCTTCGCAGATTATCTGTTCACGGGCGACGGCTTGTGCACTGCCTTGAATGTGCTGCGCACGGTGGCAGCCACGGGCCGCACGCTTGCAGATCTCGCTTCGGACCTGACGACGTATCCGCAGGTGCTTCTGAACGTCCGCGTTCGCGATCGCGTGGACCTGAAGACCGTGCCGCCCATCGCTGCCACGATCGAGCGCGTGGAGGCCCAGGTGGCGGGCCAGGGGCGGCTACTGGTACGGTACTCGGGCACCGAGCCGCTGCTGCGCGTAATGCTCGAAGGCAAACACCAGGACCAAATCCGTGGGTGGGCTCAGGAGATCGTCGACGTCGTTAAAGAACATTTGGGATAGATGCGGCGGTGCCGTGACGCGGGTAAAGGGTGCTGGGGTGCTGGGTGCTACGGTGCCACGGTGCAGGTGCCAGGGTGCTACGGTGCCAGGTGCAGGTGCAGGTGCCAGGGTGCTACGTGCCACGGTGCCACGGTGCCAGGTGCCAGGTGCCACAGTGCAGGTGCCAGGGTGCTAGGGTGCTAGGGTGCCAGGTGCTGCAGTGCTGGATGCCCGGTGCCGGGAGTGCTGCGGTGCCGCGCGTCGCCTGCTGCTGTCAGGTGCTGCCCATTGCCACCCACGCGTTGATGCAGCGCTGCCAGGCACCCGGGGCACCTAGCACCGCGTGGCACTGTGGCACGGTGGGCGCGTAGCACCGTGGCACCCTGGCACGGTGGCACGTAGCACTCGTGGCACGCGGCACTCGTGGCCCTCGGCACTCTGGCACGGTGGCCGTAGCACCGTGGCACCGTAGCACGTAGCACCGTGGCACGTAGCACCGTGGCACGTAGCACCGTAGCACCGTGACACCGTAGCAACCTTGGCCCTTGGCGCCATGTATTAAGCCTCCCATGATCCGCCTGAGCGTCAACGTCAACAAAGTCGCGACGCTGCGCAATTCGAGAGGTGGCAGCGTGCCCAGCGTGCTCGAGGCCGTGCAGGTATGCGTGGCGGCCGGCGTGCCGGGGATCACCGTGCATCCCCGGGCGGACGAGCGCCACATCACACCCGCGGACGTTCGCGCCATTGCCGCGACGCTGCGGGACGCGGCGCCAGGAGTCGAATACAACATCGAAGGCGATCCCCGTCCCGATCTGCTCGATCTGGTCGACGAGGTCGGCCCGACGCAGTGCACGCT
>JBKPDW010000605.1:0-8367 GCA_046728115.1 Acidobacteriota bacterium | reverse complement strand
TGCGGTCTCGTGGGCTCGGAGATGTGTATAAGAGACAGCTCCCAGGATCTTCGCGGCATCGTCGCGGGCATCGACGATCCGATACGCCTCGTCTATCTGCTCTCGAGCCTTCTGGACATGAAGGCGGATGAGAAACAGCACATCCTCGAGCTCGACGAGCTCAACGCAAAGCTCAAGGCCGTTACGACCGCGATGAACAGGGAAATTGCGCTGCTCGAGATGAAGAACAAGATCGAGTCGGCGGCGCAGCAGGAAATGACGGACGCGCAGCGGCAGTACTACCTGCGGCAGCAGCTGAAGGCGATCCAGGACGAACTTGGCGAGGGCGAGAAGACCGAGATACAGGAACTGCGCGCGCGGCTGACCGCTGCGCACTTGCCCGAGGCGGTGGCCGGCGTCGCTCAGCGCGAGGTCGATCGACTGGAACGGATGACGCCCGCGTCGCCCGAATACCAGATGATTCGCACGTACATCGACTGGGTGCTCGACGTGCCCTGGTCGACGACGACCGAAGATCGCCTCGATCCGATCGCCGCACGTGAGGTCCTCGACGCGGATCACTACGATCTCGACAAGATCAAGGACCGCATCGTGGAGTACCTGGCGGTCCAGAAGCTGAAAACCCGCAACAGCGCGACAGCGCAGATCAAAGGGCCGATTCTCTGCTTCGTGGGACCGCCCGGCGTCGGCAAGACGTCGCTCGGTCAATCAATCGCGCGCGCCATGAACCGCAAGTTCGTGCGTATTTCACTGGGCGGCGTCCGCGACGAAGCCGAGATCCGCGGCCATCGCCGCACCTACATCGGCGCCATTCCCGGCCGCATCGTGCAGGCGCTGAAACAGGCGGGCGCGATGAACCCGGTATTCATGCTCGACGAAATCGATAAGGTCGGTGTCGGGTTCCAGGGCGACCCGGCGGCAGCGCTGCTCGAGGTGCTCGACCCGGCGCAGAACCATGCGTTCCGGGATCACTACCTCGAGATCAACGTCGATTTGTCGCGCGTGCTGTTCATCGCCACGGCCAATCAGCTCGGGCCGGTCCACCCCGCGCTGCTCGATCGCATGGAGGTCGTCGCGCTGGCGGGCTACAGCGAAGAAGAAAAGCTTCACATCGCGAAGCGCTATCTGGTGCCGCGTCAGCTCGACGAACACGGTCTCACGAGCGAGGCGACGTTCACCGACGATGCGATCCGGCGGATTGTGAGCGAGTACACGCGCGAGGCGGGGGTGCGCAACCTCGAGCGTCAGATTGGAGCGGTGCTCCGGAAGATCGCGGCCCATGTGGTCGGCGCCGGGGCGAACCAGCCGGTTGAGATCTCCGCTGCCGCCATCCCCGACTATCTGGGCCCCCCGCGCTTCCGCGAGGAGGTGTCGTTCCGCGTATCGCGTCCGGGCGTCGCGACCGGTGTGGCCTGGACTGAAACCGGCGGCGAGGTGCTGTTCATCGAAGCCCGTCTCCTGCCTTCGGGTCATCACAATCTCATTCTCACAGGGCAACTCGGAAACGTGATGCAGGAATCGGCGCGGGCCGCGGTCAGTCACATCCGGGCGCAGGCGTCGGAACTGGGCGTACCGGTAGAGTTCCTCGATCAATACGACCTGCACGTCCACATTCCAGCGGGTGCGATTCCCAAGGACGGGCCGTCGGCTGGTGTGACGATTGCGACGGCGATCGTCTCGGCGCTGAAGAATCAGACGGTCCGAGAGGATGTGGCTATGACCGGTGAAATCACCTTGAGCGGGCTGGTTCTGCCGGTCGGCGGCATTCGCGAGAAGGCGCTGGCAGCGCGCCGGTACGGCATCAAAGAGTTCATCCTGCCGGCGCGCAACGAGCCCGACCTGGCCGAACTGCCGGCGGAAGTCAAACAGGACATGCGCTTCATTCCGGTCAAGACGCTGGAAGAGGTGCTCGCCGTTGCGTTGCCACCGAATCCGCCGGCCTCGTAGATCGTTGGCGGACCGACTGGCCCCGCAGTAACATCACGGCACGATCCCGAGGTGAAGGAGTTGCCAATGTTGTCTCGACGAACGTTCTTGACGGTCACCGGCGCCGCGGCGGGTTTGTCTGTCGCGCGGGTGTCGGCGCAGCGCGGCCGGGGCGGCTCGGAACTCACCGGACCGCTCCCCCCGAGCATCGCCGCGCTCACCTCGATGCGCGACCGCGCGAAGCCGATAACGGCCGATGAGCGCCGGACGCGTCTCGAACGCGCGCGCACGCTGATGGCGGAACAGAAGATCGACGCCATCATCCTCGCCGGCGGTACATCGCTCACCTACTTCACCGGTATTCGCTGGGGCAACAGCGAGCGGCTGACGGCGGCCATCATCCCGAAGGCTGGCAATCCATACATCGTCACGCCGGCCTTCGAAGAAGACCGGACGCGCGAGCAGCTGGCCGGCGGTCCGATGGAGCACACGGACGTCGCGATCTGGCAGGAAGACGAAAGCCCGTTCGAACGTGTTGCGCAGGGGCTGAAGGATCGCGGCATCGCTACGGGACGGCTTGGCATCGAGGAAACGGCGAAGTTCGTGTTCGCGGACAGCGTCGCGAACGCCGCGCCGGCACTCCACGTCACGAGCGCGACGCCGATCACGGCAGGCTGCCGCATGATCAAGGATGCGCACGAGCTCGAGCTGATGCGCCTCGCCAGCGAAGCGACGCTGAAATGCTACGACGCGGTCTTCAAAGCGCTGCAGCCCGGCATGACGCAGAACACGGTCAGCGGTCTCGTCGGCGCCGCGTACGGACGCCTCGGGTTCCCCGGATTTGCGAGCGTGCAGGTCGGCGAATACACCGCGCTGCCGCACGGATCGATCACGCCGCAGACGATCCGCGAGGGCACGATCATCATGATCGACGACGGGTGCACGGTCGAAGGGTATCAGTCGGACATCACGCGGACGTTCGTCCTCGGCAAGGCGGCCGACAAGATGAAGAAGGTCTTCGACATCGTCCACCAGGCGCAGACAGCGGCGCTCAAGTCCGCGCGGCCGGGCGTCCCGCTCGAATCGATCGACGCCGCGGCGCGGAAGGTGGTCGTCGACAACGGTTACGGTCCGGGCTTCAAGTACTTCTCGCATCGCGTCGGCCACGGCATGGGCATGGATGGGCACGAGTGGCCGTACCTCGTGAAGAACAACATGTTCGGCTGGGAGAAAGCGCTGACGATGAAGCCGGGAATGGTCTTCAGCGACGAACCCGGGATTTACATTCGCGGCGAGTTCGGCGTCCGGCTCGAGGACGACATGCACGTCACGGAGAACGGTGCGGAGCTGTTCACGCCGCAGAGTCCTTCGATTGAGGAGCCGTTCGGACGGGGCAACGGGTAGGGTTTTCGGACGAGGGATCCCTGATGCCTGCTCTCAGGGCAGCCGCCGCGCCTTGAGCTCCTCGAGCCAGTTCGCGACGACGCCGATCCTGGGTGGCGCGTCAGTCGAGGTCCGCGCGGCGCGCGAATTGGTGACGAGACCCCGAATCCCTATTCTTTATTCTTTGATGCAGGTGACCAGCGACCAGATCCGCGGGACGTTCACCTTCTCGATCGAGATCGGTTTCAGCTCGGCCTGCACGAGAAACGCCGGCAGATCCAGATCGGACTTGAACCCAAGATATTTCGCGGCAGGCGCGATGATGCGCTCCATCCAGGCGCCGACTGCGTTTCCGCTCCGGAAGTGATTCAAGATGACAATCCGTCCGCCGGGTCTGCAGACGCGGCGCATTTCGCGCGTGACGCTGACCGGATCCGGCACCACGCTGATTACATAAGGCGCATAGACGAACTCGAACGTGTCATCCGCGAACTTCAGGTTCGCGGCGTCCATCTCCATCAGCCGCACGTTCCGAACACCCTTCCGGGCGATTCGAGTACGCGCCTTCGCGAGCATCCTGGCCGACAGATCCACCCCGGTGACGGTGCAGTCGCGGGGATACAGCGCCGCGTTGATGCCCGTGCCGACGCCCACCTCGAGCACGCGGTCGCCGGGCTTGATGCCCATGCGTTCGATGGCATCGACGCGCCCGGGATGGAGCGCGGGACCGAACGTGAAATCGTAGACGGAAGAGAGGTTGGCGTAGACCCGGGAGAGAAAGTCGTTGTCAACGACCGTGACGGACAGCGCGCGGCTCGCGGCGTCCGATCCCAGAATCTCTTCGGTCTCGGCCGTCGGAGGCGGCTCAAACAAGGCCATGAGTCCCGCGACTATACATCTGGTCGCTCAGTCAAGTCCATCGAGGACTGCACATGCCGTCTCGATGTCCCCTGATGGCGTCGACACCTGGATGCCCTGCACGGCGCGGCGCAGGTCCGCCACAATCCGACGTGCAATCGCGATTCCCTCATCCGCGGCAGCCTGTGGACCGTCCGAGCGGCGCATCTGATCCAGCAACGGTTCCGGTACATGGACGCCCGGCACCTCATTCGCCATGAACTCGGCGTTCCGAACGCTCTCGAAGGGCAACACCCCGGCAATTACGGGAAGGCGCGCATCTTCGATGCGTCTGAGCAGGCCTTCGAACGCGCGCACGTCGAACACGGGCCGCGTCACGACGAACTCAGCGCCCGCCTCGACCTTGTAATGGAAACGCCGCAGCTCGTCGTCGAGATTATGCGCCGCCGGGTTGATCGACACGCCGATATGGAAGGCGGTTGGCGCGCCAATCGCCTGTCCACCCACATCGCAGCCGTGATTCAAGCGTGAGACCACGTTGGTCAGCCCGATCGAGTCGACGTCGAACACCGCCGTCGCGTCGGGATAATCGCCGACTCGTCCCGGGTCGCCGGTGATCAGCATCAGATTCCTCAAGCCGATCGCGTGCGCGCCGAGCAGGTCCGATTGGATCCCAATCAGATTGCGATCGCGACAGGAGTAGTGCAGGACCGTTTCGATACCCGCCTGCTGCTCGACCAGCACGGCGAGCGCCAGCGCACTGATACGCGCGCCGGCACGCTGGCCGTCTGGAATGCTGATGACATCGACGCCGCGGGCCTTCAACCGCCGCGCGCGCGCGATCACGTGATCGGTCTGGAATCCGCGCGGCGGCAGCAGCTCCACTGCAGTCACGAACGTGCCGTGCGACATCGCGTGCGCCAGACGTGACTTGTGCTCGCGCGCGACCGGCGGCGACGACAACGCCGGCTGAACGTGAGCGGCCGACCGTGCCGGCTCATCGTTCGTCGACCGGACCACCGCAGGCGCCAGGCTCCGGACGGCCGCCTTGATCTGCCGCACGTGCTCGGGCGTCGTGCCGCAGCAGCCGCCCACGATGCGCACGCGGTGGAGAATGAAGCGCCGCGCATAGGACGCCATGTACTCCGGCGAACACAGGTAGATGTTGCGGCCTTCCACGTCCCGGGGCTTGCCGGCGTTCGGCTGCGCCGACAACTTGAGCGTCGTGACCGCGGCCATGCGCTCGATCGTGTCCAGCATCGGAGCGGGGCCGACGGCACAGTTGACGCCGATCACGGTGGCTCCGCGGCGTTCGAGCTCGGGCGCAAAGCGCTCCGGCGGCGTCCCGTCGAGGGTGTTACCGTCCTCTTCGGTTGTCATCTGCGCCACGATGGGCAGATCGCACACCTCCCGCACGCCGTCGATCGCTGCGCTGATTTCGTTCAGATCCCGGAATGTCTCGAGCACGACCAGATCGACGCCGCCCTCGACGAGCGCCGCGGCCTGCTCGCGAAAGTACTCGCGCGCCTCGTCCACACCGGTTTTGCCCCACGGCTCGATGCGGATGCCGAGCGGGCCGATGGCGCCGGCCACGTACGTGGTTTCGCGCGCGGCATGGCGCGCGATCTTCGCGCCCTGGGCGTTGATGGCGTGAAGCTTGTCTGCGAGTCCGAAGGACGCGAGCTTGATGCGGTTCGCACCAAACGTGTTGGTCTCGATGATGTCCGCGCCCGCCCGCACGTACTCCTGGTGAACTTCCGCCACGAGATCAGGTTGCGTGACGTTCAGCGCATCGAAACTCTTGTTGATGAAGATGCCCTTCGCGTACAGCATCGTGCCCATCGCGCCGTCGCAGACCAGCACACGCTCGTCGAGGGTTTCGAGAAACGGTTTCAATGCCCGGTTACCAGATTACCCGATTACTCAATCTCATGTATCCAGCCTCTCCGCCTTGAACGTCTCCGCATCAATCATCAGGTACGACTTCGTCACGACGTCGAGCCCGATCGACCGGACCCCGTGCCGCATCGAGTCGGTGAATTCGTGATGATGACCGAACAGATGCAGCCGCGGCTTCATCGAGGCGAGCACGTCGTTCAACACCGTCTTGCCCGCATCGATGCGGCGACCGGCCGGGTAGAACGGACGCGGCGCTTCATGGGTCATGAACAAATCGATGTTCGCCAGCGCCTTGCAGGCGACGACCTCGTCGCGGACGAAGTGACGGCGCTTGTCGTCACGACTCTTGCCGAGCTTCAGTGACGCCGCCGAAGATTTCCGGCCCTTCGATCGCGGCAGTGCCGTCGCGGGCGTGTCATACCAGCTCGGCGCGAACGTGCCGCCGAGCGCCGCCACGCGCCACGGTCCCACGACGTGCAGGGTGCCGTTCGTCAGATAGTGCAGCGTCGGCGCCGGGGGAACGCCCGCCGCGGCAGCCGCAATCACGTCGAAATCCTCGTTGTTCCCCTTGATGAAATACAGGTGCGTGGCGGGCGTGAAGTAGTCGCCGGTGTTGCTCGCCACATCCCCGACGCATACCCATACCAGCACCTCGGCGTGTCGTCGCATGATGGCTTGAACCGCGTCGAAGGCGCCGTGAATGTCGCCGAGGGCGCCTATGCGCATCGTCGTGGGGCCTGAGGCTTGGAGATTGGGGATTGGCTAACCGGGGCATTGAGCAGGTCTTGCTTCGAGCTAATCCCCAATCCCCAATCCCTATGTGCCAGTCCCGCCAGCCCCGGTCGCGGCTGGGACGAGCAAGTCAGCCTTGTCCCACACGAAATCATCTTTGCTGTACACGGCCAGCTCGTAGTCTTTGCCCATGAAGATCGCGCCGACGGGACAGGCTTCCTCGCAGTAGCCGCAGAAGATGCAGCGCGTCTTGTGAATCTGGTAGACCGAGGCGTAGCGCGGACCCGCCTGAACCGTGCCGTCGTTTTCGGCGGCCTCCAGGTAGATGGCATCCGCCGGACATGCGACCGAACACAGGCCGCACGCGACGCACTTCTCGAGCCCGTGCTCGTCGCGCATCAACACCTGCTTGCCGCGAAACTTCGGGAACATCGGAAACTTTTCGTCGGGATAGTTGACCGTGATTGGCTTTCGGAACAGATGCTTGAAGGTCGTTGCAAACCCGACGAGAAACGGGCGAATCACAGCCATTTGCTCTCAGTTTACCCGGCCGATAAGATCAATGTAAATCGATGCCGGAGCCGCAAATATCGGTCGAGCAGGTGCTCCTGACGACGCTCGTCGTGAAGCTGGCAGTGATGGCCGCCCTGGCCACGATGCTGGTGCGGTACCGGCGGTTCCGGCACATCCTGATTTTCGAGCGGCGCGCCTGGCCCGATCGCCTGACGTTTGCGCTTGGGTTCGGCATCCCTCTCACCGCCGGAGTCGTTGCCCGCCTTCTGCTCCACTACAACGCGGCCGATTTGACGCTCGAGGGCTCCTTCGTGGCCGGCCTCATCGCGGGTCCGTACGCGGGTGCAGTCGTCGGCGCCATGGTCGGGTTGCCGCCGCTCGGGAACGGCGAATGGATTGCGCTCCCCTTCGCGGTCGGCTGCGGCTTCGCCGGCGGCGGCCTTCGCGAGCTGTGCCCGAAAGAAGCCATCTGGCACTTCTCGCCGTTCGTCTTCACCACGCTGCACCGTCGTGCCTGGCAGATGCTACGAACGCTGCAGGTGGATTGGCAGGTCGTCCTGCTGCTGGCGCCGATCGGTCTCGAGCTCCTCCGACAGGGCCTCGGCATGCGGTGGGCGGAGCATCACCGGCTCTTTTTCCTGCATGGGGCGCCCCCCAGTTCGTGGTGGTTGCTCGTCGTCGTCCTGCTCGCAACCGTGCTGTCGGTCGCCACGCCGATCAAAATCTGGAACAACGCCCGCATCGAACATCGATTGCAGGAGCAGGAGAAGCTCCTGCTGGCGGCGAAGATCGAGGCGCTCGCGAGTCAGATCAACCCGCATTTCCTCTTCAACACGCTGACATCCATCTCCTCGTTGATCCGCTCGCAGCCGGACACGGCGCGCACGCTCATCATCAAGCTCTCGGCACTCTTGCGGCGACTGCTCCGCAGCCACCAGCACTTCGTCACGCTGCGCGAAGAGCTGGAGTCTGTCGACGAGTATCTCGATATCGAGGCCATACGATTCGGGCCGAAGCTGCGCGTGAAGAAGGAGATCGAGCCAGACACCCTGGGTG
>JBKPDW010000604.1:0-6081 GCA_046728115.1 Acidobacteriota bacterium | reverse complement strand
GATATGTCAGCGTCGGCAACGCCCGCGATGCGACAGTACCTCGACGCCAAGCAGCAGCATCGCGATGCGATTCTGCTGTTTCGGATGGGCGACTTCTACGAGATGTTCTACGAAGACGCGCTGGTTGCCGCGCGTGCCCTCGAGCTGACGCTCACTTCCCGCTCCAAAGACAGCAACGGCGGCGGCATTCCGATGTGCGGCGTCCCGTTTCATGCCGTGGACGGCTACATCGCCCGCCTCGTGAAGAAGGGATTTCGCGTCGCGGTCTGCGATCAGGTCGAGGACCCGCGCAAGGCGAAGGGCATCGTCAAACGCGAAGTGGTTCGCGTCGTGTCGCCCGGGACACTGACCGACGTCAACTATCTGGACGCGCGCGAGCCGGCCTTCATCATGGCTGTCGCCCCACCCGCGCTGCGGGGATCGACGCGTCCGACCACCGGCGTGGCGCTGCTCGATCTGTCGACCGGCGAGTTCACTGCCGCCGAATACTCCGGACCTGACGGTATGCAGTCGCTCGCCGACGAATTGTCGGTGCTGCGACCACGCGAGATCGTCGTGCCCTCGACCGACGCCACCGCGCCGGGCGATCGCGTCGGCGCGCTCGTACCGGCTCCGATCATGGCATCCGGGCTGCCGATCACCGCGGTGGACGCGTGGACTTTCGACGCCGAATGCGCCCGTCGCGTGCTGATCGAGCAACTACGCTCGGCAGGGCTCGAAGGGTTTGGCCTCGACGGTCACGCTGCGGCCGTTGCGGCCGCCGGCGCTCTGGTGCACCACCTGCGCGGGACGCAAAAGGTCGACCTCGCTCACGTGCGATCGATCTCCTACCGTCAGCGGGCGGATGCGCTTCTGATCGATCCGATCACGCTCAAGCACCTCGAAATCCTCGAAGGCGCGGACGGCGGCCGCGACGCCTCGCTGCTGACGGAGCTCGACCGCACGGTGACGTCGATCGGCGCTCGCCAACTGCGCTCCTGGCTCATCCGCCCACTGGCGGCTCTCGAACCGATTCGTGATCGGCTGGACGCGGTCGAAGAGCTGACGTTTCGAACGACCGAGCGCGGCAAATTTCGCGAAGCGATCAAGAGCGTTCAGGACCTCGAGCGGCTCGTCGCTCGAACCGCACTCGGGACCGCCGGGCCGCGCGATCTCGCCGGTCTGAAGACGTCGCTGGCCACCATTCCTCGCGCTCGCGCCATTGTGGCCGAGCTCAGCTCGCCGCTGGTGCGTTCACTCGTGGCGGAGCTCGACGATCTCCCGGACGTGCGCGGCGCCATCGAGGGCACATTGATTGACGATCCGCCGGTGTTGTCGCGCGACGGCGGGTTCACGCGCGACGGTGTGGATCAAGAGCTCGACGAACTCCGGGGCATCAGCCGGTCCGGAAAACAGATCATCGCCGAGATGGAAGAGCGCGAACGATCGCGCACCGGCATTTCTTCGCTGAAAGTGCGATACAACCGCGTTTTCGGCTACTACATCGAGGTGTCCAAATCGAATCTCCACGCCGTCCCGCCCGACTACCATCGCAAGCAGACCATCGCAGGAGGCGAACGCTTCATCACGCCTGCGCTGAAGGAATACGAGGAAAAGGTTCTGGGCGCGGACGAACGAATTCTGGAGCGCGAGCTCGAGATCTTCGAGCGGCTCCGGACGGGCGTCGCAGCCGAAGCGCCTCGCATACAAGCTACGGCACGCGCTGTTGCAGCACTCGACGTGCTGGCGGCGCTGGCGGAAACAGCCGCTGTGAACAACTACACGAAGCCGCACGTTCACGACGGCGACGAGATGACCGTGCTGGATGCACGCCATCCCGTGGTGGAGCGCCGCACGTCGCCGGGCACGGGATCGTCGGGCGGTGGATTCGTCCCGAACGACGTTACGCTGAACGGATCGTCGTCGCAGCTCGTCATCCTCACCGGTCCCAACATGGGTGGAAAATCCACCTATCTGAGACAGACAGCGCTGCTGTCGGTGCTCGCGCAGACGGGATCGTTCGTGCCGGCGCGCGAAGCCAAGATTCCGCTGGTCGATCGCATCTTCGCGCGTGTCGGCGCGTCGGACAACATCGCCCGCGGCCAATCGACGTTCATGGTGGAAATGCAGGAGACCGCGAACATTCTGCACAATGCGACATCGCGCAGCCTCGTGGTGCTCGACGAAATCGGGCGTGGCACGGCGACGTTCGACGGTTTGAGCATCGCGTGGGCCGTCGCCGAATATCTCGCGACCAACCCGCGGGCCCGGCCAAAGACGCTGTTCGCGACGCATTACCACGAGTTGACCGATCTCGCCGATGCAACGCCCGGAGTCGTGAACTATCATGTCGCAGCACGGGAGTGGAAAGACGACATCGTTTTTCTGCGAAAGATCCTGCAGGGCCGATCGGATCGGAGCTACGGCATACAGGTGGCGCGCCTTGCAGGCCTCCCTCCCGGTGTCATTACCCGGGCGCGAGACATCCTCGCCGCGCTCGAACGCGACGAGCTGGCGCGCAGTGGGCGTCCGTCGGTCAGCGGAACCCCCTCCGAGCCGCAGCGGCAGCTCGGGTTGTTTCAACCGGCTGCGCCGGATGACGACGTACGAAAGCGAATCGCCGCGCTCGATGTAGACAACATGACACCCATCGAGGCGTTGACAACATTGGCCAATCTGAAAAAAGAGCTATGAGATGGGGCGCGCGCCTTTAGCCGAGCGGAGACGGCGGAGCTGTTCGAGCCTCCAGCCGAGGGTATTGGCGGCGCTCCTCCTTTGTTCTGCCGCGTGCATCCATCGCCCGACACCAAATCCGAACATCATCGTCGTCGGTATCACCAGCGGGCCCAACAACCTCGATCCGCGGATCGGCACCGACGATGTCTCGGCCAAGATCTCGCAGCTCGTGTTCAACAACCTGATGACCCTCGACGAGCGCCTGCGCGTCGTCCCGGATCTTGCGGAGAGCCTGGACAATCCTGACGCGACAACCTATGTGGCCACGTTGAGGCGAGGCGTACGCTTCCACGACGGCCACGAACTGACGGCCGACGACGTCGTGTACACGTTCACGAGCCTGCTCGATCCTGCCCTGGTCTCCCCTCGCAAAGGGGCGTATCGGATGCTGAAGTCGGTCGAGGCGCGCGATCGTTACACGGTGGTCTTCCTCCTCAAGAACCCGTTCGGATCGTTCCCGGTGAACCTCGTGCTGCCGATCGTCCCGAAGGGGGCCGGCACGTCATTTCGCGAGCATCCGATTGGCACGGGACCGTATCGTTTTGTCCGCTACGACGTGGACGACCGCGTCGAGCTGGCGCCATTCGACCAGTACTTCGGCGGCCGGCCGCGCAACGACGGCCTCATCCTGAAGATCGTGCCCGACGACATCATGCGCGGCCTCGAACTGCGAAAAGGCACGATCGATTTCGTGCTGAATGACATCGCGCCCGACATCATGTATCAGCTGGCCCGGGACCCGGCACTGCAGCTGGTCGAGTCGCCCGGCGTGGACTACCAGTACATCGGCATCAACCTCCGCGATCCCATGCTGCAGGACGTTCGTGTCCGCCGGGCGATCGGCTACGCCATCGACCGGCAGGCCATCGTCACCCATCTCCGGCGTGGCCTCGCCGCGCCGGCAGCCGGCTTGCTGCCGCCGGTCTCGTGGGCCTACGAGCCCGACGTCTTCACGTTCACGTACGATCCGGCAAAGGCGCGCGCACTGCTCGACGAAGCGGGATACAAGGATCCGGACGGAGACGGGCCGCGGGCGCGTTTTCAGCTCACGCTCAAAGTGTCGAACGTCGAATTCAACCGACTGCAGTCGGCCGTCATTCAACAGAATCTGCGGGCGGTCGGCATCGCGCTCGATGTGCGGACCTACGAGTTCGCGACGCTCTACGCCGACGTGTTGAAAGGCAACTTCCAGTTGTTCACGCTGCAGTGGGTCGGCGGGGCCGTCGCGGACCCCGACATCCTGCGCCGTGTCTTTCATTCGACGCAGGTGCCCCCCGCCGGATTCAATCGCGGGTTCTTCCGCAATGCCAGAGTCGATGCCCTGCTGGATGAGGCGGCGGTGACGAGCGACGAGGGCCGGCGGCGCGAGCTTTACGCGGCCGTGCAGCGCGTGGTCGCCGAGGAGGTGCCCTACATCAGTCTCTGGTACAAGCGGAACGCGGCCGTGGCACAGCGGACCCTGACAGGGATTCATGTTCCGCCGATCGCGGACTTCACATTCCTGAAAGATGTTGCGCACACGGCACCTGACGCCGCTGCTGGTCATTAGCAGCGTCGGAGTTACCGCAGTATCCGCAGCCTGTTTGTTCGATCCGCTGCTGCGGTTTCGAACGCTGTCCACCGACCATCTCGTCATCTCTCGGCGCGGTGCCCTCGACAAAGCTCGTCGCGGGCTACTTTTTGCCGTTCACGGTCGCCGTCGGCGCCGCGTGGGGCCACGACCGGTCGGGCATCCCGGCCGATCGCACGGCGGTCTACGTGCGCGTGGGTCGAGCGTTCTGAGAGGCGGCTTGCACCTTTGTGATTTAATGAGCCCCGCATGAAGAAGAAATCGCGCTTCCTGCAGACGCCGATCCAGCCGTTCACGGTGGAGACGGGTCTGACAGCCGATGCGGTGCTTGCCCGCATGGAACGCATCTCGTTTCAAGGGCGGAACCTCGCCACCGCGCACCGCATCTGGCAGAAGATGCTGCAGGACGACGTCACGATTTTCCTCGGCATGGCGGGAGCGCTGTCGGCAGGCGGGCTTCGGCTCGTTGTCGCGCACCTGATTCTCAATCGCTACGTCGACTGTCTCGTGTCGACCGGAGCGAACCTGTATCACGACCTGCACGAAACGCGCGGCCAGCATCACTACCTCGGTTCACCGCACGAGGACGATGCGGCGCTCGCAAAGGAGCGCATCGATCGCGTCTACGACACGTACGCCAGCGAAGAGGAATTCATCGCCAATGACAATTGGATCGCGGCATTCGCGTCGACGCTCGAAAAACGTCCGTACACCTCACGCGAATTCCTGCACCTGCTCGGCGGCCATCTTTGGGAGACGACCGATCAGGACGGCATTCTGACCGCGGCTTATCGAGCGAACGTACCCATCTTCTGCCCCGCTATCGCGGACTCGTCGATCGGCATGGGTTTGTCGCAGGCGCGCCAGCACACGCCGGGCGCGGGTCACATCGACATCATCGGCGACATCGTCGAATCCGCGAATCTGATCATCCGCCGCCCTCGTACCGCTTCCGTTGTTCTCGGCGGCGGCACACCGAAGAACTTCATCAACCAGGCGAGCGTTCAGGCCGAGTTCTACAGCGACGAGGTGAGCGGCCACCGCTATGCGTTGCAGATCGTGACAGATACTCCGCACTTCGGCGGCGCGTCCGGCTCGAGCCTGGAAGAAGCGCAAAGCTGGGGCAAGCTCGCGACCGATTCGGCGAAGGTATCCGTGCAGGCCGACGCCACCATCGCGCTGCCGCTGCTGGCGAGCGCCCTGGCGGTCACGGCACCGCCCCTGCTGGCAAAACGAACCAAGCCGGTGTTCAGTCTCGCAACGCGAGTGATGACAATCGACGGTCTCGCCGCGCCCAGTGAACGCTTCGAGGAATGAATGAGTTTTCCGTTTGAATACGATCGAGTAGCCGTTGGAGAATTCGGCGGCTCCGCGCCAAGCAGCGCCGACTTCGCCAGGGCACGAGTGGTGATTCTGCCCGTTCCACTCGATCGGACGACGTCATACGTGGCCGGTACGCGCACCGGTCCTCATGAGATCCTCGTCGCTTCGTCGCACATGGAGTTATGGGACGAGGAAACGCAGACCGACGTGCACGGCGTCGGGATCTTCACGCTCCCCGAAATGGAGTTGCCGTTCGCCGACATGGACGAGGTCGTTGCCGAGATCCGCCGGGTCGCCTGGGAAATCGTCAGCCGCGGAAAGTTCCCGGTTGTGCTTGGTGGCGAGCACTCGATCACCCCGCCTGTCGTGGCAGCGATCGCGACCGCGTATCCAGACGTGACCGTGCTGCAAATCGACGCGCACGCCGATCTGCGCGATTCGTACATGGGCACGCCGCACAACCACGCTTGCGC
>JBKPDW010000603.1:0-12358 GCA_046728115.1 Acidobacteriota bacterium | reverse complement strand
GGCTGCCTCGTCGATGTCGATCGAGGAGTATCTGCGCGGTCTCGAGATGGAGGTCGCGGTCGATCGGGTGGACGATCGCACTGTCGCCCGCGTCGCACAGCTCACGCAGAAGACCAATCAGTTCAACCTGACGACAAGGCGGTACACGGAGACCCAGATCAGGGGTTTCGCCGCATCGAGCGATCACGACGTTCTTGCGCTGCGACTGCGCGATCGTCTCGGAGATTCCGGGATCGTTGGTGTTGCGATCATTCGTTACGATGCCGGGCGTTCTCAGATCGACACGCTGCTGATGAGTTGCCGTGCGCTCGGCCGTGGCGTCGAAGACGCACTGGCCGCGGCGTGCCTGTATGCAAGCCAGGTCAGAGGCAACCACGAGATCGTGGCCGAGTACCTTCCGACCGCCAGGAACCAGCGCGCGGCCGGGTTCTATACGTCGCAGGGATTCGCCGCGGATGCGTCGGGTTTGTTCCACCGCGCTCTCGACGGTCGGGTGGTCCTGCCGTCGCATTTCAAGTCGGTCACTTTCAATGGCGAACAGGTCGTGTGATGAACGAGCGCATCCGGCACATCCTGGCCGTGGTGCTGGAGATGCCCGAACCCGATGTTCACGAGAGTCTGGCCGCGGAGCTGACGAGCAATTGGGATTCGATCCGGCAGCTGAACCTGGTGATGGCGCTCGAAGAAGCGTTCAGCGTGTCGTTTTCGAGCGAGGAGCTCGGTTCGCTGACCAGCTATCGCGCCATTGTCGACGCGCTCGCGCAGCGTGGCGTTGCTTAGAGTCACGATTCCGATCGCCGGGTTTACGCCGTCCGGTGGACTGCGGACGCTGCTCTTCCTCGCGTCTGCGATGGCCGAACGTGGCTGGACTGTCCGCCTGGTAGTGCCCGATTACACGTTCGAGCGTCCATCGGATCTGTCTTCTCGCGTGGAGGTTCAACGGCTCGGCACCGGTGCGGGTCCGCGTTCTCTGCGGATGTTGCGCTTCTACGTGAAACTGGCCCCCGCGGTCGCGCGCGACGCCGACGTCTGCGTCGCCAATTTCTACCTGACGGCTCACGCGGCCTTCCTCTCGCGCCTTCTGCATCGTCGCCTGCACGTCGTCTACTTCCTGCAAGGCGACGAGGCGGAGAGTCACGGCCGTCTCGCCGATGCAACGTTCGCGAGTCGATGGATCCGGTACCTGCTCGCACGCGCGAGCTATCGTCTGCCGCTACCGATGCTCTGCGTGTCGGACTGGCTGCGCCGCCAGGTCCGGCGACCGGATGCGTTCGTCGTCGGTCAGGGCATCAATCTGTCGACCTTCCAGCCCCGCACTGCCGGTCGTGCACACGATCGCGTGGTGATCGGCACCATCGGCACGACGGCGCGCACCAAGGGTTATCCCGACGTGATCGCCGCGCTCGCGCGGCTGGCGGGCAAACCGTTCGACGTCGTGATCGCTGCGTCGACCGACTCGATTCCGATGCCGCCAGGAGTACCGGCACGGCGGATCGCTGCGACGAGTGAGTCGGACATGGCGGCGTTCTACAACCGGTGCGACATCTTCGTGTTCGCGTCGTTGCGCGAGGGATTCGGGTTGCCGCCGCTCGAAGCCATGGCATCTGGATGCGCCGTCGTCACGACGGATTGCGGGGGAGTGACCGACTTCGGTCGCAACGACGAGAACTGCCTGATCGTGCCGCCCGCGGATTCATCCGCGCTTTCGCGCGCGCTCGACCGTCTGGTGAACGACGGGTCGCTGCGCGAAAGATTGTCCGCAGCAGGCATTCGCACGGCGGCATCGTGGCCGCGCGAGCGGATGGTCGCGGCATTTCTCGATCGCATGTTGCAGGTCGCATCGTGAAAACGGACCGTGCATCTGTGTGGGCCGTCGTCATCGGAATCGCGGTGGGCGCTGTTTACACGCTGTCGCCGATGAGCGTATGGTTCGCCGTCGGCGCCGTCGCCGTAATCTGGTGCAGTCGTCGCGGACTGCCGGCTCGGGAAGGTCGATGGATCGCGGGACTGCTCGTGGCCGCTCTGGCCGTCCGTGCCGCGATGATTGCGGCGCTGTTCCTCTTCGGGTCGCCGGACACGATCTACGTCCCCTTCAACGTCTTCTTCGGCGACGAGCAGTACAACCTCGTTCGCGCGATGCGGCTGCGCGCGTTCTGGCTGGGGGCGTCAATTCGTCAGGAATCTTTTCTGAACATCTTCGAGTTGTACGGACGTTCGAGCTACGTCCAGGTGACTGCATTTCTGCAGTTGCTGGTTGGGCCGGCTCCGTACGGGGTACACCTGTTCAACATTCTGCTGTACGCCAGCGCCGCGATCATCCTCCATCGAATTGTCCGGCGCGCGTTTGGCCGGGTGGCCGCATTCGGCGTGTTCGCCTTCGTTCTGTTTCTTCCGAGCCTTCTGTTCTGGTCGGCAGCCGCGCTCAAGGAGTCGCTGAACTTCCTGGTCGTCGTGTCGACGCTCGGCGCCACTATCATGACCGCGCGTGCGCCGGTCCGGTGGCGGCCAATCGCCGCGATCTGCGCGATCGCCGGTGTCGCGATCCTTGCGACGCTTCGCGATGGGGCCGTCGAGATCGCTGCGCTCGGTCTCATGTTGGGCGTCGCGAGCGCGTTCGTCACGCGTCGTGCCTGGAGAGTCGCGCTGGCGCTAGTGCTGGCGGTCTTGCTGACGGGTCCGGTGCTGCGCACGCCGCGGGTGCAGGCGGCAGCGATGAGCGTCGTTCGAGCCGCCGCGCTGAAGCATCAGGGCCATGCGTATACGCGCGGCCACTCCTACCAACTGCTCGACGATAGTTTTTACGGAAGACGCGGGCTGGCAGGCATGACGTGGGACGAGGCGTGGCAGTTCATCGGACGCGGGATCGTGAGCGTCGTCGTATTCCCCGCTCCGTGGCAGATGCGATCGCGGTCGGAGCTCATCTATCTACCCGAACAAATCATCTGGTATCTCGTGCTGCTGAGCGCGGTCATCGGGTTCGCGGCCGGACTCCGACGTGATGGTCTGGTGACGTGCCTCTTCGCTGGATACGCCGCCGTTGCGCTTCTGGCGGTTGGCGTCAACAGCGGCAACATGGGCACGCTCGTGCGGCACCGCGCGTTTGCGTTGCCGTACCTCAGCGCGCTGAGCGCGCTCGGACTGTCGGTGTTGATGGCGCGCTTTGGCGGTGAGACGAGGAAGTCATGGCAGTGATCGACGATCGCGGCCGATTGTTCGGTAAGGTCAATCTGATCGACTTCGCGCTGATCGTGTTCGTGCTCGTGCTCGTGCCGCTCGGATACGGCGCATATCTGTTGTTCCGCACTCCTCCACCGCGACTGATTGCCGTTACGCCGAATCGGCTGGTCTTCAAGAAGGGAGAGCAGCGCGTCCGTATAACCGGGGAACACCTGCGCCCGTTCATGAGGGCAACGATCGGAAAGCTGGACGCGCGCGGGTTTCTGGTCGAGCGGCGCGATCTTGCCGAGGTGGTGTTCGATGACATGCCGGTGGGAACGTACGACCTGGCGTTGTTCGATTTCACGGAGGAAGTGACGCGGCTGCCGAACGCGATCACCATCGTCCTGCCGCCGCTGCCGCCGGTGCAGGTGCTCGGCCGGTTCGTCGGGACGAGCGCAGCTGCGGCCAACATTGCTGCCGGCTCCAGGATCGGGGAGAGTGACCATCCGGTCGAGGTCGTGTCCGTCGATCCCGTCGTCAGGGGGGAGCGGACCGCGATGCTGCGCGTGTCGTGCAACGACGCCGGACCATGTGCGGTGAGCGGGACGCCGATTGAGGCGGGCAAGACCGTCGCATTTCCGCCGACAGGCGCAGGCAAGCCGCTCCGGTTTGCGATCGACGAAGTCCGGATCGACGGCGTGTGGGCCGAAGTGCAGGTGCGTTTGTTCGCAATCGGAGAAGCGCTGGACCTGATGAAGACGGGCGACGTCGATCGGTTTCAGGAACCGCAGGCGCCAAACATCTCGCGCATCATCCGCGGCGCCGTTGTGCAGTCGCTCGAGCCGTCGCAGACCTCGCAGGGCACGCTCTCGCTCAACTTTTCGCAAACGCTTCCAGACATCGGTCCATATGCGGCGAGCGTTTCCGGCACCGGATACGTCCCGCTGAAGACACGCGCCGCAGTTCTCCGTATGCCGCTGCAGCATACGGCGTCTGGCTGGAAGTATCGCGATCAGATCGTTCGATCGGGCGGCGCGATCACGTTCGAAACCGAGAACTACCTCGTGCACGGGCCAATTCTCCGAGTTGTTCAGCCGGCCGGCCCTCGCGATCGAACCGAGGAATGAACGCGGCGTTCTTGCGCGCCATCCTGGCGAACAGCCGAGTCCTCCGGAGCGGACATCTTTCATCCCGGTTGTCGCAGCCCTCTCAGTCTAATGACGCGGTCGATCGCACCCTGATTCAGCTGGCCAATTCGAGCCTGCCAGTTCGTGGACTATCGCGGATGGGCGACTACGTGCGCGCTGTCTGGCGCGACTCGATCTGCGCAGCGCGCGTGAACCAGTGGCTGGCTCTGCCGGCGGCCGAACGGCTGCGATTGGCCGCGATCGCCGGCATGGTCGCGTTCCTCACGCACATTGGCCTGACCGGCTTCGACGCGCCTGAACCGATTCTGACGGCGCGCGTCTGCTGGGTTGTCGTCCTATTGTTGCTGTGGCTGACGGCGACGCGCTCCCACGCGATCGTCGCGGCCTGGACCGAGTGGAAGGCGCGAGGAAGCGCCCAGACTCACGAGGTCCGGTGAAATTACGTCTGCTCGACTGGCTCCAATGCCCCTGGTGCGGCGGCACGTTCACGATTGAATCGTTCAGTGGTTCGCAGGACGTCGATGAGGGCCTTCTGCGTTGCACTTGTGGACGCATGTTTCCGATCGTGCGAGGCATTCCGCGGATCCTCGCGGACGCGTTTACGCTCCATCCCGTCTTCGTGAAGAAGTACCGCGAGCGGCTGCCCGCGGAACTCCCGGCACCGGAGGCAGACGAGCCGCATGCCGACGCGATCCGATCGACCCGCGAGAGCTTCGGATACCAGTGGACGATGTTCTCGGAGATGGTGGTTGATTTCCGGCAGAACTTTCTCCAGTACATCGCACCTGTGGATGAACGCTTCTTCCCTGGGAAGCGCGGTCTCGATCTCGGCTGCGGCTTCGGGCGCCATATCTACAACGCAGCGAAGTTCGGCGCGGAGATGGTGGGCGTGGACATCAGCGAGGCCATCGAATCCACGCGCGTGAACACCGCAGGCATGCCGAACGTGCATCTCGTGCAGGCCGACGTTTATCATCTGCCGTTTCGGCCGGGAGTGTTCGACTTCGCGTACAGCATCGGCGTACTGCACCATCTGCCCGAGCCCGAATCGGCGTTCCAGCGCGTCGTCGGGCTGGTGCGGCCGGGCGGGTCTGTCTTCATCTGGGTGTACAGCAACCGCCGTCGCTTCGTGAACTTTGTGCTCGAATCGGTGCGCTCGGTCACGACGCGGTCGCCCAAGCCGGTGCAACAGGCGATCTCGTTCGTCGCCGCAACGATCGATTGGGGCGGATTCGTCGTGCCGTATCGCGTGGCCGCCCGCCTGCCACTCGTCGGACCGTTGGTTCGTCGCTACGGATTCGCGCGGCTCAAGGTGTACAGCGAGTATCCGTTCCAGGTCGTCTACGCAGACTGGTTCGATCGGCTGGCCGCTCCGATTCGCGTCTACTACGACGATGCCGCGATGCGCGGCTGGTTGGAGCGCGCGCACCTCGGACGGACCGCGATCTCTCCGACGGGCCTGTTTGGTTGGCGCGCGTACGGGGAACGGACATGAGTCGAGTTCGCGGCCTCGCGTTGTCTCCTGTTCCCTACGAGGGAGCCGGCTGCCGCTACCGCGTGGCGCAGTACATCCCGTATCTGGCCGGGCAGGGGATCGATCTGACGATCGCGCCGTTTTACGACACTGAATTCTTCAACCTCGTGTACCGCCCTGGCCGGCACGCGCGGAAAACCATGCTGTTCCTGCGGCAAACACTCGGCCGGTTTCGAACCGTGCTGCAGCGCGGCCGCTACGATTTCGTCTTCGTCTACCGCGAAGCGCTGCCGGTCGGACCACCCGTCATCGAGTCGATGCTGGCCGCCACGAAGATGCCGCTCGTGTACGACTTCGACGACGCGGTGTTCGTGCAGAACACGAGTGAGGCGAATCGATCGATCGCAGCACTCAAGTGGCCGCAGAAGGTCGCCGCAATCATTCGGCGATCGACGCAGGTGATCGCAGGCAACGAATACCTGGCCGGCTACGCTCGCCGATTCAATCCGTCGGTACATGTCATTCCCACGGCGATTGATGTCAGCCGTTTTGTCCCCAGGCGGACGGCCCCGCTCGACGGGGCGCCGCTGGTCGTCGGCTGGATCGGCACGCCCACGACCGTGCGGTATCTGTCGCCCCTCGCGCCCGTGCTCGAGTCGCTCGGCCGTTCGCCGCGTTTTCGATTTCGCGTTGCGGGTGCGACCGAGCCCGTTCGTTTCCCAGGTGTCGACATCGATAACGCGGCGTGGACCCTCGAAGGCGAAGTCGAGCTTTTCAACGGCTGCGACATCGGCGTCTACCCGCTGCCGGACGACGAGTGGACTAGAGGGAAGAGCGGATTCAAGGCGATCCAGTTCATGTCGTGCGGTGTGCCGGTCGTCGCCTCACCCGTGGGCATCAATCGCGAAATCATTCAGGATGGCGTCAACGGATTTCTCGCCGCAGACGCCGGCGAATGGCATCAGAAACTGGCCGTCTTGCTGACCGACGCCGATTTGCGCGTTCGCATCGGCGAGGCCGCGCGCCGGACGATTCAGGAACGCTACTCGCTGCAGGTGAATGCGCCACGCGTGGCGGCGGTACTCGGCCAGGCGATTGGGGGCGCACGGGCGGCGCGTCCGCTCGTGCACGCGCCGGGAGAGCAGCGGTGAGCCACAATTTCGCCATCACCGGCGTCGCTGGATTCGTGGCGCCGCGCCACCTCAATGCCATTCGCGATACGGGCAACCGGCTCGTGGCCGCGGTCGATCCGCACGACGCCGTCGGCATCCTCGATCGGTACTCCTTCAGCGTGCGATTCTTCACCGAGATCGAACGTTTCGACCGACATCTCGAAAAGCTTCGCCGTGCCGGCGATGCCGATCGAGTGCACTACGTCAGCATCTGTTCGCCGAACTACCTGCACGACGCGCACATCCGTCTCGCGCTCCGCGCCGGCGCGCACGCGATTTGCGAGAAGCCGATCGTCATCAACCCGTGGAATCTCGATCCGCTGCAGGAACTCGAACGCGAGAGCGGCCGCCGCGTCAGTACGATCCTGCAGCTTCGACTGCATCCGGCCGTGCTTGCGTTTCGGGAATCGCTCGGCGCCGAGGGGGAACGGCGCCATCAGGTGGCGCTGACTTATGTGACGGCCAGAGGTGGTTGGTACGACGTCTCGTGGAAAGGCTCGGACGAGCGGTCGGGCGGCATCGTCACGAACATCGGCATCCACTTTTTCGATCTATTGCTCTGGCTGTTCGGCCCCGTTCGCCGGTCCGACGTGCACGTGCGCGAGTTGAAGCGCGCATCGGGGTCGCTCGAGCTCGATCGTGCGGACGTGCGCTGGCTGTTGTCGACCGACTCCGCCGATCTGCCGTTCGAGCCGACGCCCGGTTCGCGCACGACCTTCCGGTCGATGACGGTCGACGGCGCGCAGCTCGAATTCAGTGAAGGCTTTGCCGACCTGCACACGCGCGTGTACGAGCAGGTCCTGGCCGGTTGCGGATACGGCATCGAAGATGCCAGACCGTCCATCGAGCTGACACATCAGATCCGTCATGCGCCGATCCGCGACGCAGCCGCATCGCTGACGCACCGAGACTATGGGCGCTTGCAGAATTGACTATGAACTACTTCGCTCACGAGTCGGCATACATCGACGACGGATGCCGCATCGGCGAGGGGACGAAGATCTGGCACTTCTCGCATGTCATGACAGGCGCGGCGATCGGCGCCCGCTGCAATATCGGGCAGAACGTTGTCGTATCGCCCGACGTAGTGATTGGCGACAACGTGAAGATCCAGAACAACGTATCGGTTTACACCGGTGTCATTCTCGAGGACGACGTGTTCTGCGGGCCGTCGATGGTGTTCACTAACGTCATCAATCCACGCAGCCACATCGTGCGCAGGCACGAATATCGGCGAACGCTGGTGAAGCGGGGCGCCACGCTCGGCGCGGGTTGCATCATCGTGTGCGGGCACACGATCGGCCGCTATGCGTTCATCGGCGCTGGCGCGGTCGTGACGCGCAACGTTCCTGATTTCGCGTTGGTACTGGGAAACCCCGGTCGCATTGCGGGCTGGATGTGCACGTGCGGCGTCAAGCTCGTGTCCGGATCCGCCCCTCCGGCAGACGCCGTCTGCTCGGCATGTGGGAGTCGCTATCAGGGCAGGTTGCCGGATGTGTTGGCCGAAGTGTCATGCACTTGACGCGACGGACGCTCGCGCACGCCATTGCGATCGTCGTAGTGCTGGGCGGAATCGCGGCCGTGACGCCGCAGCCCGGATCGACCGATCGCGATTTCTACCAGCGCATGGGCCATCGGGTGCTCATCCGCGACTGCGGCGATATCCATTGCTTCCGAACGCTCGTCGCAGTGGTGCTCGAGCATGTGCCGGGACCGTCGGATCTGAAGTGGAAGACGTACGCCGTGCTCGCGAACGCGATCGGCGCCCTCGCAGTCGGCCGCTTTTGCTCGCTGCTTGGGCTCTCGGCGTCTGTCGCGACCGCCGCCAGCTGGATCTCCGCGCTCGGCGCCGGCTCGCTCTATTCCGTTTACAACTGCTACACCTCCGATGCCCTCATGTACATGCTCGGACCGCTCATGGCCGTCGCGGTCTGGGAGGGCCGTCCAGCCCGTGCCGGCGTGCTCGGTGCGATCGGCGTGTTCGCGAAGGAGTTCGCCGCGGCGCCCCTTTGGATATTCACGGCGATGACCGTGTTGACGCATCGCTTCCGGGCGGCCGTGCGTCTGCTGCCAATCTCAAGCGCGGTCACGCTCGCGTGGCTGACGCTGCAGGCCGGCCTGATGGCGTTTCAGAACTACCGGTATGGTTCGACGAGGTCGGCCGAGTGGTTCAGCGGCGCGTTTCTCGCGACCTGGATGAACAGCGTTGGTTCCCTGGCGGTGACCTATTTGTTCATCAGCTTCGGCGCTTTGTACCTGCTCCTTCCTGTGGGGCTCTTCCTTGGGGGTCGGGATTTGCGCCGGCTCGCGGTGGCAGCAGTGCCCGCAATCGCCGCGTTCGTGTACCTGGAACAACCGGAACGTGCGATCTGGAATTTTCATTTCATCGTGATTCCCATCGCAGCCGTGGCGTTGCAGGGCTTGCCTGACTGGGCAATTGCCACGTTTGCCGCGTCGTTCGGCATCGCAAACCTTCGATTTGGCGCACAACTTCCGATCCGCTCTGCGGCGCGCGTGTCGTTGCTGCTATCGCTGACGGTCGCAGCCGCGACGGTTCTGCTGTCGTTGTGGCGGAGGACCAGCCGACCAATCAACGCGCCGTCGCAAAATCTCGACGCGTCGGTCACGAAGACGCGCCGATGGTCGATTGCCACGGAAGCCGTTGCCTTCGCAATGCTTGCGACCGTGATGCTCGACGTTCACGCGCACCGTCGCGACGAGCGTCGTTTTGGCGTCAACCAGTGGGGCTATCGCGGTCCGCTCGAGACGGCGGCGCACACGGGCATTCGCATCGCTTTTCTGGGTGGAAGCGCCGCCTTTGGCGTTGCCATGCCCTGGCAGGATACCGTGGCCGCCCAACTCGCGAGCGAGTTGAACAGCCGGCGGCATTGGAATGCACCGAACGAGCCATTCGCCAGCGTGGACAATCTGGCGGAGCCCGGCGCCCACGCCGGTTCGTACATAGCCACTCTTCGCGATTACGAGTACCTCCATCCAGACATTGTCTGCATGTACGACGGCGACGGTGTCAGCGACGATTCGCAGCGTTACGCAGGCCGCCGAGCATCGTTCGTTTTTCGGCACATCGGTTACCTGCCAGTGTCGCCTGCTGTATGGGTGACGCCGGTTCGCCCGGCGCCCACCAGCAGCGCCGCTGTACAGACCCCTGAGGACGATGCCGATCATTCGTGTACCGGCGCGTCTGCCGCGTACTGCGATGCAATACGCGCGACTGTGCGATTCGCGCTCGAGCGGCGTAGAGACGTTGTCGTTGCGATACCGCCACACGTGTCGGCCTGGGCCGAGGCTCGGCAGAAGTCGCTTGCCGAGGCGCTTGGACGCGAGTTCGGCGCCGAACCGCGATTTCACTACGTCGATCTCGGACGCGCGATCGATGTGCGCGATCCGGAACTGTCCGAGGATCGCGTTCATCTGACGGGCGCCGGCGCAGGGAAGACTGCCGCCCGGCTGGCCGATGTGATTCTCGACGTCATGGCGAAGCGCGCGCAGGAACAGGGATCGTGACAACGACCGTCCGGCCGCGCGTGTTGGCAGTCTTGCCGGGCCTCTTCCCGTCCACCATCATCGGTGTTGGCCGACCGATGGTGCGCTTGCACCGGGCGGGAGCGATTGAACTCGTCGTGATGCTCCACAGTCTCGTGACGCGCGCCGCCGTCGAATCGGCCGACGTTCTCGTGATGTGTCGCACCATCGAGCCCACGGTTGTCGCGATCCTCGCTTGGGCTCGCGAGGCCGGCGTTCCGTTGATCTACGAGCTGGATGACAACTTTCTGGACATTCCTCCAAACGTCCCCACCATCGACTATTCCCGCGCGCCCATGAGGCGCGCGCATCTGATGGCCTGCCTGCGGCAGGCGGATCTCGTGCGAACGTATTCGCCCGCGTTGCAGGAGGTCCTTCAGCGGTACAACCCCCAAGTGGTCATGGCCAGCGGTCCGCTCGAATGGCGAATGATCCCCGATCCGCTGCCGCCCCGCGGTCACCAGGGTGTCCGTCTCGTGTACGCCACCAGTCGACGGCAGGATGAGATCGGCCAGATGATCGTCCGGCCGCTTCTGAGGATCCTCGAAAAGTATCCGCAGACGCGTCTGACCATCTGGGGTCCCACGCTCGAGGACTTGTCACGGCACCCACGGGTCGAGCACGTGCGCGTTGTCAAGGATTACGAGCGCTTCTTCGTCCGTTTCGCGCGCGCCCGCTACGATATCGGCCTCGCGCCGCTCCCCGACGAACCGTTCTATCGCTGCAAGAGCAACAACAAGTTTCGCGAGTACGCGGCCTGCAGCGTGGCGGGCGTGTACTCGGACATGCCCGTGTATAACACCTCTGTCGTCGACGGCGCGACGGGACTCCTGGCGCGGGACGATGAAAACTCGTGGTTTACGGCGATCGAGCGGCTCGTCAACGATGCGGCCTTGCGCGATCGGATTCAACGAGACGCACGCGCCGTTGCGCGGGAGCGGTACAACGAAGCGCGAACCGATGCGGAGTGGATGTCGCATCTGGCGAGATTCGCCGGGAAGCACGTCCGCGGCGCCGCTGTTCGAGCCGAGCGCGGGGAGCTTCGATCGCGTCCGGTGCGAACGGCGTTCCGTCTCGCAACACGTGCATGCAGTCGAGCCATGATCGCGGTGCCAACGCTCTGGCGCTCGGGATGGTCGGAGACCTTCCGGCGCGCACGCGACCACTTCGCCTTCATTGGCGAGGTCCTGACGTGGGAGTTCCGCCGGTCGCAGCTCGAGCAGCGGATCTCGAACACCAAATGACCGAGGCCATGCGTAGGACCGTTCGGGACGTCGTGCGATCCGCGGGCCTGTGGCACATCTGGATCCGGCTCGGAATGCAGGATGTTCGTTTGAGGTTCAGACGGTCGGCTCTTGGGCCGGCCTGGATCTTCGTCAACCTGGCCGTTCTCGTGCTGGCGATCGGACTCATCTACGCCAACCTGCTCGGCCAGGATCCCCACGACTTCATCCCGTACCTCACCGCCGGGCTCATCATGTGGAGCTTCCTGACGAACTCGCTGTCCGAAGGCGGCAATGCGTTCATCAACTCGGAGGGGTACATCAAACAGATCAGCCTGCCGATCTACGTGTACATCTTCCGGGCTTTCGTCAGCGTCTCGATCACGACACTGATTACGCTCCTTGCGTTCGTCGTCGTCGCCGTGGTTTACCGCGTGCCGGTCTCGTCCGGCACATTCATGGTCGTTCCGGGGCTGTTGTTGGTGATGAGTGCGTCTTTGCTGCTGATCACCATCTTCGCGCACCTCAATGCGCGATTCCGCGATGTCGCCCACCTCGTGTCAATCGGCATGCAGCTGCTGTTCTACGTGACGCCCGTGATTTTTCCGGCCGATCTGCTGCTGCGTCGCCGCCGAAGCC
>JBKPDW010000602.1:0-3166 GCA_046728115.1 Acidobacteriota bacterium | reverse complement strand
GGCATGGGCTGTGCCCAACCTGCCCCTATTTGCACGCAGCGTGATCCCCGATTCTGAAATGCTGAATCTACAATCAATCTGAATTCTGAACTCTGAAATCTGAACTGCCAGTGTCACAAGCTTCTTGCAGGAAAAAACACTCGCTGCACGAACCAGAACGTCCCAGCGGCGATCACGACCAGCGATCCTGCGAAAGCGAGATGCCGGCCCGCGGCCTCGTTCCGCGCGCGAAGCCACGAGAGCGCCGAGGAGACGATTACGACGACGACGAGCTGCCCGATCTCCAGGCCCGTGTTGAAGGACAGCAGCGACCAGCCAAGCGCGCGTGCAGGCAGATTCATCTGCCGCAGAACGCCGGCGAAACCGAAGCCGTGGATGAAGCCGAACGTGAACGCGATCCAGGCGCGTACGTCGCGCCCACCGCGGATCAGCAGATTGTCGGCGCCGACATACACGATGCTCAGCGCAATCGCCGGCTCGATGATGCGCGAAGGTGGCATGACCAGATTGAACGCCGCGATCGACAAGGTGACGCTGTGCGCAACGGTGAATGCGGTGACGATGAGCGCGAGCTGTGGAATCGTACCGCCCATGAGCATCAGGCCGAGCAGGAACAGCAGGTGATCAGGACCCATCAGAATGTGCGTGATGCCCGTCGGCAGGAACCGGCGGACGACGGCGAGGGCGCCCTGTCGCGTTCCGGGGTAGTACTCGAAGCGCCGCCGGCTCAGGTCGAGGATGGCCTGCGTGAGTGCCTCGCCATCGTAGACATTGAGGAAAGTCTGATGCGCAGGATCGTACGGAAACAACGCGGTGTCGATGGTCAACGTTCCCGGTGAGGCCGTGAGCCGATAGCGCATGTGTATGCGCACCGATTGACGGTCTGGAATCACATCCAGCGTGGACCATTCGGGCTCGAGCCGTCGTCCGTCCGCGCTGACTGTCAGTCGTGGCGCGACGAGTGCCGCGAAGGCGCGCGACTGTTGTTCCGCGAATGTCGGCTCGAGCAGGCGTTCAGAGTTCGCGATATTCAGATCGTGCGCGACGTCGAAGACGTGCGCGACGAGCGAGCCTTCGATGATGTCGCGCTGGATGCGCAGGTCGAGGAACGTGAAGGGCGCGGGATGGGCTATCGCTGGGCTCGCCTGAACGACGAGACCGCAAAGCGAGCAAAGGCCGCAAAGCAGGAATTTCGATGCGGCCTTCGTCTTCCTGGAGGTATCGGCGCTCCCGGATGCCACGGCCGAATGGTAACGTACGGCCTGTGGAGCTCTCGCCGGGCGCATTCCATCTGCCGAAGTATCTGACGCTCGACGATCAGCGGGCGCTCGTCGATCGGTGCCGCGCGCTCGTCGACGGGAGCGTGCCGGCGTACGTGCCGACGGTGCGCGGCGGCGGCAAGATGCACGTGCGGATGCTGTGCCTCGGCCGGCACTGGAACGGCCAGACGTACCGATATGAAGCCGTGCGCAGCGATTTCGACGGGCTGCCTCCACCGCCGTTGCCGGACGAGTTCAGGCAGCTGGCGAATCGCGTCGCCGCGTCGGTAGGGATGACGCTCGATGCAGACCTCTGCATTCTCAACTACTACGATTCGGACGGCCGGATGGGCATGCACCAGGACAAGGACGAGAGCGAACGCTCGATTGCCGCAGGCATCCCGGTGGTGTCGGTGTCGCTTGGCGACACGGCGCGATTCTTCTTCGGGGGACTGCGGCGTCGCGACCCGGTCGCGACGTATGCGCTGGAGTCAGGCGACGCGTTCGTGTTCGGCGGCCCTGCCCGGTTGCGCTATCACGGCGTTTCCCGCATTCTTCCCGGCACGGCGCCATCTGCGCTCGGACTGAGTGGGCGGTTCAACCTGACGTTCAGACAATACTGAGCGGCTTGTTGCAGCCGATAAAGCTCACGGTGAGCAAACGGACGTCAGCGCTTTGTGCCGTATTCGTGGGTGTCGCGCTCGAATTGGGGGTGTACGCCTCGACTGGCCGCCGCGAAGCGTGGGACAGCTCACAGTACTGGACCATCGGGTTGCCGCTTGCTGGTCTGGCGTCCGTGGCGATCGGTTATCTGTCGCGCGGTAATGACTGGATCTGGACTCTCGTTGTCATCCCGAGCCAGGTGACGACGATGATGGTGCGGAACGGCGAGTTGGGCGGGCTGTGGCCGTTGACGATGGTGCTGGCGGCACTCCTGAGTGCGCCGTTCCTGGCTGCGGCGTTCATCGGTTCCAGGTTCCGTCCGAAGAGAACTTAGTGGTCCTTGCCGAGAACGGCTTGAGTTGTTGACTACTTCGCTGTCGGGTTGACCGTCACCTCGGGGAACGACGATTGCCCCGCCAGCAACGACGATCGCTGACCGTTGAGCACCTGATCGAAGTACTGGCGGACGATCGTTCTGGTGATCTCGGCGGCGCGTGCCGGTTCGATGCTTCCAAACGCGCCTCGTTCCCGCAGCGGGCCACCCCAGAAATTCATGTCACAGAAATCCAGGTGCAGCGTGTTCTGCACGTCGATTCGGTAATACGGCGACGCGGCGCGTTTGTAAATGGGATCGCTCGCGCCCGTTCGTCCGGGCCTCGCCGAATACACCATCAGGAAAGGGCGCTTCAACGAGCGATCGATCATGTTGCCGTACTGCGGGATCCCGTCGAGGTTCAGCGCGCCAACGCACCGCCGATCGTCGAGACAGAATTGTGCCGCCGTGACGCCGCCCATCGAGTGGCCGAACAGGCCAACGCGGTTGGCGTCGACTCTGCTCGCGAGCCGTCCACCCATGCCCGTGCTCGGTAAGGTGGCGAGCTTGTCGAGCACGAGCTTCGTGTCACCGACCCAGCGGCGCAGCGCGTTGCCGGTATTGTGGAGACCGGACAGATAGCCGCGGAGCAGTCGCCGCTGTTCGTCCACGTTCACCGTCCGCGTGACCGCGGCCATCGTTTCGTCCTCGCGACCCCACTCGCCAATCACGTCGCGATAGCCCTGACGCAGCGCCCCGGCCTCGTCCACAAACGATACGACGCGACCGTCGGTCAACGTCGCCGCCCCCACTTCATACGGATGGACGATGCTCAGCACGACGTAGCCGTGACTGGCGAGATCCTCGAGCAGACCGGTATAGGCGCTCGCGAAGCCACCATAGCCATGCGAAAACACGAGCAGCGGAAATC
>JBKPDW010000601.1:0-19834 GCA_046728115.1 Acidobacteriota bacterium | reverse complement strand
GGCTTGCGCAGCGTGCGCCTTGGTGCGGGAGCGCCCCATGTTTGAGGTGCGGGCCAGCTTACTACGCGAGCCGACGTGCTATCTTTGCTGAACATGCTCCAACTGATGGTTGCGCTCGGTCTGACCGCGATGCAGGCGGCCGGACATGTTTCCGTTCAGACCGTCGACGGCGCCGCTGTCGACGCGCTGGCCGCACCCGAGGGCACGAGGGCAATCGTGTTTCTGTTCACGAGCACCGATTGCCCGATCTCGAATCGCTACGCGCCCGAGGTGCGGCGAATCGTGGCTGCGTTCGCCGGCCAGCGCGTGGAATTCCGGCTGGTGTACCCGAGCCCCGCGGAGCAGGCGTCGGCCATCCGCGAGCACATGGCTGCATTCGGGTACGGCAACTCGATGCAGGCGCTGCGCGATCCGCACCTCTCACTGGTGAAATACGTGAAGGCGACGGTGACGCCGGAGGCCGTCGTCGTAGTCGGCAGCAGAGTCGTGTATCGCGGACGGATCGACGACCGATATGTTGATCTCGGGCTCGAACGGCCGGCGCCCACCACACACGATCTCTCCGATGCCCTGACCGCCGTCATCGCCGGTCGCGAGGTGCCTCGTCCCACGACTCAGGCGGTTGGGTGTTTTATCGCCGATTTCGTGCGATGAACGCCGAAAACCGCCGCGGCCACCGGCAACACAAACGACACAGGGTAAGTTCGTTTCGTGGTTTCGTGTTTTCGTGGCTGGTTCTGATGCTGGGAACGGTCGGGTCTTCAGCGGGGGCCGAACCGCCAACGTTCTCCAGGGACATCGCACCGCTCGTCTCCGACCGCTGCGGCATGTGTCACCATCCCGGCGGGTCGGCACCGTTCAGCCTGCTCGAGTACGACGAGGTTAAACGTCGCGCGGCGCTGGTGGCTGCGGTGACAGAGCGGCGTTACATGCCGCCCTGGAAGGCGGATCCCCGCAACGGTCCGTTCGTCGATCAGCATCCGCTCACCGACAGCGAGATTCGCCTCATTCGGCAGTGGGTCGATCAGGGTGCAGTCGAAGGCGACCCGCACGACTTGCCGCCAGCGCGGACGTGGACGGAAGGGTGGCAGGTTGGAAAGCCGGATTTGATCATCACGCTGCCGCAGCCGTTTATGCTGCCGCCCGAAGGCACGGACGTCTTCAGGATCTTCGTCCTGCCGATTCCAACCGAGTCTGCCCGATTCGTCCGAGCGCTCGAGTTCCGCCCGGGCAATCCGAAAGTTGTTCACCACGCGAACATTCGAATCGACACGACGCCTGCGTCCAGACGACTCGACGAGGCGCAGCCCGGTCCTGGTTACGAGGGTCTGATTGCGCACTCCGCGCAATATCCGGACGGGTATTTCCTGGGCTGGACGCCCGGTCAGATCTCGCCGCTCGTGCCGAACGATATGGCGTGGCGACTCGCTCCGCACTCCGACCTGGTTGTGGAACTCCACATGCGACCGAGCGGCAAGTCCGAGCTCGTCGCGCCGTCTGTCGGCCTGTATTTCAGCGACGCCGCGCCGGCGCGTACGCCCGCGATGCTCCGGCTGGGACGACAAAGCATCGACATTCCGGCAGGAGAACGGCGATACACCATCACCGATTCGTACATCGTGCCCGTGGACGTCGAAGTCGAAGCCGTGCAGCCGCACGCGCATTACCGGGCGCGCCATGTCCGGGGAGACGCCACGCTGCCCGATGGGTCGACCGTCCCGCTCATCGCGATCGCAGACTGGGATTTCAGGTGGCAGCATGTGTACCGCTTCGTGTCACCGCTGCACCTGCCCCGGGGGACGCGGCTGTCAATGACGTACATCTACGACAATTCGGCCGACAACCCGCGCAATCCCGATCAGCCGCCCGTGCGGGCGCGATGGGGACAACGCACATCCGATGAGATGGGCGATCTCTGGATCCAGGTGCTCACAAAAGACGAGGGCGACCTCATTCGGCTCAATCGGGACTTTCGGCCGAAGGTCGCGGCGGAAGACATCATCGGCTATGAAGTCGAGATCGAGAAGCATCCCGACGAAGCGGCGCTGCACGACGACGCGGCGCTGCTGGACCTGGAGCTGGGACGGGCCGACGCGGCGGTGAAACATTTCAGCGCGTCGCTGGCGCTCCAGCCCGATTCTGCGGTCGCGCACTACAATCTCGGCACGGCGCTGACGCATGCGCGCCGGCTCGACGAGGCTGCGCTGGAGTACAGGCGAGCGCTGCAGATCGATCCGCAGTACGCCAATGCGCACAACAATCTCGGCGGCGTGCTGACTGCGCAGCGCAAGTTCCGCGAGGCGATCCAGGAGTACGCCGAGGTCGTCCGGCTGCAGCCGAACTCGCCCGGAGGATTCGCCAATCTCGCTGCCGCGTACGCGGGCGATGGCCAGTTCGATCGCGCCGTGGAAGCGGTCGATACGGCGCTGCGTTTGCAATCGCCGGGGCCGCAGGCAGACGAACTGCGCCGTCAGCGGGCCGTGTACCTCCAAAGACGGTAACGATGCCGCTCCTGAGCGAGAGCCCGATTGCGTTACCAATCCACCGCAAGATTCTTGCGTTCTCCTTCATCGGCTGGATCTTCGATTTCTACGATCTGCTCCTGCTCAGTTTCCTCGTGGCATCGACGACGCTGACCAAGGATCTCGCTTTGTCGCGCGACGATGTGGCCGTGCTGCTGGGAACGGCGCTGGCCTTCACAGCAGTCGGCGGCCTGCTCGGGGGCGCACTCGCGGATCGCTACGGTCGCAAGCCGCTCCTGATGATCACGATCCTCGTGTACTGCGGAGGCACGTTGCTGTCCGGTGTCGCGACGGGAATGTGGACGTTGCTCGTCGCGCGCGCGATCACGGGCATCGGTGTCGGCGGCGAATGGGCGGTCGCGCATGCGCTCGTCGGCGAAACGGTCCCGCCCGCCATCCGTGGCCGGTACGGCTCCTACCTGCAGAGCGGATCGGCTTTCGCCCGATTCTTCGCCACGATGATGGGTAATCTGGCCGCGCCTGTGATCGGCTGGCGCGCGGCCTTCATGGTGTCGGCTGTGCCGGCTTTGCTCGTCGTGTTCATCCGGACGCAGATGCCCGAGTCGGACGTGTGGCTGCTCGAGCGCACGCCCGAATCCGCCAGGCATCGCTACCTTCGCGTGCTGTCGCAGATGCTCGGCCCTGCGCTGCGCAAGACCACCGCGATCGCGACCATCGTAACGACTTTGAACATGGCGGCGTACTGGTTCAAGACGATCTGGCTGCCGACCTATTTCCACGAGATCCGCGGCCTGTCGCTTGGCGACTCTGCGTGGTTGTTGTTCATGGACCAGGTCGGGTCGCTGGTCGGGTACGTTTGCTTTGGTTTCTCGAGCGATTACTTCGGGAGACGCCCCAGCTTCACGGCGTTTTCCACGATCAAGGCGGTTGGACTGCTGATGGTGACGCTCGGGTGGGGATTTGCCGGCGGCTATTCGGTGATGACCTTCGGCTTCATGTTTCTGGTGGGCCTGGGCGAAGGGAACTGGGGCTGCATCGGGCCGCTGTTGAACGAAGTCTTCCCCACATCGGTTCGCGGCGCGGCGCTCGGGATCATTTACAACCTCTCGCGCGGCGTGCAGTTCCTGGCGCCCGTCGTCATCGCGTGGGTTGCGGCGCGATTGACGTTCGGCGCCGGCATCGCGCTGGCCGCGCCATTTGCGCTGCTCGCCGGCCTGGCGGTGTGGGCGCTCCCTGAAACAAAAGGCGTACGGCTCGTTGAGAAAGCGAGGGCGATTGCGTGATGAAAAGATGTCTGTTCGCATTCATCCTTCTGGCATCGTCAGTTGCTGGCATTGCCGCGGAGAAAAACGACTATGGCGATGGCCGAGCGTGGCTCTGCCGTCCGGAGCGGCAGGATGCGTGCACGATCGATCTGAACACGACGATCGTCGCTGCCGACGGCACGCTGACGCGCGAGGAGTTCGCGCCACAAGCGAATGCGCCATTCGATTGCTTCTATGTCTATCCCACCGTCTCGACCGATCCGTCGCCGAACAGCGACATGAATATCGATGCGGCCGAGCGCGGCGTCGTCCGCGCACAGTTCGCGCGCTTCGGCGCAGCGTGCCGGCTCTTCGCGCCGATGTACCGCCAGGTGACGCTGACGGCGCTGCGCGCCGGGATCGCCGGGACGCCGATGGCGGTGGACCGCGAACTCGCGTACACCGATGTCGTGGACGCGTGGAATTACTACCTGCAGCACGACAACAACGGCCGCGGCGTGGTGCTGATCGGGCACTCGCAGGGATCGGGCGTACTCACGCAGCTGATTCGCAACGAGATTGACGGCAAGCCGGTGCAGTCACGTCTGATTTCGGCGCTGCTGCTCGGCACGAGCCTGCCGGTTCCCAAAGGGAAAGACGTCGGCGGTGCATTTCAGCACGTGCCGCTCTGTCATTCGGCTACGCAAACCGGATGCGTGATCAGCTATGCATCGTTCCGATCGACCATTCCGCCGCCGGCAAACTCCAGATTCGGCCGTGTGCAGGGAGAGAACATGGAGGCCGCGTGCACGAACCCCGCGGCCCTTGGCGGCGGGAGCGGTGGACTGCATTCATATCTGTCGGCTGCAGGCCGCAGCATCGTCGGTTCGGCGGCCGAACCGAGACCGTGGGTCAATCCGCCGAAACCGATCGACACGCCGTTTGTGAGCGTGCCTGGTCTTCTCACAGCGCAATGCGTATCGAACGAGAAAGGGTCGCACCTGGAAGTCACCGTGCACGGCAATCCGTCCGACCCACGTACCGACGACATCACCGGTGACGTGATGCAGAACGGTCAGGTCAACGAGAGCTGGGGGCTCCACCTCGTGGACGTCAATCTGTCGATGGGCAATCTGATCGACATCGTGCGTTCTCAGGGGAAGGCGTTTCTCGCGACCGCGAAGAAAAGCCAATGACGCCGACGGCTCGCGCCCTGACCGTGCTGCCAGGGCGGCTGCCGCTACGCTCGGAGTTCGCGGACAGTCCTCCAATGCCTCCAGTTCCTACTTGAATTCGAACACGGTGCACGGCCAGGTAGCACCACACGACGTCCCAGACCAGCACTCGATCGTTTTCGAGGAGTTTCGTGGCGCCCGAGCGCGGAAAGGGCGGGGCCTTGCGTTCGGCGCTAATGATAGGATACGGCCGCGACCCTTCCACCAGGAGAATCGCCATGGCCGATCGGCCCCTGGATCGGCGCCTCGTCGGCCTCGCCGTGTTCGCCGTGATCGGCGTGTCTCCCTCTCTGCTGCGAGCGCAAATCAGCACGGAGCTCATCGAGAAGAGCAAAGGCGAGTTTCATCGGCAGGCGACGGATGCCGACATGAAGCGCGAAGGCGGGACGCAGCCGCGCGACTGGGATTACAACCTGCCGGACGGCATCGCCACACGACAGATCACGTTCTACGTCGATGGCGGTACGCCGTTGTATGGCAAATTGTTCTTTCCGAAAGGATTCACAACCAGCGATCGCAGGCCCGCTGTGGTGGTTGGGCATGGGATCAACGCGCTGTCGATCGGCATCGAGAAGTACAGCGCGCGATTCGCGGCCCGTGGTCTCGTTGCGATGGCGATCGACTATCAGAGCTATGGCTTCAGCGGCAGCGGCTCCGACGACCTGCGTCTCCTCGCGCCCGATCCGACAACGGATGCACAGATTTTGAGCGAGAAGCGGCTGGGCATCATCATCAAGCGAACGAACTTGAACAACTCGCACGAAGTGGACGATTACCGCGCGGCGATTTCGTATCTGCAAGGCGAGCCGGGCGTGGATCCCGACCGCATCGGCATCTGGGGATCGAGCAATGCTGGCGGCGTGGTGATCGCAGTGGCAGAAGTTGACACACGTGCGAAGGCCGTCGTCTCGCAGGTGGCGGGACCGCGGCCGATCCCGCGCGAACCTGCGCCGCTGCCAACCGGCCCGCAGGCGGTGATGCTCGACGATGCGATGAGGCGCGCCCGCACCGGACAGGGTGCCGAAGTTGATGGCGGATTCTCGTTCAAGAGCAAGATCGACGTGTTTGGCAATTTCAGGAATCGCGACGTCCGGCCCGGCGCACTGCTCGATCAGATCGCGGACACGACGAAGATTCTGTTTCTGGCCGCGGAGAGAGACGAACTGACCAACGGTCCCGGCGGCGCCGTGGAGGCAACGAAGTACCTCAAGGACCGCGGTATCGTCGCGCAGACGATCGTATATCCGGAACTGACGCACTTTCAGGCGTACTCGTACACGGGATTCGAAGTCGGCTCGACGCTGGCCGCCGACTGGTTTCTGAAATATCTCGGTCAGTCGTCGCCTGCGAAACCATCGACCGCCGAGGCGCGGCGATGAGGCCGATCGTTATCGGCGCGTGTGTTTTCGCGTCGGTGGTATCCGGCTTCGCGGCGTCGCCTGCCGGCGAACGCACGGCCCGCTTCGGCGACGCAAGCGGCTCGACCGGGGCCGATGAAGTCACGTCACGCGACGTGATGTTTTTCAGCGAGGCCGTTCAATGCCGCGGGAAAATCTTCATGCCGAAGGGCTTCACGCCCGATGGCAAGGCGCCTGCCGTCGTCCTTGCTCCGCCGCCCGGAGACACGGCTGCATCCATTGAGAAGCACGCCGTGCAGCTGGCCGGACATGGTCTCGTAGCGATGGCGTTCGATTACCGCGGCTGGGGCCGGAGCGGAGGATTTTTGTATCTCGCCGAACCAATCCGCTACGACGATCGCCTGCGGTTCTCGCAGCACACCGCGAAGATGAGGATACGCCGGAAGCGGATTGTGCCCGACGCCGAGATTCTCGACATTCGAAACGCCATTTCGTATCTACAAGGCGAACCCGGCGTCGATCGCGGTCGAATCGGCTTGTGGGGCGCCGGCCTCGCCGGTGGTCACGCGATCGTGACGGCAGCGGTCGACAGTCGCGTGCGAGCCGTGGTGGTGCAAACCCCTTCAATCGATGGCAAAGGTATTCCACGGAAGGCTATGACACCGACGCCGTCACAGCAGGCGGCGATGGTGCGCCTCGCCAGGACGGGGCAGGCGCCGGCAACATCGGCCGCCACGGCTGCGGCCAACGATCAGGAAGCGAAGCTCGCACTGGCTGAATATCATCCGTTCTGGTTCGTGGATCAGATACCGTCCACGACCGGAGTGCTGTTCGTCGTGGCCGAAAAGGATGGACAGGTGAACAACGACGCGCACGCAATCGCCGCGTCGAAAATCCTCAAAGGCCCGAATGGCGTCACCACGATTCCAGGCGCGACCCATGCGCTCAGCACACCGCAGGCGTTCGAGGCCGCGGTCGACGCCGCAGCGAAGTGGTTTCAAAAGTATCTGTAGTGCACCAATCGCCGTGGGATCCCATTCGCGGCGATCCGCGCTTTCAGGCGATGTCGCGCCAGACGAACTTTCCCCGCTAGTCGCTGCGAACTGCTCGTTTACGGTAGACTTCGCGTGCGCGAGGGGGATCCGATGAGAGCCACGCTGAGTGGAGTCGCGCTCGGGCTTGCGCTGGGCTTCGCGACCGTAGCGGCACAGCAACAACCGCCATCACCGGCGTTGCCCAGGGGCCAGATGCCCGACCTCGGCCGTCCGACAAAGCCCGACGATCAGCTGCCGCCGTTCAACTTCGACGAGTACTTTCCGGGCAAGTGGACATTCGAGTGGGACGTGCCCGACGGCCCGCTCGGGCCAGCCGGACGGATTACCGGAACGACGATCTACAAGCACATCGACGGACGCTTTTACGAAGCGAACACCGAAGCGACCGGCCCCGGGGGCGCGTTCAAGCTGCGCGAGCTCATTGCGTACCACCAGGAGGGCAAGGCGTTGTCGCGCTGGGTGACCGACAGTAGAGGATTTACGTATCTTCAGATCGGCACCATCGGCGGCGACCTCGGCGGCTACTACAACATCTATTACGAGGGCTCGCCGTTCACCTACGGCGGCAAAACGCTCCGCGTCAAACACGCCATGCGACTCCTCTCTCCCCTCAACTACAAGGTTGCGACGACCATGTCTGTCGATGGCGGGCCGTACAGGAACTACGGCAATCCCTGGTGGCGTAAAGACGTGGCTGCGCCAAGCCGATGAAAACGCCCAATCGCTGGCTGCCGGTCGTCGGCGGCGTCATGTTGAACATGGCGCTCGGTACGTTCTACGCCATGAGCGCGTTCCTGCTGCCGCTCGAGAAGGAGTTCGGCTGGACCCGCGCCCAGACATCATGGGTGACGACGATCGGCATCGGGATGATCGCGGGATGGTACGTCATCGCCGGCGCCATTCACGATCGGAAGGGGCCGCGACTGGTCGCCGCGATCGGCGGAACGCTGTTCAGCCTAGGCTTGTTTCTCGCCAGCTACACGCAGTCGCTCACCTGGTTTTTCGTCACCGCGGGCTTCATCGCGGGCGTCGGCGGCGGTTTCGGCTACGTCGTGCCGACGTCGGTCGGCTCCAAATGGTTCCCCGACAAACGCGGCCTCGTGGTCGGCATGATGGTCGGTGGATACGGCGCAGGGTCCGGAATCTTCGGCCCCATCGCCTCGTCGCTGATCCAGCAGGTGGGCTGGCGCAGCACGTTTCAGATTCTCGCGCTCGTGTTCCTGCTCATGACAATCGTCGCGACGCTTCTGCTGCAGAATCCGCCAGCCGGGTACAAGCCAGCTGGATGGGATCCAGCGAAAACGCGAGCGGCGGCTCGCGGCGGCACGGACGTCCTGGCCTCCGAGATGTTGCGAACGCCGACGTTCTGGGTGCTCTGGGTCGCGTACGTGCTCGGCACCACGGCGGGGACGATGGTCATCAGTCAGCTGATCCCGTTTGCGCGCGCCGCCGGGCACAGCGCCGCCGTGGCCGCATTTGCCTTGACGGTTGGCGCAATCGGCAGCGCATCGGGCCGCGTGTTGTCGGGATGGCTGTCGGATCATGCCGGCCGGTTGAACACGCTGCGCGTGATGCTCCTCGTGTCCGCGTGTGCGATGCCTTCGCTGTACCTCCTGCGCGAGAACGTGTTTCCCTTCTACGCGCTGTTGATGGTCGTCTACTACTGCTATGGCACACAGCTCTCGGTGTACGCATCGACGAGCGCCGATTTCTACGGCACGAAGTACGTCGGCTTGAACTACGGGTTGCTGTTCACGGCATGGGGCGTGGCTGGGATTCTCGGGCCATTTCTCGGCGGACGGGTGTACGTGGCGACGGGCGAGTACCGCTGGGCATTCCTTGCCGCTGCGGGGTTGTCGCTGGTCGCCTTGGGCACGCTGTTCATGGCGAAGAATCCGCTTGAGGAAGCGGTCCCTCAACAGAAGATAGCGCGGGCCTTCTAGGTCCCGCGATGGCGGGTCTACCAAACCCGCGCGACAACTGGAGGCAGGAATGCGACGCGCCATTCTCGCAATGACGTTTGGTACTGCGGTTCTTGCGGGATCGCTCGGACTACATGCGCAAGGCGACGGCGGCTATCGGCTCGTGCCCAACTGGCCGAAGCTGCCAGCCGGCATGTACTTTGGATTGAAGGAACCACCGCCGCCGCCGGCCGAGCGCGAGGCGCAAGCAGCCGCGCGTCGTGCACGAGGAGGAGGCCCAGGCGGTGGCGCTGGCGGTACGAGCTCGGGCCAGGCGAGCAGCGGCCCCTCCAATCAGCCAGGCATCTCCGGCCTTGCGATCGACGCGCAGGATCACATCTACGTGTTCAACCGCGGTGTGAAGCCGGTGATGGTCTTCAATACCAACGGCGACTTGATTCTTGCGGGCGCCGATCAGGAGATCAACGGCAAGACGATCAACCCCTCGTGGCAGCACTCCGGCGGCGTGGATTGGGAAGGCAACGTGTACGTCATCGAGCGCGACGCTCACCGCATCGTGAAGCTGAGCCCGAAGCTGGACAAGTTCCTGCTGCAGCTCGGGACGACGAACGAGAAGGGCAACGACGCGACCCACCTCAACCTGCCGTCCGGGATTGCGATCCTTCACAACGGCAACATGATCGTCACCGACGGGTACGGCAACAACCGCGTCGTGATGTTCGACAAGAACGGCAAGTTCATCAAGCAGGTCGCGAAAGGCGCAGGCGGTCCAACTGACAAAGGTACAGGACCGGGCGAGTGGAATCTTCCGCACAAGCTCGCGGTGGATGCGGACGAGAATCTCTACATCATCGATCGCGAAGGCCACCGAATCGAAGTGTTCGACAAGAACCTCACGTACATCCGCGAGATCCTCAACGACTGGAATCCGTGGGACGTCAACATCTCGCGCAAGGGTACCGACGGCATCGGGTGGATCGCAGATCACAAGGACGAGCGCGTGCTGAAGTTCTCGTTGAAAGACGGAAAGATTCTCGCGGTATGGGGCAAGCAGGGCTGGGGACCGGGCGAGTTCGACTGGGTGCACGGCATCGTCGTCGACTCGAAGGGCGCTGTCTACGCGGCCGACACGTACGGACAGCGGCTGCAGAAGTTCGTGCCTGCGGCGATGACGTCCAGCCAGCGGTAGAGTGCAGCTCGCCTGAAGGTTCGTCGTACAGGACGCAGCGCGGCGCCTTCAGCCGATCGCCATGACAACATCGCGCGAGGCTTTAGCCCAGCGGACCCCTCGTCCGAATTCTCAAGGCGAGGGGAACAATCAACAGGCCAACAACCATCATCACGATGCTTCGTTCGGACAGGAGCGGCGGCTTGAACTGCCCGCCGATGTCGATCGTTCCGCTCCATGCGTCGCCCTGAATTTCCTCCACTGTCAGGCGTCCATCGGTCCGACGGACCGTCAGCGGATAGGGATCCACGACGAGCCCGTAGTACCAACGCAAGGTGCGCGCGTCCAGCGGCATGCGCCCCCGCATGCGATAGGTCGCAAGCGGGTCGCCATCGATGAACTCGACTATTGTCGGACGCACTTCGTGACCGTCCACCCACAGCACGACGCGGTCGGCAAAGCTGCCGCGAAACGGCTCCAGGCGCAGCTTCAACCAGCGCGGGTCGTTGGACACGTCGAGCGTGAACGATCCATCACGAGCGAAGGTGAGCGCGACCTGCGTGCATTCGAGGTCGTGCGCAGCAGCGGGCCAGGCCAACCCCACGAGCCACAACATCAACGACGTACAACGCAGAGACCGCAAGACTCGCAGAGACACTTTGCTCTGCGGGCTCCGCAGCTCCTCGGTTGATTGTCGTTTCACAAGCAGTATCATACGCGCCATGAATGGGATCGCATTCCTGACCTCCGCCATGCTCGTGGCGCAGACGACGCCCACTCAGAAGGTCGACATCGTCAGCGTAACGGGGTGTCTGCGTGAAGCGGCGCCGAATACCTGGACGCTGGTCGGCGCCACCGATCCCGCGCCGAGCAATGCCAACGCTCCGCAGGCGAAAGACCTTCCCGCGACCCCTCCGGTCGGGAAGAACGAATTCAGGTTGATCGGTGTGTCCGAGTTCAACCTCCCGGCGCACAAAGACCAGACTGTGATCGTGAAAGGGCTGTTCATCAAGGCGACGCCGATGAGCCGGCTGAACATCACGTCGGTGACGATGGTAAGTGCGTCGTGCGCGCCCGGGACGGGCAAATAAGCTACACTACGCACCAGGAATTGGTGGGTTCGGAATTCAAGAATGGGTGAGTCGTGTCACCGAATCCTGAATTCACCCACTCACCACTCACCAACTGTTGTGGAGGGGTCATGAAGCGCGGGTTCGTTGTGCTCGTGGGGACCCTGGCGGTGATCGCGGCGACGATGCACGCGGCAAGCCCGATGCCTGCCGGTGCGGCCGCAACAGTGCCGACCTTCACGAAAGACGTCGCCCCCATCATCTTCAACAACTGCACCACGTGTCATCGCACGGGCGAAGTGGCGCCGATGACGTTCCTCTCCTACGAGGATGTCCGGCCGTGGGCGAAGGTGATCAAGACGAAGGTGATGGCACGCGAAATGCCGCCGTGGGGCGCCGATCCCGAACACTCCCTGAAGATGCGCAACGACCGCAGCCTCTCGAAGGAGCAGATCGACACGATCGCAGCCTGGGTCGACGGCGGCGCGCCGAAGGGCAACGATGCGGATCTGCCCGAAGTGCCGAAGTTTGCCGAAGGCTGGACGTACGGCCGCGAACCGGACTACGTGCTCGAGATGCCGGTGGAGTTCACGATCCCGGCGGAAGGCGAGCTCGGCGTCCAGATGTTTTACTCGAAGATTCCGTTCAACGAGGATCGGTTCGCGGAAATCCTCGAAATCCGACCCGGCAACCGATCGCTCGTGCATCATGCCGGCGTATTCGTCGTCGATCTTCCCGAGGGCGCTCACATTGACGAACACGGCCGCCTGATTGCTGCGGACGGCAAGGCTTCGACCGACCGCGGCGCGGGGCTCGCCGGACGGGCCGACACCACGGCGCTTCCCGGCGCGAACAAGCTGCTCTCGTGGGTGCCTGGCCGCGGCGTCGACGCGCATCGCCCCGACGTCGGCAAGCGAATCCCCGCCGGGAAGTACATCAACTGGCAGATCCACTACAACCCCATCGGGAAACCGGCCACCGATCGAACGCGGCTCGGCATCTGGTTCAACAAGGTTCCGGTGACGCACGAAGTGCTGATTCGTCAGGCTGGTGACCCGCTGGCCACGACGAAGGGCGGCCTTTCGCTCTACCGCGCGGAAGGAAAGGAAGTCGAGTACACCGCCGACGAGGGCAGTACCCGGCGTCGCAGCAAGACGCCCAACATCCCGCCATACGCCGAGAACTGGAAACTCACCGGCATCACGCCCGTAACCGAGGACATCACGCTGTATGCGATGTCGCCGCACATGCACCTGCGAGGCAAGAGCCTGCGCTGGGTCGTGGTCTACCCCGATGGCCGCGAGCAGACGATCCTCGACGTGCCGCGGTTCGATTTCAACTGGCAGATTCAGTACGAGCTGGCCGAGCCACTCCACATTCCGGCCGGCAGCAAGATTCTCGGCATCGGCGCGTACGACAACTCGCCGAAGAATCGCTGGAATCCCTCGCCGAACCTCGAAGTGTTCTGGTCGGAGCAGAGCTGGGACGAGATGTACCAGCCGTTCACCGAATACTCGGTCGACAGCCAGATCGTCAGCGAGATGACGGTGACCAAGCAACCATAGAGGCTGTCAACGATTGACAAGCCGAGCAGCCGGTGAATTGGTGATTTAGGAACGGTTAGTCTGGATTCACCGGCTCTCCGATTCGCCAGGTTACCACTTTACGTTTTGTGTCGTACCGTCTGTGGTTGTCCGCGTTCGTTCTCTTTCTCGGGCTGACGCTCCTGACGCTCGTGGATTTCCGGCGCGGCTTCATCTTTGCCGCCTATCCGGTCAGATCCGTCTACTACGTGTTTCATCCGGCGCAATTGGCAATGCTCGCCGTCGGCGTCGCCGGTGCGTGGTTCTGCCAGTGCCGCATGCGGCGAATCGAGGCGCAGGTCTCCAACCCATCCCGCTACCTCGAACCGCTGACGATCGCCGTCGCGGCCCTGCTCGTCGCCGACCTGTTCACGTATCGCGGCGTGCCGGCCGCCCGATCGGTTGCGGCGGGCCGGATCGGCGTCGACTGGCTGAACGCGTTCGGCGTCACCGGCTGGCCGCGGCCCATCGCCCAGGCGACCAGTTACCTGCCCACCGTGTGGCACGCGGCGATGCTCGGCATTCTGCTCTCCGGGCTGGCGCTGACGATCCTGCCGCTATACTTCAGGCCGTACGTCGTGCGCTCGGGGTTCCCCGGGTCGCTGTTCGGCGCGCTGTTCGCGTTGCCGCAGCCATTCTGCTCGTGCTGCTCGTCCGTCATGGCGCCGTCGCTCGTCCGGCGCGGCGCGTCCACTCAGTTCCTGCTCTCGTTCGTCGTCGGCGCGCCGATGCTGAATATCACGACGATGATTCTCGCCGTCGCGCTGCTGCCCGCGCCCTTCGCGCTCGTACGGATCGTCGCCGGCGTTGTGGTCACCGTGGTGGTGACGTATCTCGTCGCGCGCGCGGCCGATCGCTGGAGCGCACCGGCAACCGCTCCGGACGATCGAGAGGCGGCGCCGACCCGGATGCAGCGCGCGCTCGGCTGGTACGCCGCGTTGTTCGACCTCGATCGGATCACCGGCGATCGGCGGCTGGACGCGCCTTCGCAGTTGCTGAGCGCGTGGCTGTACGCGAGCGTTCGCGTCGGCATGGTGCTGATCCCGACGCTCTGGGTGTGGAGCGTCATTGCGTCCGCGGTATATCGGATGCTGCCGCCGGCGTTCGGCAACAACCTGCCGAGCGTCGTGCTGTCCGCCATCGGCGGCACGTTGCTCATGATCTCTACGTGGTCGGAGATTCCGATGGCGCTGGAGCTGATTCAGTCCGGTTTCACGGGCCCCGCCGCGGCGCTGCTGATCGTGCTGCCGGCTGTCAGCCTGCCGTGCATGATGCTGCTGGGCGGATCGCTGCAGCGGTTCCGCCTGGTCGGGATGCTGTCGGCGGCAGTGATGCTCATCGGAATCGCAGCCGGCGTGATGTTCCTGTAGCGCGCGAGCTTTCACACCTCGATCTCGCCCGGGACGGCGCCCGGGCCTCGTCGGCGGGCAGGCGAGCGTGCGGACACCTGCCTCGAACGCGCGCGCTGCGGTTATCCGGCTTATCTCTGCTGCGGCGCGATCACCAGCGACTTCTTCAACTCGCGGCTGTCGACGGTAATGCGCGCCTGCGGGGCGTACATCTCGTCCCAGCTCTGCTCCGACCAGTACACTTCCTTGTCCGGCGCCGGGTTGTACGGATTCTTCGGGGAGTTGTCGAACAGCGTTACGACGGTGACCTTGCTTCCGCCGGGGATCTTCTTCGGCGTCACGAGCTCGTAGTACGTCTGCCAGTTGAAGTCGTACCTGGGCACGTCGAGCAGCACCTCTTCGCGACCATCGGGCCACGTCAGCGTGTAGCGCATGCTTTTGCCGCGCAGATGGAGATGCGGCGTCAGCCCGTATAACGTGATCGGCTCGCGGATCGTGTGGATGCTGACGACCTTCCAGTTCTCGGCGTACGGCGGAATGTTCGGCAGGTTCACGCCGCCCTCAACGCTGTTGGGATCGTCGCGGCGCTGGCGCTGCGGCGCGTATTCCTTGCCTTCCACGATGTAGCTGGTTGGGCCCGCGGCGCTGAAGCTGTGATAAATCATGTGCCCGACCGTCTGTCCGGGCTTCGCGAAGTACAGCCCGAGCTTCGTGCGATCCTTCTGCGGCGTGCCCGTGGGCGTGTAGTGCATGTAGAAATCGATGTACGAGCCCGCCTTGATCAGTTGTCCGGCGTCGGCCTGGTACTCCTCGTAGCCGCGGCCAGGAACGAACGACAGCAGCTTCTGGATTTCCTCGGTGCTCGTGCCGCCGTTGGCGCGCGCCACCTGGTTGCGCGACATCGGCTTGCCGTCGGCGCCGATGATGCGGCCGTCGACGAGCTTCGCGCCCTCGGGCAATCGATCGATGACATACAGGCCGGCATGGTGGACGACGCCTGCTGTCCCAGGCCGCACCTCCAGCGCTTTCACGTAGACGTCTTCAGTGAACGGGGCCTTGCTGAAGAAGTCGGTGACCGGCACTTCGCCTTCGGCTGGAATCGGGAAATCGACCGGCATCTCGATCACGACGTCGGGTTCGCCATGCGACCAGCCGGTTGCGAAGGTCGGCAGCTTCGGGAGGTCGGCATCAGCGCCTTTCGGTGCGCCGGCCTCGACCCACTTCGCAATCGTGTCGATCTGCTCGGCGGTGAGGCTGCGATCGTCCTTGAACGTGCCGAAGCGTGGATCCGCTCCCCACGGCGGCATCTCGCGATTGGCGACCTTCAGCCGAATCGATTTCGCCCAGGGACGCACGTCTTCATAGGTAACGAGCGACATCGGCGCGACTTCGCCGGGCCGATGACAGGTAACGCAGCTGTTGTAGAGAATCGGCGCGACGTCCTTGGTGAAGGTCGGCGTCGAGGCCGCGGCCGAGGGTCGCGCGAAGGAAAGGGCGAGGAGGACCAGCGCAAAACAAGCTGCACGCTTCATGAAGCCCTGCCTTTCGAGGCCGAATTATAACCTCGGTCCCACCCCGAACCTCCGTCTCTGAGGCATTATTTAGGCGACGGAGGGAGTTGTTTGTCCTGATACCGTGCGCCTTGCAGGACGCCCGCGAGGGCATAGTTGGCCTCGTGGCACGCGTATTCGAAAATCAGTTCGTTCGACTTGACCATCGGAATCGACGCGGTCCAGTTCTGCGTCCAGGTCGCCGGATCGTCCACGGTGAACTCGTACTGCAAGGTCTCTCGATCCGCCCTCCTGAAGCGTTCGATCAGGTGCATCTGGGAGCTGGCGCCGCGAAACGCGCGCTCCTTCGAGAAATTCGTCGTGTCGACCACCAGGGTATCGCCGTCCCAGCGCCCGATGGAGTCTCCCGTCAGGAAGCGCATGCTTGCCGGCAGATGCGGACGTCCGCTCATATCGACGATCCGCGCGCTGTGAATCATCTCGTTGAGAATCATCACGTGATGCGGCGTTTGCACGAGCTGCATGTTGTTGTTGTAGGCGCTCGGCACCATGGGCGGACCCGAGTTGAATCCGAGGATGCAACGTTCGGCGAGCGGCCGCTCCTCGGGGTTGTCGTAGAGCGGTTTTCGTTGGGCGTTGCGCTCACGCGCCTCGGATGTCAGCGGCGGGATCCTGCCATCAGACGGATCGACGACGAGCGAAGGCTGTTTGGCGATTCTCGTTCCGAAGTCCCACCAGAAATCGTTGTACGCGCGCTCGACGTCCGCGGCGGCGCCGCCGTCGCGACGATCCTTGTTGCTCGTTTCGATTCGTCTTTGCGCGAATTCCTCGACCTCTTGTTCCGTCACGGCATCCTTGCCCGTGAATTCGGATGGACGTTCGAGCGGCGTCAGCTGCGCGAAGTCCCACGTGCCTTGTAGGTCGGGATGTCCGTCGGGAAGTCGAGGGACAGCGCCCTTGCCGGCCGTGGGAGTCGTCTTGTGAGACGTGGGGCGCGGCGTGGCCGTTTGTGCGGCCGCAGCGACCACCCCGAGCCATCCGAGACCCAACGCAATCGAGAACAGGCGCCAAGCGCTCCCGTGACTCTGCATCGGCCGGCTCCTTTCAGTCCCGTTCCGAGGCGTCGACGCCGCCAGTCTACCGCTTTGTGCGCGGCAGGTCGATCGCAACGAAGTTGGCCTCTGGCGCGGCCTGCCGAATCGTCCACAGATAGATAGTCAGTCCGCTGACGTCCTGGATCTGTTCGGGCGGCCAGTCCGGACCCATGTCGAACTGATGGGATACAACACGCGCGCCCGGACGGAGGTCGCGCCTGAGTTTAGGCACCAGTTCCTGGTTCAGGCGCGGCAACAGAAACAACGTCACCACCGTGGCGGGGCGGATATCGGTCTCGAACAAATCCTGATTGAGGAACACGACACGATCCGCAACATGCGCCCTCGCGGCATTGTCCTTCGCTTCTTCGATCAGTCGCGGCTCGACCTCGATGCCGACCCCGTGCGCGCCGTACCTCTGCGCGGCCGTGATCGGAATACGGCCGTCTCCGGATCCAAGATCGTAGACGACATCCGAGGACGTCACCTGCGCCAACGCGAGCATTGCGTCGACGACCGACTGCGGCGACGGCACATAGCGGACAGCGGGCTGCGGTAACCGCTTCGTCTGCGCCTGAGCGGACGCACTCAGAATCGATGCGGCCGCGATGACCGGGAGCAGCGTTCTGGTCACGGACTTGCGACGGATCGTCCGCATCGACGTATTGTCGCACCGACGAATCCGTGGCGCGCCCGATCTGTGGTCCCGCCGACAGGGACGGAGGTTGCGACAGGGACGGAGATTGCGAGGTACACTGAAACAGTCATCGCTCGTCTGGGTCCCCTTTCAATCGTGCTGGCATCCTTCGTCGGTCTGGTCGCGGCGCAGGGGCCCGCGTCCAGGCCTGACGGCGGTTCGCTGTTCAACGACGCCTGCAGTTCGTGTCACAACGACGGAGATGGGCATGCGCCGACGCCCGAGGCGTTGGCCGGCCGCTCGCCTCGAGCCATTCTGGACGCGCTCACGTCGGGATCGATGCGCTATCAGGGTCTGGCGCTGAGCGGCGCCGAGCGCCGTGCGATCGCCGAGTACCTGACGCATAGAACGTTACGCGGCGACATCAGCGGCGCTGTCGCCGGCCGTTGCAGCAAGCCGACGCCGTTCACTCCGGCGCACGGACCGCAGTGGAACGGATGGGGAGCCGACCTCGGCAACACGCATTTCCAACCGACGGCACGTGCCGGTCTCACGGCCGATGAGGTTCCGCATCTGCGTCTGAAGTGGGCTTTCGGGTTTCCGGACGCAACCTCTGCCTGGGCTCAGCCCACGGTCGCCGGCGGCCGTCTCTTCGTCGGCAGTCAGAACGGAACGGTGTACTCGCTCGATGCTGCAGCGGGCTGCATTGTATGGACGTTCGCGGCGCATGGCGGCGTGCGAGCCTCGGTGTCGATTGGATCGACCTCGGTGAAGAGCGCCGGCCGCAACATGACCAGGTATCTGGCGTACTTTTCCGATCAGCAGGGCTACGCGTACGCCGTCGACGCGGCGAGCGGACGTCTCGTGTGGAGTCAGAAGGTCGACGATCATCCGCTGGTCCGGTTGACCGGCTCGCCGACCTTGTTCGCCGGTCGACTGTACGTCCCCACGTCCTCGTATGAAGAAGGCGGAAGGCCGCCTGGCTACGCCTGCTGCACGTTTCGCGGCAGCGTGGTCGCTCTGGACGCTGCGACTGGTGACGTCGTCTGGAAGACGTACACGATCCCCGATCGACCGACGTTGTTGCGCGTGTACGCCGACCGCACCGAGGCGTGGGGGCCTGCGGGCGGCGCAATCTGGTCGGCGCCTACGATCGACGCGAAGCGTGGGGTTCTGTACGTCGGCGTCGGCAACACCTACAGCGGGCCGGCCCAGCCGACGACCGACGCGATCGTGGCGATGGATTTGAAGACCGGCGCGATGCGCTGGGTGCATCAGTTGACGCCGGCCGACCTATTCGGCTGCGTGCCCGGCGAAATCAACTGCGGCGAGCATCCGGGACCGGATTTCGATTTCGGTGCAGCGCCGGCGCTGGCATCGACGCCGGCGGGCCACGACCTGATCGTGGCTGGTCAGAAATCTGGCTTTACGTACGCGCTGGATCCTGAACGCAATGGCGCACAGGTCTGGCGCTATCGGGCTGGCGGCGGCAGCGGCCTTGGCGGCATCCAGTGGGGTGTCGCGGTCGACGCCGAGCATGCATATGTGCCGGTCGTCGAGATCTACGCACCGGAACCGGGCGGACTGCACGCCGTCGATCTGAAGAGCGGCACGCGAGCCTGGCTGGCTCCGCCGCAACCCCCTGTCTGCGGCCGACCGAGCCGCGCCTGCAGCGGCGCGCAGTTCTCCGCGATCAGCGTGATTCCAGGCGTCGTGTTTTCGCCATCCAACGACGGCGCCGTGCGCGCGTACTCGACGAAGGATGGCAGCGTCGTCTGGTCGTTCGACGCCAATCGCGAGTTTCCGACGGTCAACAAGGTGAGAGCCAGGGGCGGATCGATGAACGGGCCCGCGCCCACGATTGCAGGTGGGATGGTGTACGTCAGTTCCGGCTACGGATTCTTCGGGTTGCGTCCCGGCAACGTTCTGCTGGCGTTCGGGCTCAATTGAGTTCATCGGTCACGCAATCCTCTTGAATCGGTCCGGTGGCAAATGCTAGAGGTAGTGCGCGCATTTGTGGGTCTGGCACCCGCATTGATTGTCATGTGACGGAGGATGTGTGCGAGATAGCGTTCTCACCCAGCATCAAACGTTCTCCAGCGAGACGGTGCCGGCGGCGTCCACC
>JBKPDW010000600.1:0-9504 GCA_046728115.1 Acidobacteriota bacterium | reverse complement strand
CGGGACTGAAGAAATGGTGGCCCAGCACCTGCGCGGGCCGTCCGCTCGCGCGGCCGAATTCGTCGATGTCCAGAGTCGACGAATTCGAGGCCAGCACACAGTCCGGTCGCGTCACTCGCGCGAGCTCCGCGAACGTGGCTTTCTTCAGCTCCATGTTCTCGAACACTGCTTCGACCACGATGTCCGCCTGATCGAATCCGTCGTAGCTCGTCGTCGGCGTCATGAGCGCCATGGTCTTTTCAACCTGATCGGCGGTCATCTTGCCCTTCGACATCGTGACTTCGTAGTTCCTGCGAATGGTCGCCAGGCCGCGCTGCAGCACCGCGTCGTCGACCTCCTTGAGAAGGACCGGGATGCCGGCGTTGGCATACGTCATCGCGATGCCGCCGCCCATCGTCCCTGCACCGACGATGGCGGCACGCTTGATGTCGCGTGTCGGTGTGTCTTTCGGGATGTCAGGAACCTTCGCAACGTCGCGTTCCGCAAAGAAGAGATGCCGCAGTGCCTTCGATTCCGTAGAGACAACGCAGTCCGCGAAGATCTGTCGCTCGCGATCGGAGCCCTGATCGAACGGCAGTTGCAGGCCCGCCTCGATCGCATCGACGGCGGCAAGAGCAGCTCTCGCGCCTTTTAACGTCTTCGCGAGCGCTACGCGCGCCGCCGCGCAAGCTGCGAGACCCGTTGCGATCTGATCGGCGTCGAGCACGATGTCGCGTGTCTTTCGAATGGAGTGGGTTGCGGCCCTGGCCGCTGCAAATTCGATGGCACCCGTCAGAAGATCATCGGGCACGACGGCGTCGATGATGCTGGCTTCGAGCGCCTTGGGAGCAGACACCGGTTTGCCATCGGTACACATTTCGAGCGCTTTCCGCGCGCCGCACAAGCGAGGCAGACGCTGCGTACCTCCGGCGCCTGGGATGATGCCGAGCAGCACCTCGGGTTGTCCCACTTTGGCGTCTTTCGTTGCCACCCGGAAGTGGCACGCTTGCGCAACCTCGAGTCCGCCGCCGAGAGCATTGCCGTGAATGGCGGCGACGAGCGGCTTGCTCGAATCCTCGAGTCGTTTCAGCAGCGCATGCGTTCGCGCCGACCTCGACATCGAATCGTCGCGGGTCTTGAGCGTGTCGAACACCTTGATATCAGCCCCCGCGATGAACGTCGAACCAGCGCCGATGAGAACAATTGCGTCGGCCGAGGCATCGGCCACCGCACGCGCGACGGCCGAGTCGATTCCCTCCCAGACGGCTGGACTGAGTGCGTTGACGGGAGGGTTGTCGATGGTGATGACGGCTACGCGGCTTTGTACTTCGTAGCGCACAAGAGACATTGGGGACTCCGCAGTTCAGATTTCAGAGTTCAGATTGACTTCAGAACTCAGAAGTCTGCCTTCTGCCTTCCGCCTTCTGACTTCTGACTTCTGACTTCTGACTTCTCATGGCTCCAGACTTCCGCGGGGCGGTTCGACGACGATGCATGTGGTAGTGCCGTGAGCGTAGAGTTTGCCGTCGCGATCGATGATGCGGCCTTCGGACGTGGCCGTTCGGCCGCCGACATGGACGACGGTCGCCTCGCATCGCAGCGGACCCGCTTCCTGCGTGAGCGGCCGCGTCAGGTTCACTTTCAGCTCGAGCGTGGTGAAGCGTTTGCCGGCCGGCATCTTCGTGTTGATGGCACAGCCGAGCGCGGTGTCCAGCAGCGTTGCGGCAAAGCCGCCGTGAGCGACGCCCATGCCGTTGTAGAAGCGAGGTTCTGCCTCGGCGCCGAACACCACGCGTCCCTCCTCCACTTCGAGCAGGTGAATGTTCAGCAGCTCGAGCATCGGCGGACGCGGCACCTCGCCCTTCAGCAGCTTGCGGAAGAAGTCGAGGCCGCTCAGGCTTTGACGCGTTTCGGCAAGGGTCATGATGTCTGGGGACTCGAAACAGCCGCAGCGGCGTGCTCGTCGCGCAACACGCGGTACAGAATCTTGCCGACGGCGCTCATCGGCAGCGTCTCGCGAATCTCCACGAGGCGCGGCACCTTGTATTCCGTCAGGTTGGCGCGACAGTGCGTCAGGATCTCGTCGGCTGTTACCGACACGTCCGGTTTGAACGCAATGCAGGCTTTGACGATCTCACCGTGGTACGCGTCGGGAACGCCGATCGCGGCGGCCAGTCTCACCGCCGGGTGCGTGTACAAGACGGCCTCGACTTCGGACGGGTACACGTTGAAGCCGTCGACGATGATCAGATCCTTCTTGCGCTGGACGATCGAGGTGAAGCCGTCCTCGTCCATGCGTGCGATGTCGCCGGTATGAAACCAGACGCGGCCGGCGGCATCAGTGCGCAGCACGCGTTCGGTCTCGTCAGGCTGATGCCAGTAGCCCTTCATCACCTGAGGACCGCAGATGCACAACTCGCCGGTTTCACCGATCGGCAATTCGCGCGAACCGGTTTCGACGTCCACGATCTTGACGTCGGTATCCGGGATCGGCAGGCCGATCGTGCCGGGCCGCCGGACGGAGAGCTGCGGCGTCGAATGCGTGACCGGTGACGTTTCCGACAGTCCGTACCCTTCGTTGAGCGGCCGCCCGATCGTCCGTTCGAACCCCTCGATCACTTCGACGGGGCACGGGGCGCCGCCGCTGTTGAAGGTGCGCACCTGATCGAGTCCGTGCTCGGTGACGCGCGGATGGTTCAGCAGCGACACGAAGACGGTTGGCACCGCGGGAAAGTACGTTGGCCGGAACTGCCGAATCGCGCTCAGCACCTGATCGACGTCGTATTTGGGCAGGATGACCTGCAGCGCACCGATGCGGATACCCATCATCATGCAGACCGTGAACGCGTAGATGTGGAAGTAGGGGATCACGACCAGATAGCGCTCGGTGCGCGCGAAGACGTGCACCGGATTGGTCCAGTTCTCCGTCTGCACGACGTTGGCGAAGATGTTGGCGTGCGTCAGCATCGCGCCCTTCGGCGTTCCCGTCGTGCCGCCGGTATACTGCAGCACCGCCAGGTCGTCCGGCCGTATCGGCGTCTGACCCCGCGTTCGCGAACCCGACGTCTGCCCCCGATCGGACAGGAGATCCGTCAAATTCACGGTGTTCTCGACGTTCGGCGGCGCGGCCGCTTGTGGCGTGTACTCGGCCAGCGATGTCAGGATGACGTGCTCGATTGCGGTCTGACCCCGAACCGACGCGATGAGCGGCGCGAGCGCGTCCAGCGTCAACAGGATCCGGATACCCGAATCCTGCGCGACGACGAGGAACTCGCGGGCCGTGTAGCTGGGATTGATGTTGACGACGACCGCTCCCAACCGAAGGATTCCGAAGGCCGCGATGATGTACTGCGGGCAGTTCGGCAGCATGATGCCGACGCGATCGCCTTTGACGATTCCGAGATGTTCCAGCGCCACGGCGAGCGCGTCCGACCGTTGCTTGAGATCGAGGAACGTGAGCTCGGCGCCGAAAAACGACGTCGCCGTGCGATCCGGAAGGTCGACCGCTGTGGCCGCGAGAATTTCGGAGAGCGGGCGGCCGGGATACGTCAGGTGCGGCCGCACCCAGTAGTCGTAGTGCTCGAGCCAGGGCCGGGAGGCGTCTGAAGTCATGCGATCGTCCGTCCGCCGTCGACGACGATCGTCTGGCCTGTGATGTAGTTGGACGCGTCGGCGGCCAGAAACACCGCGACGCCTTTCAATTCCCCAGCCGCGCCAACGCGCGGAATCGGACTCGTGGCCTTGATGGCGGGCTCCGTCATCTCGATTGCGGCATCCGCCAGACGCGAGTGAAAGAAACCCGGCGCGATCGCGTTCACGCGGATCCCTTTTCGTCCCCACGAGGCCGCGAGCTCGCGCGTCAGCCCCATCAGCCCGGCCTTCGTTGCCGCGTACGGCGCGTAGTGCGGACCGTTCACGGAGGCATGCAGACCGGAGATCGACGCGACGTTGATGATGCGGCCCCACTGGCGCGCCAACATGTTGCGGCCGGCGGCCTGAGAAAACAGGAACGCGCCGGTCAGATTGATGTCGAGCACCTTCTGCCACTTGTCGAGTGGCATGTCTTCGGGCTCGGTCGCCCAGGTGACGCCCGCGTTGTTCACGAGGATGTCGACTTTGCCGAATGCCGCGATGGTTTTGTCGACCACCGCCTGAACATCCGCGGCCTTCGAGACATCGCAGCGCATGCCCTCCACGCGAAAACCCGTCTTGCGCATCGCGTCGACGGCCGGCGTGAGCCATTCCTCGCGGCGCGCGCACAGCATGAGCGACGCTCCGGCTTCGCCCAGCCCTTCGGCGATTTCCTGACCCAGACCGCGCGATCCGCCGGTGACAATCGCAACGCGGCCTTCGAGCGAGAACAATTCGTTGATGGTTGGCACGTTGTCAGGCTTATACTTCCCAGCCGCTGGACTGTCAATCGCCGCGTACACGCAAAAGGGGCCGTACCCCTTTTTCCAGAGCCGCGCAAAAGGGGTACGGCCCCTTTTTGCACGAGAGTGACACGTCATGCCAACACAAACGCAAGCGATCACCGGCGGTCAATTCCTCACGACGCCCGCGCAGGCCGAGGAGGTGTTCATTCGCGAAGAGCTGACCGAGGAGCAGCGGCTGTTCGGCCGCACCGCGGCGGAATTCATGCAGAAAGAAGTGCTGCCGGTCGCCCAGCGGCTGTATGAGCACGACTGGGCGCTGACGCGTCAGCTGATGCAGAAGGCGAGCGACCTCGACCTGCTGCGCCTGGAAATTCCGCCGGCCTACGGCGGGCTGGGCCTGGATCTGATCAGCGCGTCGTACGTCGGCGAACAAATCGCGATCAATCCCTCGTTCGGCGGAACGCTCGGCGCCCACACCTCCATCGGCACGCTGCCGCTCGTGTACTTTGGAACCGAGGAGCAGAAAGCGCGTTATCTCCCGCGTCTGGCGAGCGGCGAGCTTGTCGGCGCGTACGCGCTGACCGAGCCGCAGTCGGGATCGGACGCGCTCGCCGCGCGAACCACCGCGACGCTGACGGCGGATGGGCGTCACTACCTCCTCAACGGCCAGAAGATGTGGATTACCAACGGCGGGTTCGCCGATCTGTTCACGATCTTCGCAAAGGTCAACGGCGACGCGTTCACCGCGTTTCTCGTCGAGCGCGCCATGGGCGTGGTGAGCGGCCGCGACGAGATCAAGCTGGGTCTGGACGGCTCGTCGACGACAGCGCTGATGCTCGACAACGTGAAAGTTCCCGTTGAAAACGTCCTCGGCGCGATCGGTCAGGGCCACAAGGTGGCCTTCAACATTCTCAACGTCGGCCGCGTGAAGCTCGGCGCGCGGAACATGTCGGGCGTCAAACAGGCGCTGAACCATGCAGTAACGTACGCGAAAGAGCGGCGGCAGTTCGGCAGAGCGATCGCCGAGTTTGGTCTGATCAAGCAGAAGATCGCCGGGATGGCCATTCGCGCGTTCGTCGGCGACGCCATGTCGTACCGCACGCTCGGAGACGTGGATCGCGCCATCGATGCCGGCGATCGCGCCGACGGTGCCCGCGTGATGCGGACCATCGAAGGCTTCGCGATCGAATGCTCGATCAACAAGGTGTGGACCAGCGAAGCGCTGGCCTGGGCGGTCGACGAAGCCGTGCAGGTCTACGGTGGAAACGGGTACTCACGCGAGTTCCCGGCCGAGCGCGCGTATCGTGATGCGCGCATCACGCGCATCTACGAAGGCACCAACGAAATCAATCGCCTGATCATCCCGACGCGTCTGCTGAAACAGTCGCCCGAGCTCTTCACCGCCGACGCCGCCCGGCGCGTCTGGTCCGACAGCGGCGCGGCGGCGGCGTCCGGTCCGTTCGCTGTCGAGCGGACGTACGTGGCGCAGGCCAAGCGGCTCGCAATCGGCCTGCTCGGCCACGCCTCCGTGGCATACGGCGATCGATTGAAGGACGCTCAGGAAGTTCAGGCCCAGATCGCCGACATCGTCATCGAGGTGTACGCCATTGAAAGCGCCATCGCACGGGCGGAAAAAATGGCGACGCGCCAGGACGGCCGCGCGGCCCTCGCCGCCGATGCGGTCGGAGTGTACACGAGCGACGCGTCGGACCGGATCCTGGCCGCGTCCAAGCAAGCGTTGGCCGCGCTCCTTGCCGAAGGTGTCGATTCGTCGATTGCAGGCGCGGCGCAACGCCTGGCCTCGCATCCGCCGGTCGATTCGATCGCAGCACGACGGAGAATTGCGGATGCCGTGATCGAGGCGGGGCGGTACATCTTCTGACGGCGAACCAGAACGCCGAACCACGAACCTTGATTAGAGACGGTACTTCTTCATGAATTCGAGCGCTTACGCCCTGTTCGTGTTGTTCGCAATCAATCTCATGAACTTCTTCGATCGCCAGATCATCGGGGGTGTCGGCGAAGGGATCCGGCGCGAATGGGCGCTGAGCGACACTGCGCTCGGTCTGCTCGGCACGGTGTTCACGCTGTTGTATGCGGTGTTCGGTCTGCCGCTCGGGCGCTTGTCCGACAGAACCCAGCGACGTCGGATTCTCGCGGGCGGCGTGTTCGTGTGGAGTGTGCTCACCGCGCTGTCCGGCGCGGCACGCAACTTCTCGCAGCTGATTGTCGCCCGTCTCGGCGTCGGCATCGGCGAGGCGACCTGCTCACCCGCGTCGACCTCGCTCATCGGCGACCTGTATCCGACCGATCGCCGCGCGCGCGCGGTCGCACTCTGGATGCTCGGCCTCCCGCTGGGTCTTGGCCTGGCCAACGGCGCGGGGGGATGGATCCTGCAGAACTGGGGATGGCGCAACGCATTCTACGTGGCAGCCGTTCCGGGTCTGTTCTGCGCGATCGCCGCGCTGTGGATGCGCGAGCCGGAGCGTGGCCGGCGCGAGGAGCATGCAATCGGCGCGCGGCGGCGCGAGGGCAATCCGTACCTGCTCGTGCTCTCGATTCCGACGATGCTCTGGATTATCGTGTCGGGCGCGCTGCACAACTTCAACATGTACGCACTCGGAGCGTTCGTCGCCCCGTTTCTCGTGCGCTTCCATCACATGACGTTTCAATACGCCGGTTGGGTAGCGGCCCTCGTGTATGGCTTTTCGGGAATTGTGGGCCTCGTCGCCGGCGGTGCGCTCGCGGATCGCCTGTATAAACAACGCGTCGACGGCAGACTGATGGTCGGATGCGGCGCGATTGCGATCTGCACACCGCTCCTGTTCCTCGGGTTGAGGCGTGAGGCCGGCGATGTGCTTGGCTTTGCGCTGCTGATGGGCCTGGGCTGCGGCGTGATGTACGCCTATTACTCGACCGTCTACTCCACCATCCACGACGTCGTCGAACCGTCGCTGCGCGGCACGGCGATGGCGCTGTACTTCTGCGCGATGTATCTGCTCGGCGCGTCGCTCGGTCCGGTCGGTACCGGACTCGCCAGCGATTACTTCACGTTCCAGGCCGCGAGCGCGGCAGGCAAAGTCCAGTCGCTGCCATTCGGCGAGCTCATCGCGGCGGAGCTGCGCAGCCTGATCGGCGAGGCGAAGGGCTTCGACCTCCGGGCGCTCGAACCATTCCGCGCGCAAGGCCTGCACACCGCGATGTACATCGTGCCGACGCTCGCGGCGATCCTCGCCCTCGTGTTGTTCGCCGCCTCGCGGACGGTGAAGAAGGACGTCGCGCGGCTCCAGGCATGGATGCGCGCCGCCGACGCGCGGGCGAAAGCGTCTTAGTCCCTGGTGCTTGGTTCTTGGTTCCTGGTCCGTCCCTCGTCCTTCGTCCGTCCATGGTCCTCGGTCCGTCCATAGGACGAGGGATGGACCAAGGACGAAGGACGGACTAAAGGACGAAGGACGGACTAAAGGACCAAGGACGGACCAAGCACGAGGCACCAAGCACTGAGGACAGATCCGAGATGCAGATCGCTGACAAAGTCGTCATCGTCACCGGCGGCGGCAATGGGATCGGGCGCGCGCTCTGCCGACGGTTCGCGGCTGACGGCGCCCGCGCAGTTGTTGTCGCGGATGTGAATGTGGACGCCGCCCGGCGCGTCGCGGCTGAAATCGGCGGAAGCGCGGTGGAAGCCGACGTCTCGCGCGAAGCCGACGTCAAGCGTCTCGTGGCGCAGGCGCTGGAGCGTTACGACGCGATCGACTTGTTCTGCTCGAACGCCGGCATCGCGATGAACGGCGACGAGCACGCGCCCGACGAGGAATGGTCCCGATGCTGGGACGTCCACGTGATGGCCCATGTCTATGCGGCACGCGCCGCGTTGCCGAGCATGCTCGCTCGCCAGCAGGGCTATCTGCTCCACACGGTGTCGGCAGCCGGCCTGCTCACGCACCCGCAATCAGCCACTTACGCCGTGACCAAACACGCATCGCTCGCGTTCGCCGAATGGCTGTCGGTGGCGTACGGCGATCGAGGAATCAAGGTCTCTGCGCTGTGTCCGCAGGGCGTTCGGACCGACATGCTGCACCGTGCCGGGTTGGAGGGGCGATCGTTTCTCATGGAAGGCGCGCTCGAACCGGAGCAGGTCGCAGAGGTCGTCGTCGAAGGCCTCGCCGACGAGCGATTTCTCATCCTTCCGCATCCCAAGGTCGCGGAATACGTGCGCCGGCGCGCGACCGACCACGAACGCTGGCTTCGCGGAATGCGACGGCTTCGTCAAAGTCTGAAGTCTGAAGTCTGAAGTCTGAAGGCTGAAATTGGCTGAAGTGTGAAGTCCAGACCTTACTCCGTTCGAAGGGCATCGAGCGGGGACACGCGCATCCCGCGGCGCGCCGGCAAATAGGTCGCGAGCGCAGCCGCGCCGGCGAGCACGAGCGGTGCCAGTGTCAAGACAACCGGATCGTAGGGACTGATCTCGAACATCGCGACGCTCAAGAGACTTGCCAGCGCCACGGCCAGCGGGAAGCCGATAGCAACGCCGAGAAGCGTCATGCGCGCCCCGTCTTTCACGAGCATCAACGCGATATCGCGAGGAGCCGCACCAAGCGCGAGGCGAATGCCAATCTCGCGGATGCGTTGCGAGACGATGTAGGACTTGACGCCATAGACTCCTGTGGCGGCGAGCAGCAGCGCCAGCAGGCCCAGACCCATCAGCGTGCGGCCCGCCGTGTGAATCACCCATAGGACAAGGCCTCGCGCGTGAAACTCGCGCATCGTGCGCAACTCGACGACCGGCAGCCGATCGTCGACCGCCCGAATCTCGCGGCGGATGGCCGCGAGCATCTCGCCTTCGTCGCTCGTGGTTCGCGTGTAAATGTGCATCGGTCCGCGGTACGCCACCGACGTGGGCACGTAGAGATGCGCCACCGGTTCGCGTTCGGTCAGGTCGTCTCGAATGCCCGGAACGATGCCAACGATCGTCATTGGATCGTTTTCGGCCGTAAGAGCGCGGCTGTCTCGTGGTGGGATCCATACCTGTTGTCCCAGCGGATCCTCGTCGGGAAAGAGGCGCCGCACGAGCGGCTCATCGACGATCGCGACGCGGCGATCCGCCGTCGGTATGTCTTCCGCCGCGGTAAAGTCGCGCCCGCGCAGCAGC
>JBKPDW010000599.1:0-9719 GCA_046728115.1 Acidobacteriota bacterium | reverse complement strand
GGAGTGGTGCTACTGGGCGGTGGAGTGGGCCGCACAACGGGCGACTTGTTCTTGTGGCAAGCCACACCCGCCAGGAGCGTCACCGACGCCAATGTCACCGCCGTCACCATCCGTCTCATCACGCAACTCCATTGAAGCCGTCACGACCTATCTGGACCAGTCCGGCTTCTCGTTATTTCCAGCCTTCGTCAACTGGCGCACGTCCTTCCCATCGCGCGCCAACGTGAATACCTGTGTTTTTCCGGCCCGCGTCGACGTAAAGACAATGTGGCGCCCGTTCGGTGCGAACGACGGGCTTTCGTTGCTGCCCTCGCCAAACGTCAGTTGGCGCGCTTGATTCGTCGCCAGATCGAGCACCTTGATGTCGAAGCCCGGACCGGTGCGCGACGCGTAGGCGATTTCGTTGTACGGGGGCGCCGACCACGTGGGCTTGTCGCAGAACGACTCCGATGTCTCGCGGTGCAGGTTGAGGCCGTCAGTGCCCACGATCCAGATCTGTGGTGTTCCCGTACGGTCCGACGTGAAGGCGATCTGTGTGCCGGACGGCGACCAGGTCGGCGAGATGTCGATGCCCGGATGATTCGTGAGCCGGTGCACGTTCGATCCGTCGCGATTGGCCACGTAAATCTCGGGGTTGCCATCGCGCGTGGACGAAAACGCGACTCGCGTTCCATCAGGCGACCAGGCGGGGAGCCAGTTTTCCCCCACTTTCGGCCCCTGCGTGACCTCGACGAGCGTTCCTTCGAAGATGTTCGAAATGAAAATGTTGGCCCCGCCGCGGCGGTACGACGTGAACGCGATCGCGCGGCCATCAGGCGACCAGCGCGGCGTGATGTTCAACGTCCGGTTCGCGGTGAGCCTGCGCTGATTCTCGCCATCGTAGTCCGCGAGATAAATCTCCTTCACGCCGCGATTCTCGATCGTCCCCCCCAGCCGCTCGCCGTCGCGATCGGAGTTGAACGTGATGCGCGTGCGTGCGACACCGCGCAACGCCCGTTGGGTCTGATGGACTTCGTCCGACGCGGTGTGGGCGATCAGCCGGGCGTTTGAGCCGGTGTACTCCTTGCCGAACGCCATCTGGCGGTTGCGGACGTTGTACAACCGCACCTCGACCCTGAGTCCGGTTGCCGCCTTTTGAACAGTGCCGATCAGCAGGCCGTCCGCGTTGAGTTCGCGCCACCGATCGAACGGGATGTCCTGAAACGATGTCGGACGCGGTATCGTCGCGTAGACGTCTCGCGGAATGAATGCGAACTCGCGCTCGAAATTCAGGTCGTCCCAGATCACCTGTCCGATCGTCTTGGCGGTTGCAACCGTTTCGGCGTCCTGGGAGAGTGCGATGAAGTCGGGGATTGCCAGCCGCGGCGCGGATCCACTTTCGCCGCTCACAGTGGTGGAGATTTCGGTCGGCTGCTGCGGTGGCGGCTGCGGCGTGGTCGGCGGCGGCTGCTGAGCGGACAGCACGCCGATGGCCAATGCGCCTGAGACGAGGATCTTTGTCATTGGTATTGGAAATTGAGATGAACGGTCAGCGTCGGGTTGGGAAACTGAGCGGGGAGTGGCGGAAGCGAGCGAGTCTGCGCCACGGCGCGCAACGCCGCGAGATCGAGAACGGGCGAACCGCTGGAGCGCTCCACTTCGTACCCGGTGACGCGGCCGTCGCGCTGGATCGTGAACTTCACGATGCTTTGCCCCGCGGTGCCCTGATTCGAGACCCAGCTGGATCGTATGCGCTCGATCATAGTGACGATGTAGTCCGGGCAGCAGAAGTCGGCGACGTCGAGGCTCGAGCCCGAGCCCGGTCCGCCGCCGGTCGACAGTCCGAATCCCTGGCCTCGCGCGCCGGTATCGGCGATGGCCGTGCCAGGGGTAATCTCTTTGCCTTTCGTCGGCGTGCGCCCTCGAGCCTGGTCCGGGGACTGCTTGATGTCCGGCGCGGTCGACGGTTTGACTGGTTTCGTCGACGGCTTCGTTGGAAGCGTCATGTCGGGCGCTTTTGCCGCCGGCGGCCGGACAGCCTCGCGTTTGGGCGGTTCGTCAGGCGGCGTGACCTGCTGGACGGGTCTCGCTCCAATCGTGGTGAACCCGCCATTCCGCGGTCCCTCGCCACCTCCGGCGAGCGAGATCGTCATCACCTCGCGCGGCGAGTCTACCGGGCGTCCAAGAAATCCTCGGGGCGCCAAAACCATTGCGGCCGCGACCAGCACGTGTGCAGCGAGCGACACGGTGAGCATCCGCTGAAAGCCGCCAGGTTCACGCATCCGGTCGCGCAGAACGTCGGTGACGTCCATCACCGTTCGCCCGGAAGCTTCGCTACGAGACCGACATCGCTGACACCGGCCGCTTTGAGGCGATCGAACACTTCCATCAGTTCCTGATACTGCACGCCGCCATCGCCTCTCAGATACACTTTCTTGTCCGGCGCGTGCTCGAGCTTCTGCCGTATCCGCTCCTGTAGGACATCGGCGCGAATGGCCTCATCGCCGAGGAACACTTTGTGGTCCTGCCGATAGGAGAGGGGGACCGTGATGAACGCACGCTCGCCGCTGATCTGATTCGTCCGCGTCGCGACGGGAAGCTTCACGTCGACGCCGCGCTGGATCATCGGCGCAGTGATCATGAAGATGATGAGCAGCACCAGCATCACGTCGACGAGCGGCACGACGTTGATTTCCGACAGCGTCGTCGTCACTCGACGCCCGCGTCCGGAGCGTCCCCGTGCGCTCGCCGCCGCGTGCACTTTCGGCACTAGGTGAAATTCCTTTCGGCGATGTTCAGGAACTCCATGGAGAAATCATCCATCTCCGAAGCGAACGTTCTGATGCGATGCGAAAAATAGTTATAGAACAATACGGCCGGGATCGCCGCGAGCAGCCCCGCCGCCGTCGTCACGAGGGCTTCGGCAATGCCGGGGGCCACGGCGCTCAGATTGGTCGATCCGGTTTGCGCGATGGCGGCGAATGCGATCAGGATGCCCCACACGGTTCCGAACAGGCCGATGAACGGCGAGATGCTCGCGGTCGTGGCCAGAAACGGTACCCAATGTTCGAGCTTGTTGATCTCAACAGCCGCGGCCCGCAGGAGCGCGCGATCGACTGCCGACAAGCTCTTGAGAATTGGACGCCCGCCAGGCGCATGTGGATTGGGTCCGTTCGACACCTCGGACGACGGTTGGCGCAACTGCGCGGTGAGCTCCGCGTAGCCGGATTGAAATAGACCCACGAGGGGACTCTCGCCGAGCGATCGGCAGACCGCCTGCACTTCCGAGAACTTGTTGCTGCGCCGGAACACCTCGAGGAACTGCCCCGACTGCCGTCGGGCCCGCCGGAATGTCCACGCTTTGTAGAGCACGATGCTCCACGACACGACGGAGAACAACCCGAGAACGAGCAGGACGACGCGGGCGGTGTAGGTGGAACCGGCAAGAAGCGAAACTATCGAGATTCCTGAACGGTCGAGCGAAACCCCACCCTGAGCCTGCATCTGCAGGCCAACCAACAGGCTTCCGAGCGTGCGCAAACGAGCCTCCGCAAAACCGAGCTGTGCGCCGCTGGGACAGCGCCTCAGGCAAAACTGTATCACGCTGTGAAATCGCTGTCAAACCTATGTTACCATTGGAGTTCCGGCAATACCGGCCCGCATGCTTCGGTTCCTCCGAATTGCCCAGCTCGCCGTGATCGATGCCGTCGACGTCGAGTTCGAGGCCGGCCTCAACGTCCTGACCGGGGAAACGGGCGCCGGCAAGTCGATCCTGGTCGAGGCCGTCGGGCTGCTTCTGGGAGGCCGAGCTTCGGGGGACCTGGTGCGGACGGGCGAGGAGACTGCCACCGTCGAAGCCATCTTCGAGAGCGGTGGCGAGGAGTTGGTCGTCCGTCGCGAGATCACTGCGCAAGGCCGAAGCCGCGCCCTCGTCGATGGAGCGCTCGCAACCGCCGGGGCGCTGAAAGAACTGTCGTCCCGCCTGATCGAGCTGCACGGTCAACACGAGCATCACACCCTGCTCGATCCCGCGACCCACCTTGGTGTTCTCGACGCCTACGGCGCGCTGGCGCCGATCGCCAGTCGAACGTCCGCCGCATTCGAGGCGCTGCAGACGGCACGCGCGGAACTCGCCCGCCTGCGAACCGCTGCGCGTGATCGCGGTGACCGGCTCGACCTCATTCGGTTTCAACTCGGCGAGCTGGATCGGGCGGCGCTGCGGCCCGGCGAAGACGAGGAGCTGTCGGCGCAGCGTCAGGTACTGGCCAACGCGGAGCGTCTCGGGCGACTGTGCACGGAGAGTTACGCGTCACTCTACGAGAGCGATGATGCCATCCTCGCCACACTTGGACACGTCTGGCGCCGCGTCGGCGAACTTGCGACCGTCGATCCACAGTTTCAGCCCTACCTCGACGTGCGGGAAGACATCAAGTCTCAGCTCGAAGATCTCGCGCTCTTCCTCCGCCGCTACGCCGATGGCATCGACGCGTCCCCGGCCAGGCTGCAGGAGGTGGAGGAACGCCTGGCGCTCGTCGAGCGTCTGAAACGAAAACACGGTCCCGCATTGGCTGACGTCATCGACAAGCGTGATGCGCTGCGGCGCGAACTGGCCGACCTGGAGAGCGGCGATGACCGCATGGCGGAGCTCGAACGGGAGCACGCTGTCGCGCGCCGCGCCTATCTGGACGTCGCGAACGAATTGTCGCGTGCACGGCAGCGTATTGCGCCGGTTTTCGGCAGCGAGTTGGAGGCGGTTCTCGCCGAGTTGGCCATGGCGGGGACACGGATCGAGGTCCGATTCGCCGACCAGCTGCCCGAATCGGCGTGGGGCGCCCACGGAATCGACGCTGCCGAACTGTTCGTGTCGCCCAACCCCGGCGAGGATCTTCGGCCGCTTGCCCGAATCGTGTCGGGCGGCGAGCTCTCGCGCATCATGCTGGCAATCAAGACACTGACGGCAACGACCCGTCACGGTTTCAGCGACGCACACGACCGCCCGCCAAGCGGCTCGGCGCCCGGATTGATCTTCGACGAGGTGGACGCAGGGATCGGGGGCCGTGCGGCCGATGCCGTCGGGCGACGTCTGCGCGGATTGGGATCGGCCTTCCAGGTGCTGTGCATCACCCATCTGCCGCAGATTGCCGCGTATGCGGACGCGCACTTTCAGATCTGCAAACGCGTAGACTCCGGCCGGACGCGCACCAGCGTTCGTCGGTTGGATGACGCTGGACGCGTGGAGGAGCTATCGAGGATGCTGGGCGGACGGGCCATTACGGACGCGCTTCGTAACTCGGCCCGCGAAATGCTTGCGGGCAGGGCGAAAGCGAAAGGCGAAAGTCACGCGGCGAAAGGCGAAACCGCCGAGATGTCCGCCCCGCAGGCGCGAAAACGGAAGGCGCGGTGAATGGCTCGCAAGTACCTGATCGAAACGTACGGCTGCCAGATGAACGTGCACGACTCCGAGCGCATGGCGGGGTTACTGGAGCAGGCCGGGTTCGAGGCTACCGCCGACGCAGCCGACGCGGATGTGGTCGTCATCAACACCTGCAGCGTTCGCGAGCGCGCGGAGGAGAAGCTGTTCACGCGACTGGGCGAGCTCCGCCTGCTGGCCAGCGAACTGGGCCACGATCCCGTCGTCGCCGTTGCCGGCTGCGTGGCGCAGCAGGAAGGCGAGGCGATTGCCAGACGGGCGCCGGGCGTTGCCGACGTGATCGTAGGCACCCAGGCGATTCGCCGACTGCCGCTGCTGGTCGAACAGGCAACCTCCGTCCCCGGCCGCACCTCCGTCCCGCTCATCGATCTCAGCGCCCAGGACGATGTCACGTGGCCGCTTGGCGTGAGCGTACGTCACGATCCCGTCAAGGCCTACGTGACGATTATCGAAGGGTGCAACGAGTTCTGCAGCTTCTGCGTCGTGCCATACACGCGAGGGCACGAGCGGATGCGGCCGAAGGCCGACATCCTCGCCGAGGTGCGTGATGCCGCCGAGAGGGGCCATCGCGAAGTGCAACTGCTCGGGCAGATCGTGAACCATTACTCGGCGCCCGACGATCCGGCGTGCGACTTCAGCGGACTCCTCGAGGCGGTCCACGGCGTCGAGGGGGTCGATCGCATCCGGTTCGCGAGTCCCCACCCGCGACACGTGACCGCTCGTTTCCTCGACACGATGGCGCGTCTCCCGAAAATCTGCCGCCATCTGCATCTGCCGGTGCAGTCTGGGTCGACACGCGTGCTCGAGGCGATGCGCCGCCGCTACACGCGCGACAGCTATCTCGACCTTGTCGCGCGAATTCGGGAGCGCCTGCCGGACGTCGCCCTATCGACCGATATGATTGTCGGCTTCCCTGGCGAAACCGAATCGGACTTCGAAAGGACGCTGTCGCTGACACGCGCGGTCCGGTATCACAGCATGTTTTCGTTCAAGTACTCGGCGCGGCCGAGCACGCTCGCCGAGAAGCGGATGCCTGACGATGTCCCCGACGAGGAGAAGACGCGGCGGATCGTCGCCCTCCAGGGGCTGCAGCGGGAAATTCAAAGCGCGTTGAACCACGACCTGCTCGGACGGCGGGTCGAGGTCCTGGTCGACGCCGCGAGCCGCCGTCGGGAGACCGAGTTGTCGGGCCGGACGAGCGAGAACGTCGTCGTCAATTTGCCGGGTCCACCCGCCTGGATCGGGCGCATGATGATGGTCGAGGTGGAGCGCGCCGGGCCCCACAGCGTGTGGGGCCGGGCGGTCGGGCAAAAGGGGATTGACAGCGGCACGCCGCGTGCCTAGGTTGTGACCATGCAAATCGAGATGTCGATCAAGGGGCTGATGGTGGATCCGATCACGAACACACCGATCGTGATTCTGCGCGACAAGGAAGGGCAGCGCGTCCTGCCGATCTGGGTCGGCATCTTCGAGGCCAACGCCATCGCGCTGCAGATTGAGAACATTGCGACGCCGAGGCCGATGACGCACGATCTGCTGCGGAACGTCATTCAGGATCTGCACGCCACCGTCCAGAAGGTGGTCGTCTGCGATCTGCAGGAGAACACGTTCTACGCGCTCATCTACCTGGCGCTCGATGGCGATACGGTGGCCATCGACGCCCGGCCGAGCGATGCGATTGCGCTGGCGCTTCGCACGCGGGCGCCGATCTTCGTCGAGGATCGGGTGATCGATCACGCGAAGACGGTCGATTTCTCCTCCGACAAGACCGACGCCGATCGGCTGCACAAGTGGCTGGAGAGTCTCGACCCCGACGATCTCGGCAAGTACAAGATGTGAATTGGTGCCGCATCCACGAGTCTTGGTGACGGTGCCGCATCCACGCGAGTCTTGGTGACCTGACCAATTTCACACCAGTCGCCAATTCTGCACCTCGCCCGCACACCAACTGCTGTTACAATTCCGTCGGCTCGCCGTTGGTCTGATGATCGTTGCCATAGCCAATCAAAAAGGTGGGGTCGGGAAGACCACGACCGCGATCAACCTGGCGGCCGCGCTCGCGCTGCGCGGCAAACCGACGCTGCTGATCGATCTCGATCCGCAGGCGAACAGCACGCTGTCGTTCCTCGACATGCAGCAGGTGACGCGCACGGTCTACGACGCGATCGCCGATCCGCAGGTCTCGCTCCAGGACGTGGTCGTGGCGTCGGCGCTGCCCGGCCTTTCGGTGGCGCCGTCGCGGATCGCGCTCGCCAAGGTCGAAGCGAAGCTGGTGGGGGAGATGGATGCGCACTTCCGGCTCAAGGACAAGATCGAGCCGGTGCGGCGAATCTATTCGAATATCGTGATCGACTGTCCGCCGACGCTGGGGCTGCTGACGGTGAACGCGCTCGTCGCCGCGACGCATCTCCTGATCCCCATCCAGTCGTCGTATTTCGCGCTCGAGGGGACCGACGATCTGCTCGAGACGATCGAGAAGGTCCGCGCCAGGCCGAATCCGGCGCTGCGGATTCTGGGGGTGGTGATCACGATGCACGACAAGCGTACGGCGCTCGCGCGCGACATCCGCACCCAGATTCAGAAGGTGTTCGGCGGCAAGGTGTTCAAGACCGTGATCACGAAGAGCGTGCGGCTGGAGGAGAGTCCGGCCTACAAGGAGTCGATCTTCACCTTCGCGCCGGATTCCACCGGGGCGACCGAATATTACAGCCTGTGCGAGGAGGTCATCGACCGTGCCTAGACGAGGGCTCCCCGAGACGCTGGCGATGCGCCACGACGCGCACTATGTCGACGCCCTGGCAGCGTCGGCCGGCACGCCGATCGGGCGGCTGATTCCGATCGATCGCGTCGACCCGAACCCGAGCCAGCCGCGCCAGGTGATGGGCGATCTCTCGGAGCTCATCGCGTCGATCGCCGAGCAGGGGATTCTCGAGCCGCTGGTCGTCCGGCAGCGCGGCGACCGCTTCCAGATCGTCGCCGGCGAGCGCCGGTACCAGGCGGCCGTTCAGGTCGGGCTGCGCGAGCTGCCGGTCGTGGTGCGCAACGTCGACGAGACCGAGATGCTGGAGCTGGCGCTGATCGAGAATCTGCAGCGCAAGGATCTGACCCCGTTCGAGGAATCGGAGGCGCTGCAGGGGCTCGCCGAGCAATGCGGCTACACGCACGAGGATCTGGCGCGGCGGCTGGGGAAGTCGCGGACGTCGGTCACCGAGTCGCTGGCGCTCAACGCGATGCCCGAGGAGGTCCGCAGCCTGTGTCGGCTGGCCGACATTTCCACGAAGTCATTGCTGTTGCAGGTCGTTAGGCAGGAGACGCCCGAAAAAATGACCGCCCTGGTCGAGAAGCTCGCCAGCCAGGGTTCCGGCGTGACGCGGCAACGGCTGCGGGACGCTGTGCAGAAACCGAAGGCCGGACGGCCCAAGCACTACGTCTTCGCCTACCGGCCGCCGACCAAGGCGTTCAACCTGAAAATCAGCTTCGCGAAAGCGCGCGCCAGCCGCGACGAGATCATCGAGGCGCTGGAAGCCATCATCCGCGACCTCCGCAAGAGCAGGTCGTAGACCGACCACGCGTCCCACCGGCTTCGCGTCGAGGGCCACCCGCGTCGGCTGGTCGAAGCGACGACAGGCCCGCGCCACCGCTCGAGTACGAACTGTGATGCGACTGGGGCGCTGTGACGGATCGCCGCGGCGGAGGGAAGTGACTGGCCACGGCCCCGAGCGCTGTTCCGGATCAAGGGAGGCCGCCGTGATCGCGGTCAGAGCGTTGTCCTGCGTGCCCTCGTGCTTGGTCCGTCCGCGAGTCCGCGGTTCAGCGTCCCTGGCCCTGCGCCCCAGCCGTCGTTCAAGCAGATAGACCGGTTCGAGATCGCACCATCTCGTCGTCGCCGACGCGAACGCTCCAGAGCTGCCATTCCTGCGACGCGGCGGGGGAGGACGCTGTGCGCCTGCAAGGCGCCCCGACGTTCGCGCCGGCTCGGCGCGAGTTGAGGGCCAGGGCTTTTGCTTCCGTGGAGCGTCAGTCCTTCGCCGGAGGCCCGGGGCCGCCTCGAGCCTTGGTCGGTCGCAGGTTCCCGTTCCCGAGTGCGGCAGCACAGCCGGCAAGAGCCTGGGTGGGCCGGCCGACATTTCCAGTAACTCGTTGCCGCTGCGGGCGGTTAGGTCAGGAAATAGCCCGAAAAATGGCGGCGTGGTCGAAAACCTGCCAATCTGGTGCGGCACGGGCGGCAGGCCCGGGACGTCGCGCAAGAAGGCCGGCAGTCGCACTCCGCCGGCTCGTAGCCTGAAGGCTCCTCGATCTAGTGTGAGAA
>JBKPDW010000598.1:0-32955 GCA_046728115.1 Acidobacteriota bacterium | reverse complement strand
AGGACGACACCTTGCCGCGCTCGCTTCGCGCCGTCCTCGATCAACTCGACCTCGAAATCCAGAAACTCCACGAGGAGGCCGCCATTGCCGCCTGAAAAACTTGCTTCAACCCGTAAGATCTCACGCTTAGAAAGTGTCTAGAACCTTTAAACATCGAACCATCCTAGAAGTCGAACTTGAATCCGAGCTTCAGCACGCGCGGAGCCACGATCTCCTGCACGCGGCCGAAGTACGAGGTGCCCGCGACACGAGCCGCATCGAACGCCGCCTGGTCAGCGTAGCCTCGGCTAATCGTGCCGAAGCTGTTCTGGCCCGCGCTCGAGTTGAGCGCGTTGTGCAACTCCACGATGACCGACGCTCGACTGGTGCCGCCGGTCCGGAAGCTTTTGTCGCCGCGGAGCGACAAGAGGTTCAGTGTATCGGCGCGATACGTGCCGCGCGGCTCCATGCGGAGTGTCTGCGTTCCCTGCGCGAACGAGGTCACGCTCAGCGTGCGCTCGCGCGGCAGACCGCTCAGCGACTGGAAGTTTGCGCCGAGGGTGATGCCGTAGGGCGCCTGGTAGCTGCCGAGCAGTTTGAACGCGTGCGGCTGGTCGTTGGCGCCGCGGCCTTGCTGCGAGAACGGCAGGACGTTGTTCGGATTCGTGAAGTCGAGCTCGTTTGCGGACAGGGTCGTGCTCGTCGTGCTGATTCCGAGCTGATCCCCGTCGAGCCGCGACCAGACATACGAACTCTGCATCTGCCAGCGATTCGACATCCGCTTGACCACTGAAATCTCGAGCGCCCTGTACTGCTGCGTGCAACTCACCGACACGTTATTGCCGCAGTTGGTGTGGAAGAACGTGTCTTTCCCGACGTACTGCGGCAGCACGTTGTACAAAGTGACCGACTTGTCGTCCGCCGTTCCCGCCAGATTGTCTGGACCAAAATCTGTCACGACTCTCGTCGGCGCATACGCGGTTGACGCGACGGTGTTGCATGGGAGACCGTAGCAATCCTGGTTGGTCGTGGCATCATTGAACCACCGCTGGATCCAATCAACGTTGACCGAGACGTTGTTCGCGACTTCGCGCTGGAACGCGAACATGATTTCGTCGTTGCGCGGATCTTTCAAGTTCGGATCGATCGTGTTCGACTTCGGTACGAACTGGCTCTTGATGGTGCCGAGCACAGGCCGACCCGCCGCGTCGAACGCGCCGTTCCAGTTGTAGGTCGCCACGCCGCCGGTCTGGATCGAGTTCCCGTTGATGCTGCTGAACTCGGTCGTGTACATTCCCTCGTAGTAGCGGCTGTAGCTCGCCTTCGCGACGTTCCTGCCGTCGTCGGTGATCTTCCACACCACGCCAGTCCGCGGCGCCAGCGTGTTCCAGCTGTACGGCGTCTTGATTTCAGGGAACGACTGGTTGCAGGCTGCGCACGCGGCGCCCCACTCCGCGCCGCCGTTGCTCTGCGCCGGGATCGTGCCGTCGTAGTAGGACCACCGCACGCCGAGGTTGAACGTGAAGCGTGGGTAGCTGAGACGATCCTGCACGAAGCCTGCAAAGTTGCGCATCCGCGTCTGCTGCGTCAGCGGCGTGTTGTACAGAAACACTTCGACGGGTGTGCAGCCAGTCCGAACGGTCGGACTGCACGTGGCTGCCGGGCCCGTGTAACGCAGACGGGCGTCCTGGAAGATATTGAACGTGTCGGTGCCGGTCGGCGTCCACCACTGTTCGAATCCTGTTTTGAGCTGATGGCTCGCACCCAGGAAGTCATCGATGTACCGCGTGACGCCAATGTTCGTTTGCTGCCGATACGCATCACGGAACCGTTGACCCGTAGGTTCGGGCCCATCGATGTAGACGCTCGTGCCGATGTTGAATGTCGACGGCAGCTGCTGATTCGACGGAAGGGCCTTGAACTCGTCCGACCAGTCGCTTGGCCAGTGCATGTGGAAATAGCTCGAGGACACTTCGAGGAACGTGTTCTGACCGAACACGGACGTCCAGTTGCCGTTGATCAGGTTCTTTGGCGACTGTTGATTCAGCGTGCCTTCGGGGCGCGGCTGTGCCAGACCGGCGTTACGGTTCGGCTGGAATTTCTTGTTGTAGGTCCAAAAGGCCGAGAACTGATTGTTCTTGTTGATTTGATACTTCCCACTCGCCGTGTAGTTGCGCAGGTTCGACAAGAAGGGATTCGTCAGGCTGCCGTCGCTGTTGACAATCGTGTAATTCGGCGTCGCTTCGATGGTTTTGTAATTTCGGAACGACCCGAACCACCAGAGCCGATCCCTCATGAACGGGCCGCCGGCGTTGGCATTGAAATCGTTCAGCTTGCGTAGTGTCGGATCGGTGATTCCCTGGCTCCTCAAGGCGTCCGTGATGTTGTTGCCTGTGAAGCCATCCCAGTACCCTTTGCCAGTGATGCTCTCGATTGCCTCGCCGCGAAACTTGTTGCCGCCAGACTTCGGAACCACGTTGATGTTGGCGCCGCCGCCACCGCCGATTTCGGCGCCCATTGCGGCGGTATCGACCGAGATCTCTTCGGCTGAGCCGAAGTCCATGTAGTACATCGAGCCGTAGTTTTGTGGGGTGTCGGCGGTCACGCCGTAGTAGTTCAAACTGTAGTTGCTCGCGCCGTGGGCCACCATGTTGGTGGACGTCGCTGCGTTCAACCCACCTGGGTCCTGACGTCCCATCGTCATGCCCGGCAGAACGGTCGTCGACCCGAAAATCGTGCGCGACGTCGGAACGGCCTGGAGGGTTTCGTGGTCGAGCCGTGCGCCGACCTTGGTGTTCTCGACGTCCACGGTCGGCGACGCGCCGGTGACCGTGACTGTTTCCTGCAATTTTGCGAGCTTCAGCGAAGCATCGACCGTGATCGTCTGTCGCACCGGCACCACGATCCCTTCGCGCAACAGCGGCGCGAAGCCGGCGAGCTCGAATTTGAGCTGATAGGTCCCCGTATTGACCGCCGGGAACCGGTAAATTCCCTGCGCGTTGGTCACCGCCGTCGGCGTGCCCATCACGGCAGGACCTGACAACGTGACTGTGACGCCGGGCAGCACGGCGTCCGAATCGTCAGTCACTTTCCCGACGAGTTCGCCAAACATCTGCCCCGTCTGGGCCGTCGCCGGTACGACGCCGACAGCCGTAACGAGTGCCAGAGCGGCGAGAGCACCAAGAATCGAACGTGTCACAGATAACCTCCTGCTGACAGAAACCTCGAGCTGAATCGTGCACGACAGAATACGCGTAATCGGGCGGTAAGTGTCGACAAAAGTTACGATTTGAGACAGTGTTCGGCGTCGAATTCGGTGTTTTGGATTGTAGGGGTAATCCCAGTCCTGCGTTAGGATTCGGTCTGTGCCGATGGCCCCAAGGATGATGCGATGGAATGCGACAAACAGGCGCGAAAGGGGCGAGCGAGGTTGTTTGTGCGACGACTGATGGCGGCGATTGGATCAGCTGTGCTGTGCTCGGTGTGCGCCGTGTACGCGCAAGCTGGACGTGAGGTGACACCCGGGCCTGTTGCCGATCTCATGCAGAACGCCGCAGTCAAGGCAGCGATCGCAGGCGCCAAGGCCTCCGAACCACAAACCATCGAGGATCAGATCCGGTTCTGCGAGATCCCGGCGCCATCGTTCAAGGAGGAAGTGCGGGGCGCGGAATTGAAGCGAGTCTTTCAGGATCTCGGACTGCAGAACGTCCGTGTGGACAAGGTTGGCAACGTCCTGGGTGCGTACGCGGGGGCTGCACCGCGTCCCCACGTGGTCATCGCCGCCCATCTCGATACGGTCTTTCCCGAGGGTACGAACGTGAAGGTGAAGCGCGACGGGCGCATCCTGCGCGGGCCGGGCATCGCGGACGACTGCCGTGGACTCGGCGTGCTCGTCGGCATCGCGCGCGAGATGAAGAAGGCCAACGTCCAGACGCCAGGGACCATCACGTTCGTCGCCAACGTCGGCGAAGAGGGCCTCGGCGACCTGCGCGGCGTCAAGCAGCTGTTCGGCGACACGTTGAAGGACCAGATCGATCGGTTCGTGTCTATCGACGGCACCGGCATCCATGTGACCAACGTCGCCGTTGGCAGCCACCGTTACCGCGTGACGTTCAAGGGTCCGGGCGGCCACAGCTTCGGCGCCTTCGGCCTGGCAAACCCAATGGGCGCGATGGGACGCGCGATCGCGAAGATCCAGGAGATTCAGGTGCCCCGCCAGCCGAAAACGACATTCAACGTTGGTCGAGTCGGCGGCGGGACGTCGGTCAATTCCATTCCGTTCGAGGGATGGATGGAAGTGGACATGCGGTCGTCCGATCCGGCGTCGCTTGCGGCGGTGGATGCGAGCTTTCAGAAAGCAGTCGACACGGCGGTCGCTGAAGAAAACCAGCGCTGGGGCCGGCCGAACGTGATCACGGCCGTCAAGGAGCTGGTCGGCGATCGGCCGGCCGGATCGACGCCCGAGAATTCGTCGATCGTCCGCACCGGTCTGGCCACCGCGACCGCGCTCGGCTTCAACGCCAACCTCGGCGAAGGTTCGACCGATTCGAATCTGCCGATGAGCCTGAAGATTCCTGCGATAACCATCGGCGGAGGCGGCCGCGGCACCGACGCCCATGCACTGACGGAATCGTTCGACACGACCGATGCGTGGATGGGCACGCAGTACGCCGTGCTGCTGACGATCGCGCTCGCTCAGAAATGAATGGCGGTGCTCATGCCTGAATGGTTCGATGGCCTGAAGATTTTGACAGCCATCAGCCATCTGGCCATCAGCCATAGGCCATGATTCGCCGCACCGTTCTCGCCGCTGTCATTGGTTTGGCAGCCGTCATCGTCACGATTCAATGGGTGCGACGGCCTGCCCAAGCTGATCTACGCTCGATTACCCACCAGAATGTCCTCCTCATCACCATCGACACGCTGCGTGCTGACGCGTTGGGCTGTTACGGCGGCCCGGCTGCGACCCCGACGCTCGATCGACTTGCCGCCGAGGGCGTGCGGTTCGATTACGCCCACGCTCACGCCGTGGTCACGCTCACGTCGCACGCGAGCATCCTGACGGGGCGGTATCCCTTTCAGCACGGTCTGCGCGACAATAGCGGCTATCGCCTCCCGCCGGATGCTGCCACGCTGGCCACGTCCCTGAAGCAAGCCGGTTATGCAACGGCCGCTTTTGTTGGTGCGTTTCCGTTGCATTCGCGATTCGGGCTCAACATCGGATTCGATGTGTACGACGATCGCTTCGGCGAAACGCGCGCGCCGGCAGAATTCGTGATGCCCGAACGGGCGGCGTCTGCCGTAACGAATCTGGCGCGGCAGTGGATCGCGGAAAGGGCACAAGCGGCGGGAAGGGCTGGGGGGGACAGACGGACGGGAGAGGACGCGCCCTGGTTCATGTGGGTGCATCTTTTCGATCCCCACGCGCCTTACCGGCCGCCGGCGCCATTTGATGCGCAGTACGCGGGGCGTCCGTACTACGGCGAAGTAGCGACCGTTGATGCGGCGCTTGGGCCGCTTGTCGAGGCCGTGCGCTCGGCCGACAGGTCCACGTTCGTGGTGGTCACCGGCGATCACGGCGAAGCGCTCGGCGACCACGGTGAGGAATCGCACGGCCTGTTCGCCTATGAATCGACGCTGCGTGTTCCCCTGATCATTGCGGAAATCGGAGGCGTTTCTGGATCGCAAGGGCTGCAAGGAACGCAAAGAACACAGGGCCGATCATTCCTCGCGGACGTTGCGGCCTTGGCATTCCATCGAACCGGTGCCGGAGAAGTGTCGTCCGTCTCCGCCCGCCACGTCGACATCATGCCGACGATTCTCGACGCCGTCGGAAAGGCGGTTCCGACCGACCTGCCCGGACGCAGTCTGCTGCCGTCTTCGGAACGTCGGGCCGGGGGTGCGACACGCCCCGTGTACTTCGAGGCGATGTCCGCCATGCTGAATCGCGGCTGGGCGCCGCTCTGGGGCGTCCTCGTGGCACATGACAAATTCATCGACCTGCCGATAGCCGAGCGGTACGACCTGGGCAGCGATCCGGGGGAGCAGTTGAATCTGGCTGGCCGTTCGCCTGATCGGGACCGGGCGCTCGCCGCCGCGTTACGCGATTATCACGCGATCGTGCCTGGGCAGCGTCCCGCCGGAGATCCGCAAACCATCGCGCGCCTGCGCGCGCTGGGGTACGTGTCGGGCAGTGTCCCTGTGAAAGCAACGTATTCGGTGGACGATGACCCGAAGCGCCTTGTGGAATTGGATCACGCGGTGCATCGAGCAGTCGAGGCGTTCGGCCAGGGGCATGCGAACGAAGCAGTGCAGATCTACCGTCAGGTGATCGACCAACGGCCCGACATGGCGATAGCGTATCGCCATCTCGCGTTCATCCAGTGGCAACGGGGTGATGCTACGGCCGCCGTCGAGACGCTGCGGAGTGCTCTCGCGCATGGCGTGAGCGACACGCGGTTGGCGACTCAACTCGGCGGATTTCTTACCGATACCGGACACGTGGCCGACGCCATGCATTTGCTCGAGCCGGTTGCCAGCGATCCATCCGCCGACTCCGACACGCTGAACACGCTAGGGATTGCCTACGCCCGCAACGGTCGACGCGATGACGCGCGCCGTACCTTCGAACGTGTACTGACTTTCAACCCCGAGAGCAGCGTGCCAAGGGAGAATCTCGGAGTGCTCGCGCTGGAGCGCGATGATTTACAGAGCGCGCGCAAGTATTTCGAAGACGCGGTTCGTGTGGCGCCCAACTCGTCGCGCGCACACGCCGGCGTGGGAACGGTCGCGCTGCGACTGGGCGACCACGACACGGCATTCGAGGCCTGGACGCGAGCGGTGGAGTTGGATCCGACGAACTTCGACGCGCTCTACAACCTGGGTGTCAACCTGGCGCGCGACGGCCATGCCGACCGCGCCCGTCCGTACCTGGAGCAGTTTCTCAAGACTGCACCGGCCGCATTTTTTGCGGACGATCGACGCGAGGTTGCGAAGCTCCTCGGCGGCTCGAGGCCGTGATGCTCACGCGCAAGAAGGCTCGCCGGGGCAAAGACCCGGATAGAAATGGATGCGCCGACTACCTGATTTCGTGATTTCGTGTCGTCGCTGATCCGGCCTTCAAAATCGCGAAGCGCTCACGATCGATGGCGCGCTGTTTGGATGACGCCAGTCGCGCGAACACCATGCGCACGACGAACAGAGCGTGGGCGCCGCCGACGAAGATCAACTCCTGCGGGGTCGGGGCGACGAGCAGTGCGGGCACGAGGTTGAGCATCGTCGCGACCGCGAAGATGCCGACAAAAAGCGGATCGACGCGGATGGCGCCGCTCGGACGTCCGAAGGCCGCAGCCGCGCTTTCCCATGCATCCGCGTGAAACACGTCGAGGTACCGGCCGATGCGTTCGACCCCGGCGTGCAGCGCGAAGATGGCCTCGAACGCCGCAGCCAGCACGACCAGTGGGACCAGGGTGGCGAGCGGTGTCGGTCCCACGGTCGAGACCGCGACCTCGATGGCGGCCCACGATGGGATGCCGACAACCATCACCCAGACACGCGCCGACCCCCGTTCGCGGATCGTTGCGCGCAGTTCGCGGTATTCGTGCAATTCATGCTCAGTCATGCAGATATCCTCTGGCGGGAGCCGGCTGTGGCGCCGATAAGGAGAGTGGCATCGGCCGCAGGCTCATCCGGACGAAGCAGAATCGTGGACTTGTGGGCAAAAAGGCGTTAATTCCGTTGCGGTGTACGAATTATCTGCTAGAATGTCGTCGCTCCGTCGCGAGGATTCATCTAACATCGAGGCATTCATCTTGAACAGGCGCGCCCCCTGGCTTGCTCCCGTTGCGCTCGTCGGTCTCGTCAGTATTGGTGTCGGGTCGACCTCAGCCGTCGCCGCTACCGCGAGATCGCGGCGCGCGACCACAGCGAGCAAGAGTGCAACCAGCAAATCGACGCCCACGCCTCGGAGCACGGCGTACTCCGCGCAGCGGTCGCAATCGCGCAAGCAGACCCTGGCGCGCGCTCGCGCCGTGGCCATGGCACGCGAGATGGCGGATACGGCGTTGCCGCGCTTCAAAGTGGATCCGAGTGGCGACCTCGTCCCGGATCTCCGCGCCGCCGCGGCCATCGTCTACAACCCCACGACCAACGAAGTGTTGTGGGAGGAGAACTCGCTCGACCAGCGGTCGATCGCCAGCATCACGAAGGTCATGACAGCGACCGTGTTTCTCGAACACGATCCCGATCTGACGCAGCCGGTCACCATGACGCGCGCCGATGTCTTCCAGGCCTCGACGACCCATCTGCATGCCAACGACAAGGTGACCACGGACGATCTGCTGCACCTGCTGCTCATCGCCTCCGACAACGCCGCCGCCCGCGCGCTGGCGCGCGTGTCGCCTGAGGGAACGTCAGGTTTCATCACGAGGATGAACGAAAAGGCCGCCGAGCTCGGCCTGCAGGCGACGCACTACACCGATCCGTCGGGCCTGCTGGCCGACAACGTCTCGTCCGCCTACGACATCGCTCGGCTCATCACTCTGGCGTCGCAGGACGACCGCATCTCGTCGATCATGCGAATGCCTGAATACACCGTCTACGTCAACGGCAGACGGCCCGTAGCCTTCCACAGCACGAACCATCTGCTCGGCAAACCCGATGTCGACGTGCGCGCGGGCAAGACCGGATTCATCTCCAAGGCGGGCTACTGCCTGGCAACGGTCCTCCGCCTGCCGCAGGGCGGTCAGGACATCGCCGTCGTGGTGTTCGGCGCCCGGTCGAACGCCGGCCGCTTCCTCGAATCGCAGAATCTCTTCAACTGGGTGTCGTCGAAAGCAGCGACCCTGCTCGCGAAACCATCGACTGAACAGCAGAATTAGCTGCTCGCTCGCCCGGAACGCTCCCGCTCCGGTTCTCCGTTTTCACCTTCGGGTGTTCCGCGACAGGCACGTCCTGCGCGCGGACGGACCAGGCACCAGTGCCCTCGGAGCAAGAACAGGCCGCTGGAGCCGTTCTTATCCGCTGTACCCCCGCTGCATCGCCGCCGCGTCGAGCGGCAGGGTGGCGATGGTGTCAACCGCCACCAGCAGCGGACGCGTCGCGTGTCGCGCGTCGTAGGCTTTGAGGTACCGGCGGCACACGTCGCATGCGTTCACCCGGTAGCGGCCGTCGCGAGTCGCGAACGACGTGATGAGCGCACGATCGTCGTTGCGGCAGTACGGGCATGTCAGCGTGGGGAAGCCCCATGACGCCCAGCAGCGCCCGCAGATCAGGCGCCGCTCGGCGGCCGGCGTGATGACGGCGAAATCCGGTTCCCATCCGCAGAACGGGCAATGTCCGTGCTGCCACGCCGTGAAGTCGATGCGCTGCGACAAGGCATCGGCGCACCGCGAGAGAAACGGACGCATCGCCAGCACGAGCACCTGATCGAGTCCCGCGGGAGCATCCGCAATCGCCGTCTGGCGCGTTGACGTCGACACCCCATCGACGCCGGATGTCGTGTCGTACCACGCCTTCACGATTGGCTCGAGCGAGTGGCCGTCGCGCCCGAGCGCCACGATCTTCTCGTGATCGGCGCGTTCGAGAGCCTCGAAGCGCCTCAGGATGTCGGCAGTCTGCCGGAATGCGAGCCGAAAATCGGTCCACTCGAGCGGGATATTTTCGAATCGCACCAGCGGACGGCCGGCGGCCTGCTGCGCCTCCAGCCACGCCGTGTCGACTTGGATCCACGGCAGGGGGACGCGGCTCTGCACGCGCCGCTGCATGTCGACGAGCGCGATCTGCATGTCCACGGCCGATTCGAGTTCAGGCTGCGTGGTCTTGAGTTGTCGAAGTTCCACGATCTCGCGCGTCTGTGCACGCGGCACGCGGGGCGGGCGGTCGGCCACGGGACGATTGTAGAGCCTGAGAGGGCGAGTGGGGCAGAAAGGGCGAGAGGCTGGATGGGCAGGAGGGGTAGCAAGGGCAGGGGATGGCACGAAGGCACAGAAAGGGCAGAAAGGGCGCGGTGCGGCGCGGGTGGGATGCACTTATTTCTGAGAGAGTTCCTGCGCGCGTTTTCGCTCTTGTGCCGCAGCGGTCACGTTGCCGGTTTTTTCGTACGCGTCGGCAAGAAACTGGTGCGCTTCCGCGGTCGTTGGCTGAACCTCGACGGCGGTCTGCAGATGTCTCAGCGCAGCGGATGGCTGCCCCTGGAGGGTGAGGAGCCGTCCCAGGAGCAGGTTCGCGCGGAAATGGCGAGGCTCGGCCGCCAGCGCGGCTCGAAGCTCGGCGATCGCATCTGGTCGCTGCGGTTCGAAGCCAGCCATGTCAGCGCCCGCGCGACGACCTCGTCACCGCGCCGCTCCGCGGTGCTATAGCGGTCTTCGCCTGGCTGGCGCAGCCGGAAGCCGGCATCGTACATGTCGAAACCGCGATCGAAGCCCGGCGCGGCGCCGCTCCGCGGATCGAGGATCAACGAACCGACGAACGCGCCGGTGCGGTAGCCGGCCTGGTGCAGCGCATCCGGCAGATACGGCACGTTGTCGGGGAGCGCCGTGCCGAAATCGCGGACGCGGTGAAACGGAGGGTACGTTCCGGTCAGAATCGTCGCGTGCGACACCGTTGTCGTCGGCGCCTGCGCGTACGCGCGCGTGAAGACGATGGATTCGGACGCGAGCTTGTCGAGGGAGGGCGTGAGATTGCGCGTCGATCCCAGAAAGCCCATCCGGTCCGCCCGGACTGTGTCGAGTGTGATCAGAAGGATGTTCGGTCGATTCGCGGCGGGCTGGCCCGCCGATCGCAGCCGCGGCGCGTGAACGGCCAGGCACAGAAGAATCGTCGCGATCGTTCGTGCGCGCATGACAAGGCGGGTCCCGGAGGACCCGCCTGATCTTACTAACCCCTCACCCCTGATCCCTAACCCCTACCCCCCAATTGCCATCCCGATCCCCAATCCGCAATCCCCGATCACCCTCCCCATTCACGTCAGAACAGGAACTTCACCGCCCATTGCATCGCCCGCGGCCCGCCCGAGCCCAGGATCGGGTTGCCGCGGTCGACGTCGGGCGTCGACCCGATCTTGCCGAAGGAGGCGCTGCGGATGCTCGTGCTCAGGAACCCGCCGAGGTTGACACGGTTCGTCAGGTTGAAAATCTCCCAGCGCGCCTGGAGCCGCGACGTGCCCGACAACTTGAACTCCTTGACGAAGTTCATGTCGAGCTGGCGGAAACGGGTCCCCGTGCCGAGTCGCGGCCGCAACTCCCCAACTTGCCCGCGGCCGGTGTCGCGAACGCCTGTGCCGCGTTCGTGATCGCCGACCGTGACGTGTTCAGGTCGGGAAACAGATAGTCGAGGCTGTAGTTGTAAATCGGATCCGCCAGACAGTCGGCGCGGATCGCATTGATGACCTGACCCGACTGATCGAACGTCCCCAAACCAGGTGTGAACGGTCGTCCTGAGAGCGCCGAGAACACGGCGCCCACCACCACCGGCTGACCGCCGACCGCCGTCTTCGGGACGGCGTAGCTGCCGCCGAAGTTGAAGTTGTGGCGAATGTCATAGGTGCACGGACCCTCGTCGTTCGTGGGATCGTACGGATTGGTCGCCTGCAGCGTCGAGGGTGCGCGGTTCGTCGACTGGTAGTCGGTGCATTTCGACAGCGTGTAGTTGTACTGAGTGTTGATACCGTGCCACATGTTCTGCCGGAACGACAGCTGCAGGCTATCGAACCACGACCGGCCGTCGTTCGTGAACTCCAGGATATTCCGGAACTGCGGGTACTGCGCGAAGAACGGCCGCAGCCTGTCGACGGCGCCGCTCGTTGGCGAGCCGAGCGGCGGAGCATTGATGTTCACACGCGAGGTGAGATCCATGCCTCGGGATCCGATGTAGGAGGCTGTCACCGAGCTGTTTCGCAGTACCTCGCGCTGGACCGTGGCATGGAAGTAGTGATAGTAGCCGTTATGGAAGTCGTCCGCACCGCCGTGATGTTGAACGGCGGCGCGCCGGTCGGCGAGGAGCCGAATATGGGCACACCGGGCTGCAGACAGATATAGTCGCCGCCCGCGACTGAATTGTTCGGGTCGAGGCACGTCACTCCCGCAGCGTCGGGCGCGAACCGCGGCGTCTGACTGAATGCCACGCTGAACACCCCGAGCGGAGGAGTGTTGAACAGACCGGGATGGAGGGTGCCCATCGGTACGGTGTCATAAGTCAGCGCGTATCCGGCGCGCACGCTCATCTTCCCATTGCCAGCCGGGTCCCACGCGAAGCCGACGCGCGGCCCGAAATTGTTCTTGTCCGGCTTGTAGAGCTGTTCGAGCCCGGCGGTCCCGAGCTGCACCAGACCTTGAGCCGGTAGAAAGTTCGTGGCCAGGTTGTCGGCCTCCGTGATCGGCATCGTCAGCTCGTAGCGCAACCCGAAACTGATGGTCAGACGGGGTGACAGCCTCCAGTCATCGTTGATGTAGGCGCCGCCCGACTTCTGCGTCATGTTGCGTTCGGTCGTGCCGAAGGATCGGTTCGCGCTCTCGAACCGCGCCAGCAGCAACCCGACCAGCGCGTCGACGTCGTCGCTGCTCCGGCCGTTCGCCGTCAGCGACGTGCGCGCCTGATCGCGGATGCTCTTGTTGTACATCCGGTCCCAGTTCCCGCCGATCTTCAGCGTGTGCGATCCGCTGGTGCGAGTCAGAGAAGCAGCCGCCGAAAAATCGGTGCTCGGAGTGACGAAGATCGGATAACCACCAACGCCCCCGATATGGCCGAACGGGGTCGTGACCGCCGGCACGCCGAGGTTCGCGGGATCGAGCGGGCCAGTGTTGATGCCGAGCGAATTGGGATCGATCGAGTTGTTGACGACGATCGGGTTCCAGAACCGGTTGAATCCGAACCGCGCTTCGAGCAGCGAGCTATTCGAGAGCGTCGAGTTCCAGACCACTCCGACCAGGGCCGCTGACGTCGGGTCGGTGACCGAGTTGAACAAATCCACTGGCTGGTTCGGCGACACGATTTCGCCGCTGTTGCCCGACGGCGACGACTGGAAGCTTCGCCCGTAGAACACGCGCTCGTTGATCAAGTTGTTCCGGTTCAGCTGGTGATCGACTTTGATCGAAAACGTATTCATGTTGGCGACCGTCGTGCCGTTGATGTGCTGATTACCGGTGGGATCGGTTGGATAGAACTTGATCAACGCCTCGCCGATCGGGTTGGTCGTGAGGCCGGCCGTGGCGATTCGGGCGCGGGCCGCTGCAATCTGGCCATCCGTGGGCACATGAACGTCGTACGGGGACACGACGTTCAGACGTTGTCCCTCGTAATAGCCAAAGACGAACGCTTTGTCCTTGACGATCGGCCCGCCGAACGTCCCGCCGAACTGCTGGTTCTTGATTGGCGTCGGATCGGCGGTCTTCCCGACCTTCTCCGCCGCCCGGACGTCGAAGAAATTGGGCGAGTCGCTCCAGTCGTCGTGGCGGAAGTAGTAGCCGGTCCCATGCGGCATGTTCGTTCCGCTCTTCATGACGATGTTGACCGCCGCGCCGCCCTTGCCGCCGAACTCCGCAGACGGCGTCTGCTGAACCGTAAAGTCGCCGATCGCGTCCATCGGTACGAGCGTCGCCGGAATGCCGATGATGGCCGTCTGATTCAGGACCGTGTCGCCGTAATAGACTTCGTTGTTCGAGATGCCGTCGATCATGAAGTTGTTCGACGAGGTCCGTGCGCCGCCGATGTTGACGCCCTGGAATCCGCCGCCCGGGCGGTGCTGCACGCCGGGCATCACGTTGAGCAGCGAGTTGAAATCGCGGCCGCTCAGAGGAAGGGACTCGATGCGCTGGCTGTCGACGCGGCTATTCAGCTTATCGGAGTACTCGATCAGGGGCGACACGCCCTCGACAGTTACCGTCTCGGAGACGGTGCCAATCTCCAGCCGGAAGTCGGTTTTCGCGACGGCGTTGGCAGTCACTGGAGCCTCGCGCGCAAACGGTCTTGAAACCGGCCAGTTCCGCGGTGACCCGATACAGACATCCAGGCAACTCGGGAATGCTGTAGCCGCCCTGCGCGTCCGTGATGGCCGTGCGCGTCAGGTTCGTTTCCGTACAGACGGCTGTCACCGACACGCCCGGCAGCACCGCCCCGGTCGTATCCATGACCGTGCCGCCGATGTCGCCCGTGGTCCGCTGGGCGAGCGCTGGCACTGCACTTGTGAGGGTGACGCAGAACAGCAGGGAGGTTCTCCACGGAGCACGGATCATGTCGGCACCTCGCTTCAGCGACGAAAATGTGTGAAGCGTTGTAACGCCCGATACGACAGGTGTCAAGCACCGTTATGCTCTAACGATGGCGAGCGGAGCGCGATCCAGAAGTTCGAATCGACGGCGCGCGCGGAGGCCGCGTCGCGTGTGGCTGATCGGATCAGAAGGGCGGCCGTTTTCCAAGACCGGGGGCCTGGCTGACGTGCTGGGTGCGTTGCCACCCGCGCTGGCTCGGCGCGGGTGCGACGTGACGGTCGTGCTGCCGAGGTATCGCGGCAGCCCTAACGGAAATTTGATGGAGCGGTTCAGCGTCTCGGTCGGTGGCTACACACGCGACATTGGCTTCTTCGAGCACGCGCTGGCAGACGGCGCGCGGGCGGTGCTCGTCGATTGTCCCGATCTGTATGACCGCGACGCACTCTACGGCGTCGGCAACGAAGACTATCCCGACAACGCACTCCGCTTTGCAATGCTCGTCCGCGCAGCACTCGAAATCGCGGCGCGAAGCGGAGCGGCACCGGAAATCATTCATGCGCACGACTGGCAGGCGGGACTCGCTCCGGTCTATCTCAAGACGCTCTACGCCAGTCATCCTGTCCTTGGCGGGACGCCAACAGTGTTCACCATCCACAACCTCGCCTATCAGGGTCTTTTCGAGCCGACGTGGTTGCCGCGACTGGATCTCACCTGGGATCTCTTTACGATCGACCGTCTGGAGTTCTGGAATCGCATCAGCTTTCTCAAGGCCGGCATCAATTTCTCCGAGACGATCACCACCGTCAGCCGGCGATATGCCGAAGAAATTCAGACCCCGGAACTCGGGTTCGGCTTCGATGGTGTTCTGCGCGCGCGAGCGGCGAATCTCGTCGGGATCCTGAACGGCATCGACGTGACCGAATGGGATCCGGGCCACGATCGGTATCTGCCAGCGCCGTACGGACGGGACGATCTAGCGCCCAAAGCGGAAGCCAAGCGGGCGCTGCTGGCCCGATACGATCTGTCCGTGTCGGACGAGGCGATGGCACGGCCGGTCGTGGGAATGGTGTCGCGGATGGTCGATCAGAAGGGATTCGATCTCGTGGCAGCTGCCGCGGACGATCTGACGCGTCTGAACGCCGCGTTCGTGCTGCTCGGCACCGGCGAAGCGCGCTACCAGGATCTCTGGACGCGCCTCGCCGCGCGCTTTCCTGATCGCATCGGCGCGCACATCGGTTTCGACGAGTCGCTGGCGCATCTCATCGAAGCGGGCGCCGACATCTTCCTGATGCCGTCGCAATTCGAGCCGTGCGGGTTGAATCAGATGTACAGCCTGCGCTACGGCACCGTGCCCGTCGTCCGGGCAGTTGGCGGCCTGGCCGACACCGTCGTGGATTACGCGCCGGGCCGGCGGACGGCCACGGGGTTCACCTTTGTCGACTACACGCCGGCGGCCCTGCTGGAGACGCTCACGCGAGCGCTCCAGCTGTACCGACAGCCGAAGAAATGGCGCAACCTTCAGCTGGCCGGCATGCAACGAGACTATTCTTGGGACCGTTCCGCGGCAGAGTACGTCAAAATATACGAGACAGCAGGGATTGGGGGTTAGGGACCACGGATTCGCAGGAATTGGGGTGTCGATGCCCAATCCGTAATCCGCATTCCCCGAAACTAATCCCTGCGCAGCTACATGGAGACTCGATGTCAAACGACCACGTGCAGACATTTACGGACGGTAATTTCGATGACAGCGTGCTGAAGGCTTCGGCTCCGGTACTGGTGGATTTCTGGGCCGAATGGTGTGGACCGTGCAAGCGCCTCGCGCCCACGGTCGACGCGCTGGCCACCGACTACGCGGGGAAGCTCACGGTAGGGAAGCTCAACGTGGACGAGAACCCGAACGTGTCGTTCAAGTTCCAGATCAGGGGCATCCCGACGCTGCTCCTCTTCAAGGGTGGAGAAGTCGTCGAATCGGTCGTTGGTCTTGCGCAGAAGGACGATCTCAAGAAGGTCATCGACAAGTACCTCTGAATCGGCGAATCGGGTAATTGCTGAATCTGGTAATCGGGTAATCGGATTGCTAGATTGTTGAGGTCCATCATCAATTGATTACCCGATCACCGGATAATCCGATTACCCGATGCCATCAATCAAAAACGTCATAATCATCGGCTCCGGTCCTGCCGGTTTGACAGCAGCGCTCTACACGGCGCGCGCGAATCTGCGGCCGCTGGTCATCGAGGGCATCGAGGCCGGCGGCCAGTTGATGCTCACCACGCTGGTCGAGAACTACCCGGGCTATCACGACGGCATCATGGGTCCCGACCTGATGGCGGCGATGCGCGGACAGAGCGAAAAATTCGGCGCCGAGATCATCCAGGGCGATGTCACGAGCGTCGACTTCTGGAGCTCTCCGCTTATGGTCAAGACTTCCGAGGCCGAGTACCAGTCGAGGACCGTCATCATCGCGACCGGGGCGTCGGCGCGGCTGCTCGGGCTGCCGTCGGAGCGCACGCTGATGGGTCACGGCGTGTCGACCTGCGCGACGTGCGACGGCTACTTCTTTCGCGGCCAGGAGATCGCGGTGGTCGGCGGCGGCGATTCGGCGATGGAGGAAGCAATCTTCCTCACGCGCTTCGCAACGAAGGTCACCGTCGTACACCGCCGCGACACGCTGCGGGCGTCGAAGATCATGCAGGACAAGGCTCGCGCGAACCCGAAGATCGCGTGGATGCTGAACACCGAGGTCGAACACATCCTCGACGCGGGCCGTGGTGACGTCACCGGCATGGTCGTGCGGAACAATCTGACGGGGGAGCGCACGGAGGTGCCAGTCAACGGCGTGTTCGTGGCGATCGGTCACACGCCGAATACGTCATTGTTTCGCGGTCAGCTCGAAATGGATCAGAACGGCTACATTCTCACGCACGACGGCGCGAAGACCAATATCGACGGCGTCTTCGCGTGCGGCGACGTCCAGGATCACGTCTATCGCCAGGCGGTCACGGCCGCCGGCACAGGATGCATGGCCGCGCTCGACGCGGAACACTTCATCGACAACATTCCGGAACACCTGGCCACTTGAAAGTCAAAACTTAAAAGTCAAAAGTTGGAAGTTAACTTTTGGCTCTTCCCTTCCAACTTTCAACTTTCAACTTTCAATTTCCTAATCAATCCACCCGCCGCCAAGCACGACGTCGCCGTCATAAAAGACCGCGGCCTGTCCGGGCGTAATCGCGATCTGCGGCGCGTCGAACTCCACCTCGGCGCGTGCGCCCGCAAGCGCGCGAACGGTCGCGATTGCGGGCTGATGCCGGTGCCGGATCTGCGCGGATGCGCGGACGGGCGCGAGCGGCTCCTTGACGATCCAATTCACGCTGGATGCCGTCAGCCTCGTCTGCTCGAGCGACGCCTTCGGCCCGACAATCACCTGCCGCGAGACAGGATTGAGCTGTAACACGTAGAGCGGCGCGCGCTGTGCGGCCGAGGAAGAGCCGAGGCCGAGCCCCTTGCGCTGTCCGACGGTGAAGTGATGGACGCCCGTGTGTCGGCCGAGCACGCGGCCGCGCTCGTCCACGATTGTGCCGTCGCCGGCCGCATCGGGTGCGTGTCTGGACACAAAGCTGGCGTAGTCGCCGTCTGGAATGAAGCAGATTTCCTGGCTGTCGGGCTTGTCGGCCACCGGCAGTGCGCGTTCGCGCGCGTACGCTCGCACGGCATCCTTCTGGCGATTGCCGACCGGAAACATCGCGCACTCGAGCTGCGCCTGCGTCAGCGAAAACAAAAAGTACGATTGATCCTTGCCGGGATCCGCACCGCGCCGGAGCAGATAACGGCCGTCGGCGGCGCGTTCGACGCGCGCGTAATGTCCCGTGGCCACGGCGTCGGCGCCAAGGCCGTGCGCGCGTTCGAGGAGGGTGGCGAACTTCAGGGCGCTGTTGCAATGCGCGCAGGGCAGCGGGGTCCGCCCGGCCGCGTACTCCTGCACGAAGTTCGAGACGACCTGCTCGTCGAACTGCCGCTCGAAGTTCATAATGTAGTGCGGGATGTTGATCGCTGCCGCCACACGCCGCGCGTCGTGCAGGTCGTCGAGCGAGCAGCAGCTCCCGAACGACGACTGGCCGTCGGACTGATCGTAGAGCTGCATCGACAGACCGATGACATCGTGGCCCTGCTCGGCGAGGAGCGCGGCGGCCACCGATGAATCAACGCCACCGGACATGGCAACGACGATTCGCATATCAGGATCTGCCACGAAAGCACGACAACACGACGAATTTCCAGCTCATTTGGTTTCGTGGCGTCGTCTTTTCGTGGCTAACGTCCAACGGACGCCGGTTTCGTGGTCAACCCTCTCAACTTCCCGACAAGTCGCGGCAGCACTTCGATCACCCGATCGACTTCCTGTTCCGTCGAAAACATCCCGAGGCTGAAGCGCAACGAGTTTTGCGTGCGATGCGTCGGGAGCCCCATGGCGCGGAGCACATGCGACGGTTCCAGCGTCCCCGACGAGCAGGCCGAGCCTGTCGAGACCGCGATGCCCTCCAGGTCGAGCGCGATCAGAAGGCTCTCGGCTTCGACCCGATCGAAGCTGATGTTCGTCGTGTTGGGCACGCGCACCTCGCGCGCGCCGTTGACGGCAGTGCCGGGCACGGCTCGCAGAATCCCGTCCTCCAACCTGTCGCGCAGCGCGCCGACGCGTGGACCTTCGGTCTGGATTTTCTTGGCTGCCAGACTGGCCGCCACGCCAAGTCCCGCAATCGCGGGAACGTTCTCGGTGCCCGCCCGGCGGTTGCGTTCGTGCTTCCCGCCCGTGAGGATTGGAAGCAAACGAGTGCCTCGCTTGATCCACATCGCGCCGACGCCCTTGGGTCCATTGAACTTGTGAGCGGACAGCGACAGCAAGTCGACTCCGAGCGTGCGAACGTCCACCGTGATCTTCCCGACCGATTGCACGGCATCGGTGTGCATCAGCGCCCCGTGCGCATGCGCGATCGTCGCCAGCTCGGAGATCGCCTGGATCGTTCCGATCTCGTTGTTGGCATGCATCACGGACACGATGGCGGTGTCGTCGGTGATGGCGTCGCGCAGTCGATCCGGCGACACGACACCCGTCTGATCGACGGGCAGCAGCGTCGTTCGCCATCCCCGGCGGCCCAATGCCTTGAGCGTGTTCAGCACCGCCTCGTGCTCGATCGCGCTGGCGATCAGGTGGCGCTTGCCGGTCGTCTGCAGCGCCTCGGCAGCCCCTCGAATGGCTGCATTGTCGGCCTCGGTGCCGCCGCTCGTGAAGACGACCTCCGAGGTGTCGCCTCCAATCAAGGCCGCCGTGGCGGAGCGGGCGTCGTCGATGACGGCCTTTGCGAGTTGGCCGAAATAATGCACGCTGGAGGCGTTGCCAAACACATCGCGCGTGACACGTCCGATTTCATCGGCCACTTCCGGCCCGAGGGGAGTAGTCGCGTTGTAGTCGAAGTAGACACGCATAGTGAACCGTTCATTGTAGCATTGGCGCTAAGTCTCGGTAACAAAAGGACTAGACAAGGGTTGAGGCGTCCCCTATACTGACGGCTTCAGCCGCCGAAAAGTAGTCTGACAAGAACTTGACGTCCTCGCAACGGACAGGCGGAGGAATCCATGTGGAAACGCGATGATGCAGTCCGACCCCCTAGCGGCCCGCCGGCCGCGCCCCAGCCGCCCCAGCCCGCCCAGGCGGTTCCGCCGCCTCCCAGGGCGGAAACGGGCCAATTCATGGAGAAGGACAACGTGAACATCGGCAAATCGGTTGTGATCAAGGGCGAATTGAACGGCAGCGAGGATCTGACCATCGAAGGTCAGGTCGAAGGCACCATCGAGCTGCGGGACCATGTGCTGACGATTGGTCCCAACGGCAAGATCAAGGCGCAAGTATTTGCGAAATCCGTCATCGTCCTCGGCGAGGTCAGCGGGAATGTAACCGCGACCGAGAAAGTCGATATCCGCGAAAAGGGATCGGTGGATGGCGACATCATCTCGCCGCGTGTGGCGATTGCCGAAGGCGCGCATTTCCGCGGCAGTGTCGACATGCAGCGGAAGGGCGCGACGACGCCGGCGCAAGCGGCGAAACCGGCAGCGCCAGCCGCTCCGCCGCAGCCTGCGGCCGCGACCGCGCAGCCCGTTGGTGCAGGTCGCTAAAAGCTCTGAGATCTCGAGTCTGAATGTTCAAGTCTCGGGCCGGGCCAACTTGAGACTTGAGACTTCAGAATTGAAACTTGTTCCATTCTGATGGGTCTCCTCGACCGTCTCGCGCCGCGCAGGCAGGACGTCGATCCCCGGCCGCCCCAGCTCTCGGCGGCAGGCAAAGGGGAGCCTGTTTTCGCGACCAAAGCGCTTCGCAAGTTCCTGACGTCGTTCAGCGGGCGACCTTCCCCTGTTCTGCTGGACCTCGGTCCGGTTGTCGGGAGCAACGTCACGTTTTTCGGCGAGCGTCTGGGTTGCAAGATCTTCGTCGAAGATCTGTTCGCCGATCTCGATCGCCATGTGCGGACGGGAACCATCTCGGGATTCCCCGCGTTCCTCCAGACGCGTTTTCGACAGACGGGTACGACCGTCGATGGGATTCTCTGTTGGGATATGTTCGACTACCTCGACCGTCGATGCGCGCAGACGCTCGCGACCGAGCTGACCCGCCTGCTTGGACCCGACGGGTCGCTCCTGGCATTTTTCGCGATCAAACAGGCGCCAGCCGGGCGCTACACGAAATATATCGTCGTCGACGACCTGAACCTGAAACACCGGTCGTACCCCGCATCTGGTACGCCGCAAGCCATCATGCCGAACCGTGACGTGCTACGCCTGTTCGGATCGCTGCGCGTCTCGGATTCGTTCCTGCTGCAGAACAACCTGCGAGAAATTCTCTTTCGAAAGCCAGCCTGAAATCTGCCGATTGCTGAGCGCCGATTGCTGATTGATCGAGGGCAGCGGCAATTCGCACTACGATAGTGCTATGCCCCGTCCGGTAATCGCGTTGCTGACCGACTTCGGGACACGGGACCACTACGCGGGCACCATGAAAGGCGTGGCCCTGACAATCTGCCCCGACGTCACCCTGGTGGACATCACGCACGATGTGCCGGCCCACGACGTGGTGGCCGGCGCGCTCGAACTGGCGGCAGCCTACAAGTACTTCCCGGCTGGAACGATCTTTCTGGTTGTCGTCGATCCGGGCGTTGGTTCGACGCGGCGCGGAATTGCCGCCGAGGCGGGCGACTACAAGTTCGTGGCGCCCGACAACGGTGTGCTGACCGCCGCACTGGACGAGCATCCGCCGAAGCGCGTCGTCGAATTGAGCGAACGTCGCTACGCCCGACCCACCGTCAGCCGGACGTTCGAAGGGCGGGATCGCTTTGCGCCCGCCGCTGCGTGGCTGGCGAAGGGGATTGAACTCGTGGCGCTCGGCCGGCCCGCGGGCGTCATCCATCGCCTCGATCTGCCGCATCCCCGGCTGGATGGCGATCGCGTGGTGGGCGAAGTGCTGCGTGTCGATCGGTTTGGAAATCTCATCACGAACATCGATCGCCGGACGTTCGACAAGCTGGCGGGCGGCACGCTCGAAATCGAGATTGGCGGACGAGTCGTGTCGAAAGTCGTCTCGGCGTACACCGACGCTGCCGTGGGCGAATTATGCGCGCTCTTTGGCAGCACCGATCATCTCGAGATCGCCGCAAACGGAGCCAGCGCGGCTGCCGCTCTCAATCTGGGTCGCGGCGCCGTCGTGCAGATCGCCCGTCGCGCGTGATAGGATCCGGCGCTTGTTTGCGCAACCTGACCCACTGGAACCTGCCTGGCCATGATTGATTTCAGTTTCACGGAAGAGCAGCGTCTCCTCGAACAATCGGTGCGGGAATGGGCGTCGCGGGAAGTGGCGCCCTTCATCCGCGAAAACGATCGCCGGCATCATTTCGATCGCGATCGGATCCTGGGCGGCATGGCCAGGCTGGGGCTGCTCGGAATCTCGGTGCCACAGGAGTACGGCGGCGCCGGCATGGACTACATCTGCCTCGGCTTGGCCAGCGAGGAACTCGAATACGTGGACACGTCGCTGCGCGTGATCATGTCGGTACACGCGGGCCTCAGTTGCCTGTCGTTGCTCACGTGGGGCACGGAAGATCAGAAGCGCCGGTATCTCGTGCCGCAGGCGCAGGGCACGAAGATTTCCGGCTACGGCCTCACCGAACCCGGTGCGGGGAGCGACGCGCGCGCGATTCAGACGACCGCGATCCGGAAAGGGGATCGGTACCTGATCACGGGCGAGAAGAGCTGGATCTCGCTCGCCGATGTCGCCGATCACTTCCTGGTCATCGCCTGGACCGATATCGAAAAGAAGAAGCAGCGCGATCCGTCGGGCCTGAGCGCGTTCATCGTCGAACGCACGTTGAAGGGTTTCTCGAGCGGGCCGATGAAAGAGAAGTGGGGCATCCTCGCCGGCAATACCGGGTTCTTCAAGATGGACGAGGTCGAGGTCGCCGAGGAGAACATGCTCGGCCGGCCCGGCGAGGGCTTCAAGATCGCGATGTTTGCGCTCGACCAGGGACGGTTCACCGTCGCCGCCGGCGCCACTGGGCTGATTCGCGCGTGTCGCGACGCCAGCGTCGCCTACGCCAAGGATCGCAAGGCGTTCGGCGTGGAGATCGGCCAGCACCAGCTCGTAAAAGAAATGATCGCGCAGATGGAGTCGGACTATCAGGCCGCGCGCCTGCTCTGGCTGCGGTCGGCCTGGCTCAAGAACACCGGTCAGCGCAATACCCGCGAAACGGGCCTGGCGAAATGGTTCGCCACTGTGGCCTCCGAGCGGGCCGCAAGCGATACCGTGCAGATCCACGGCGCCAACGGCTATTCCGACGAATATCCGGCCGGCCGGTTCTGGCGCAACTCGAAAGGCGCGGTGATCTACGAGGGCACGCGCGAGATCCACAAATTGATGCAGGCCGACTACGTGCTCGGCTACAGAACGGATCGGCCCACTCGGTGCGAGCTGCCGGCTCACTGGGAAACGCCATCACGTCTGAAGTCCGAAGTCTGAAGTCTGAAGTCTGAAGTATGAGTGCGCATTCGAGTCTCTGCATTCGGGGTTCTGGCGCCGGACACTTTCATTTTGACTTCTAACTGACTCTTGGCTTCTGACTTCTGACTTCTGACTTCTGATTTCTGATTTCTGACTTATATGAATTCAGACCTTTCACTCGAGTTCTTGAGAGTTGTCGAACAGGCGGCGATCGCCTGTGCGCACACGATGGGACAGGGCGATCGTCACAAGTCCGATCAGGTTGCCGTCGAGGCCATGCGCAACGTGATGGATACGGTGCCGATCGACGGCACGATCGTGATTGGGGAAGGCGAGCGCGACGAGGCGCCAATGCTCTACATCGGCGAGCGCGTTGGCAAGGCGCACGCCGCTGACAAAGGCTCGGCCGGCTTTCCGCAGGTGGACATTGCTGTCGACCCGCTGGAAGGCACGAACCTGTGCGCCACAGGGGCGGCCAACGCAATCGCCGTTCTTGCCGCATCGAACAAGGGCGGCCTGCTCCATGCTCCCGACATCTACATGGAAAAGCTGGTCGTGGGTCCGAGTTCGAAGGACGCAGTCAACCTCGACGCGCCGGTCCACGAGAACTTGCAGGCCATCGCGCGCGCGCTCGGCCGTCGTGTCGAGGACCTCGTGGTGATCGTGCTCGATCGTCCGCGGCACGAGAAATTGATCGCCGATATCCGTGCCACGGGTGCACGCATCCGTCTCATCGGCGACGGCGATCTCTCGGCCGGCATCACGGCGGCCCTGGTCGGGACCGGCGTCCATGCGGTGATGGGCACCGGTGGCGCGCCCGAAGGTGTGCTGACGGCGGCGGCGATGCGATGTCTCAACGGGGAGATCCTCGCGCGGCTCGTGATCAGCAAACCCGAACACGAAGAGCGGTGCCGTGCGATGGGCATCACCGATTTCAAGAAGGTCTATCGATCGAAAGATCTCGCGCCGGGCGAACGCGTCATCTTTGCCGCCACCGGCGTGACCGACGGAACGCTGATGCGCGGCGTCCGCTTCTTCGGCGACGGCATTCGCACGAGCTCTGTGATCATGCAGAACGATCCGCATCGCATCCGTTTCGTGGACAGCATTCACGTCGCGCCAGAGTCCGACGTCAAAATACATTTCTGAAGCGTTCGGTTGCCACGGTGCCATGGTGCTACAGTGCCAGGTGCCGGGTCCCAAAGTGCTCAGCGCGATGTGGCTTCAACACCGACCGTGCCATTGAACAGCGTGCATCAACCAGCAGACGCCGCGCACCAGAGACCGGGCACTCAGCACGCGGCACCTGGCACTCAGCACCAGGCACCAGGCACTCAGCACCAAGCACCAGGCACTCAGCACCAAGCACCAGGCACTCAGCACCAAGCACCACGCACCAGGCACCAGGCACCCGATTCATGGCAGCGGAACATCTACGCCGTCACGGCGGCGAGTTTCCTCGGCTTCACCGGTTTTACGCTGGTCATGCCGTTTCTGCCGCTGTTCATCGCCCAACTCGGTGTCACCGGTGTCGGCCCCATCGCGCTCTGGACCGGCGCCAGCCTTGGCGTGACTCCCGCGCTGACGGCGGTCCTGGCGCCGGCCTGGGGACGGCTCGGCGATCGGTACGGCCGCAAGATCATGGTCGAGCGATCGATGCTCAGCTTTGTCGTCCTGATGACGGCGATGGCGTTCGTCACCCGCGCGTGGCACGTGTTCGCCCTGCGCTCGGTGCAGGGCTTGTTTGCCGGCTACGGCTCGTTGTCGGTCGCAATGGCTGCAGAATCGGCGCCTCGCGATCGCATGCCGTCGGCCATCGGCCTCGTACAGACGGCGCAGCGGCTGGGGCCCGCCCTCGGACCCGTGATCGGCGGCGTGCTCGCCGGGTTCGTCGGTCTGCGTCGGGCGTTCGTCGTCACGGCGCTGTTCTACCTGATTGGCTTGCTCGTGGTCTGGGCGATGTATGACGAACGGCGTACGCATGCGACGGACGAGGAAACGACCGAGAGTGGTCGGGTCACGTTTCGCAGCGTGCTCGCGTTCGAGAACTTCATGTTGATGATGGCCGTGATCTTCGGCCTCCAGTTCGCCGATCGAAGTTTTGGTCCGATCCTCCCCCTGTACGTCGAACAGGTCGGCGTGGTGCACGCGCGCGTGCCAGTCGTTGCGGGCGTGCTGTTCTCGATCATGGCGTGCACGGGCGCCTTGGGTCATCACTTCTGCGGTTGGCTGCTGCGACGGTATCCCGCGCGTCTGGTGATCGCTGGCGGCGCGTGTGCCGCGGCGCTCGGGTCCGGTTTGTTTGCGCTTTCAGGTCGGGTCTGGCTGATGAGCGCCGCATCCGTGGCGTTCGGCCTTGGCGTCGGCGCAGCGATGACGGCGTCGTACAGCGCTGCCGGAAGCGTCATCCCGTCGCGCGCGCATGGCGCAGGGTTCGGGATGCTGACCAGCGCATCGCTGGTGGGAATGGCGAGCAGCCCCTTCATTGCTGGGGTTCTGGGCGGCACGAGCATTCATGCAGTATTTTTGGTGGACCTTGGCGTTATGGCGATCGTCGCTGCCATCGTCTACAAGAGGATGATCGATGCGGGGGGATGACGCGTTGTCTGGAGCGCTCGCCGGATAGACGATGCGGCGTGTGTTTGTCGACCGAGGTGCACCGCAGCGCGATGCCATCCAGGAAGCCGTGACGTGGATTCTCAAAGGTGGCGTGGTTGCGCTGCCCACCGATACGTTGTACGGACTTGCCGTCGATCCGTTCAATCGCACGGCCGTCGCGCGGGTGTTTGAGGTGAAGGGCCGCAAGGAGGACCGGGCGATGCCACTCATTGCTGCCGACCTCGATCAGGTCGTGATGTCACTGGGATCGCTGTCGCCGATCGCACGCCATCTGGCATCGCGGTACTGGCCCGGCCCTCTGACGCTCGTCATGCCGGCGCCGGCCGCGATGCCGCGAACCGTCACTGGCGGGCGATCGACGGTCGGCGTCCGCGTCCCCGCTGACGAAATTGCGCGCGCGGTCTGCGCCGGGTGCAAAGGGCTGGTGACGGCGACGAGTGCCAATATCAGCGGCGAAACAGCCACGGCGGAGCCAGACGAGGTGGAGCGGACGCTGGGCAGCCGCATCGATTTCCTCCTCGACACGGGCCCCACGCCCGGCGGTCCGGCATCCACCATCATCGACGTGACGAGCGCGCAGCCGGCGCTGATTCGCGCCGGTGCAATCTCCTGGGAAGACATTCGAGTATGGCTGAGTACCGATCCCCGCGCGGGTCGCGTCTGATTCGGCGCGAGCGGGCCGCCCTCGTGGGGCTGATCGCCGGGCATGCCCGGCGGCTGGAGGCCGAGCGATCGCTCGACGAGCTCGCCGGGCTGGCCGAAGCAGCCGGCGCGGAGGTCGTGCTGCGCGTGCTGCAGGAGCGTGCGAAGCCGGATGCGTCGACGTTCCTGGGATCGGGCAAGGTCAAGATGCTGGCCGCCTCGTGCGCCGAGACGCGTGTGGACGTCGTGGTCGTCGACAACGAGCTGACACCGGCCCAACTTCGCCAGATCGAGGAAGCCGTTGGACGAAAGATCCTCGATCGCACGCAGCTCATCCTCGACATCTTCGCGCGACGCGCGAGAACGCGCGAGGGCAAGCTGCAGGTGGAGCTCGCGCAGCTCAGGTACTTGCTGCCACGTCTGGTGGGCGCGAGCGATGCGCTCTCGAGGCTGGGCGGCGGCATTGGAACGCGGGGCCCCGGCGAAACGAAGCTCGAAACCGATCGGCGCCGTATTCGCACGAGAATCCACGCGCTTTCCGACGAGATCGAGCAGGTCCGGAAGCGGCGCGCGCAGCTCCGCGAGCGCCGGCACAAGGCGGAGGTGCCTACCGTCGCGCTCGTCGGTTATACCAACGCGGGCAAGACCACGCTGTTCAACGAGCTGACGGGCGCCGCCGCCGACGCGTCGAACGCCTTGTTCGTAACGCTCGATCCGCTCGTTCGTCAGGTCCGACTGCCGGACAAACGCGAGCTGCTGGTGTCGGACACGGTGGGTTTCATCGATCGCTTGCCGCATGCGCTCGTGGCGGCGTTCCGCGCCACGCTCGAGGAGACCGCTGACGCCGATCTTGTCGTGCACGTGATCGACGCTGCGGTGCCGGATGGCGACCGAAGGATCTCGGCGGTGCATCAGGTGCTCGATGAGGTCGGCGCCGTCAACGTCCCGCTGCTCGAGGTGTTCAACAAATGCGATTTGTTGACCGCCGACGAGCAACGACGGCTGCAGGATCAGGATTCCGGCGCGCTCTGCGTATCGGCGCTGCGGCGCCAGGGAATCGATGAGCTGGTGGATACCATCGCCTCCCGCGTCGCGCTGGATGTTCAGCGCATGACCCTGACATTCAACTCCGACGATCCGAACGATCGCGCCCGCATCGCGCGCCTGTACCGCCAGGCGCACGTCATCCAGCACGAAACCCGCGACGGACGCGTGTCGATTGTCGCCGATGTCCCACGGCGTCTCGTGGGTCAGCTGATCGCATAATATTTTCAACATGCCAGCTCGGTGGATCGTGCGATGCGTGTTCCTGATCGCGGCCGTCAGTGCGGCATGTGCACGCAAGCCGGCCGTCATGGCGCCGGTGGTCGCGACGCCCAGATTTCCCGAGTTTGTCCGGCCCACCGTTCCCGCCACTTTCGCCAACACACCGGCCGCTGACAGCGAAGCGCGCGGATGGGCGTTTCTGCAGTCTGGCGATCTCAAGAATGCCGAGCGCGAGTTCTCGACGGCGTTGAAGCTGGCGCCGTCGTTTTATCCAGCTGAGGCCTCGCTGGGATACGTGGAGCTTGCGCGCAAGGACGCCAAGGCGGCGCTGCCGCGATTCGACCGCGCGCTGCAGACGCACAGCAGCGATGTGGCTTCGCTCATGGGCCGCGGTCAGGCGCTGGTCGCGCTCGACCGGGACGATGAGGCGCTGACCGCGTTCGAGGCAGCCGTGAAAGCGGATCCGTCGCTGTCCGATGTGAGTCGGCGAGTGGAGGTGATGCGGTTCCGCGGCGCAGAGCGGACCGTGGACCGAGCGCGCCAGGCCACGCGCGCCGGGCAGCTCGACGAGGCGATTCGCCTGTACACGGCCGCACTCGCGACGTCCCCGGACAGCCCGTTTCTTTACCGCGAACTGGCGCTCGTGGAGCGCCAGAAAGGACAGGCGGAGGACGCGCTCGGACACTTTCGAAAGGCTGTCGCGCTCGATCCGTCGGATGCGCGGTCATTTACGCAAATCGGCGAGTTGCTCGCCAGCCGCGACGACTTTCCGGGCGCGGAGCAGGCCTACACCGCGGCTGCCACGCTCGAACCCAGTGCCGATCTCGAGAAACGTCTGGCCGACGTGCGAACACGCACCGCACTGGCGCGGCTTCCAGCAGAATACCGCGCACTCGATCAGGCAGTGCAAATCACGCGTGGCGATCTCGCCGCGCTCATCGGCATCCGGCTCGGCTCGCTTCTCGCCGGCGGACGGCGTGCGGATGCGGCGCTGATGACCGACGTGCGCAATCACTGGGCCGCCACGTGGATCCTGGCCGTTGCCGGTGCAGGTGTGATCGAGCCGTTCGCGAACCATGCGTTTCAACCGCGCTCGATCGTTCGCCGGACGGATTTTGCGCAGGCGATCGCGCGCCTGTTGCCTCGTGCGGCGCACGATCCGGGCCAGCTTCGGACGTGGGAGTCGGCCCGCCTGAGGTTCAACGACCTGTCGGCTACGCATCTGGCCTATCCCGCCGCCTCCGCCGCGGTCGCGTCGGGTGTGATGAAGACGGCCGCCGACAACGCCTTTCAGCCGTCGCGACCCGTGACGGGCCCCGAAGCGCTCGAGGCCATCGGCCGCCTCGAAGCGCTGGCGGGACTCAAATGACCGCGCTGACGCCGGCGAATCAGGTAACGCTGCTGCGGATGTTTCTCATCCCGGCGTTCGTCATCCTCGTCGTCTACGGGCATCTGGGTTGGGCGTTGACGGTCTTCGTGATCGCTGGGGTGACCGACGCGCTCGACGGGCTGATCGCGCGCCGTTCCGGTCAGGGGACGAGTCTCGGTGCCTGGCTCGATCCGATGGCCGACAAGCTGCTACTGGTGACGACCTTCGTGGTCCTCACACTGCCGGGCCTCGGCCTCGCCAACCGCCTCCCGATCTGGCTGACCGTGCTCATCATCTTCAGGGATGTCGGCATTGTGCTCACCGTCGCGATTGTGAATCTGGCAATTGGCCGCCGGACGTTTCGGCCATCGATGCTGGGCAAGATCGCGACCGCGACGTACATCTGCACCGCGGTCGTTGCGATCTTTTTCAACTATCTCGGGTACGCGTCGATCATCTTCGATCTGTCGGTGTACGCATCGCTGCTGATTACGTTGGCGTCGGGGCTGGATTACATCTGGCACGCGGCGCGAATCATCAACGCGGCGTAAACACGGAGAGTTATGACACGGAGAAAGATGCGCCACGGAGACTCAGAGACACGGAGCTGCGCGTCCGCGACGGGCGCGCGAAACGGGTCGCACGCGCAACGCTTCAGCGTGCTCCGCGAGGTTCGCGGTTTGCTGCATGTCTCGGTGTCCCTGTGGCTCGTCACCATCTCCGTTCTCCCTTCTCTCGGTGTCGTCTCCGCACAATCCACTGGACCGAAACAAGCCGTCGTCGAGACGAGCGCGGGCACGTTTGTCATCGACCTGGCGCCTGACGCTGCGCCGAATCAGACCGCGTACTTCATGAAGCAGGCGGCTGAAGGGGCCTACGACGGAACGATCTTCCACCGCGCGATCAAGTACGGCATGGTGCAGGGCGGCGATCCCTTGACCAGGGATCCGTCGAAGCGTGCGTTGTACGGCACTGGCGGGCTCAACGCCGTGAACGCAGAAGCCCGAGCGCCCAGGATGACGCGTGGGTCGGTCGCAGCGGTCATGGTGCCGGGGAAACCTGACAGCGCCGGCTCGCAGTTCTTCATCGTACTTGCCGATCAGCCGGCACTGGACAATCAGTACACCGTATTCGGCCACGTCGCCGACGGCATCGAAGTACTGCAGAAGATTTCGGAGACGCCGGTCGATGACAAAGGCCTGACGACCGACCGAGTCGAGATTCGAAAGGTCACGATCCGTGACACGCCTGCCGAGCCGTTCGTCAACGAGACGCCGCAGGCGCTGGGGACGCATCGCGCGATCCTCGAGACCGCCAGCGGGCCTATCACGATTGAATTCTTCGTCGACAAGGCGCCGAACACCGTCCGCCAGTTCATGAGGCTCGCAGCAGCGGGTGTCTACAACGGCATGGCGTTCCATCGCGTGGCGCCGGGCTTCGTCATCCAGACCGGTGCGCTGTCGAGCCGGACGACGCCGCTGACGGAGAAGCAGCAGAAGCTCGTCCACAACCTTCCGCCCGAGTTCAACGACACCAAACACGTCAAAGGGATCGTTTCGATGGCGCGCGGCGAGGCGCAGGACAGCGCGACGACGTCGTTCTTCATCTGCACCGGGACATCCGCCGCACTCGACGCTCAATACACCGCGTTCGGCCGCGTCGTCGACGGCATGGCGGTGGTGGAAGCGATCGAGGCGACGCCGCGAGACGGGGAGACGCCGAAAACGCGGATCGAACTGAAGACAGTGCGGATCGAGTAGGGCCGACCTCCGTCCCTACGGCGACCTCCGTCCCCAACACAATATCCGATTGAAGGGAAAGAAAAACGGCCGCGCATCGTCGAGCTGTGGAACGAGACGCGCCCGGTATGCGTCGACGAATCGATCGTAGAGCTCCGGCGGCAGCTGACGCGCGTATTCAGTGAGGAGCGTCCCTTTCATCCACTCGACGACATCCTCTCTGCTGCCGAGCACGTGCGGGTAGATCACGTGGTGCACGACTGGCGCGGTGAACTCGAGCTTGTAAAGGAGCCGTGCATACGCCTCGGGCTCCAGCACGGGCTGCGCGCGATGCCAGCCGCTCAGCGCGCTGCGAAACGGTTCGACCTCGGTCAACTGCTCCGCGATCCTGTGCGAAGCGTGATCGTGCTGCGCAGGTACCTGGAATGCCACCTGACCTGAAGGCGCGAGCGCGGCCGCGAGTCGGGCGAGAAGCGCCTCGTGATCCTCCACCCAGTGGAACGCGGCATTGGAAAAGATGAGATCGAACGACCCGCGCGCGCCAGGAAAGGCTTCGATGCTCCCGGTCTCGAAATGCAGTCCCTCGGGAAGATCCTGTCGCTTGATCGATTCAAGCATGCGCTCGGAACGATCGATGCCGATCGTCTCGTGCGCCTGGAGGCGCTCGTGGAGCGTTCGCGTCAGCTTGCCGGTGCCGCAACCGAGGTCGACCACGCGCATGCGCGTGGCCGGTTGCACGAGTGCCAGCAGGTCGAAGAACGGCTGTTCGCGCTCGCGCTGGAACTTGTCATACTGCGTCGGACTCCACGTGTCGGGCACTTGTCCTCCGATTCGGATGCCTCAATGCGAATCGAAGGGCAAGCGATCCGGCTCCGCCTCCGGCGCTTCCGAACAGAAATTGTGCACGCTGACGCCGAGCAGACGGACCGGCCGCTGGCCCGCATCCGTTTTCTCGAGCAGGCGCACCGCGCGTGCGGTCAGATCGGCCTCGTCCCGCGTCGGCGCCGCGGTGTGGCTGCGCGTGATCGTCGTGAAGTCGTGGTACCGCACCTTGATCGTGACAGTTCGCGCCAGCAGCCGCTTGCGTCCGAGCCATGCGATCGCGTGCGATGCCATCTCGGCGACCTCCGCACGGATGGTATCCTCGTCGGTCAGGTCTGCGGGATAGGTGTTTTCGGAACCTGACGACTTGACCTCTCGATTGGGTACAACGGGCCGATCGTCGATGCCGTTGGCCAGCTGCCTCAGCCAGTCGGCAAGGCTTCCGACGGTGTCGTGCAACAGCTGAAGGTCCACCGTGCGGACATCTACCAGCCGTTCGATTCCCCGCGCGCGCAGCTTCTTCGCGGTGACCGGTCCGACGCCCCAGAGCGCGTCGACCGGCAGGCGCTGAAGAAACGATTCGACGCGATCCGGTGCGATCACGGTGAGGCCGTCCGGTTTTTTCCATCCGGACGCGATCTTCGCCAGAAACTTGTTCGGCGCCACACCCGCCGAGGCCGTCAGACCGGTCTCGTCGCGGATTCGCTGCTTGAGTCCTCTGGCGACCGCTGTCCCGAACGTCTCGCCCCAGGCGTTCTCGGTGACGTCCAGATACGCCTCGTCGAGCGATAGCGGTTCGACAAGCGGCGTCACTTCTCTGAAAATCGAGAAAACCGCGTTCGACGCGGCCTTGTAGCGTCCGAAGTCCGGCGGCACGATCAACAGGGACGGACAGAGACATACTGCTTTCGCCATCGACATCGCGGAATGGATACCAAAGGCCCGCGCCTCGTAGCTCGCGGCGGCGACGACGCCTCGACGATGCGGCTGGCCGCCGACGGCCACCGGCTTGCCACGCAGCGACGAGTTGTCGCGCTGCTCGACAGATGCATAGAACGCATCCATGTCGACGTGCACAATGCGGCGAATCACCACAAATCGACTTCAGAGTTCAGACTTCAGATTGATTAATGGATTTGCGGATTATGGCAGCTGATCGTACCCTAGTTCGACTTTGTCAGATCCGTAGTTGTAGTTCGCGTTTCGCCTGATTCATCCAATGCATGTAGCGTGGTTTCGCGGCAAACAACAGCGCGGTGAAGATTTCCTGCA
>JBKPDW010000597.1:0-18185 GCA_046728115.1 Acidobacteriota bacterium | reverse complement strand
TCCTTGTATGTCTTCCACTGCACGTCGATGAGGTACGCGTGAAGCGCGTCTGCTTCTTCCTGCGTCATCCCGGTCTTGATCCACGGCCAGCCCGGAGGGGTTCCGTATGCTGGCATGCCCTTCGCCTTGTTGCTGCCCCCTAACACAATCGCGCCGAAGCGCCGATGAACACTGAGCGGCATGTACCGCAGATCGGGCACCTCGCCATCAAGCGCCCACGCGCCGCTCCCATCCGCCTCAGGGGAGTGACACTTCTGACAGAAGAATTTGTTGTACACTCGCTGGCCCTGCTGAACCTTTTCCGGGCTGGCCGTTTGCTCGGGTGGCTTCGGCACGGCGGGAATGTAGGCTTGAATCTTTGGCATCGCCGCTTTGCCACCCAGCTTGAACGCCATCAGGGCCGCCGGGCCCCGTTTCGTTTCCATGGTCGCCATATCGCTCACGCGCCCGAACAACCGAAATCCGCCACCGAGTCCGATGGGCATCAGCACGTATTGCTCGCCATTCACCACATAACTCACCGGGACCGACTGGATCGCCGAGCCCGTTTCGACGGACCAGATTCTTTTGCCGGTGTCTGCGGCGTACGCCGAGAAGTCCCCGCTCGCGTCGCCGAAGAACACGAGATTCCCGGCCGTGGCCAGGACGCCGCCGTTGACCGAGAGCGGGACGGTCGCGACCCAGCGTGGCGCTTGCTTGATCGGGTCATACGCGACGAGCTTGCCGTGAGCTAAAGTTCCTCGAGCGGCACCCCTCCCGAGGTTCTCGTACGCTGGAATGTACATGAGTCCCGTCTGCGCGTTGTAGCCCATGGGGAACCACGCATGCCCAATGCTGGTAGTGGGGCCGTTTGCATTGTTGTTCCGGCTCGCTTCGCCGTACGTCAACGTCGCGTTCTCGTCTGGCGCTCCGCCGGTTTGAGTGCCCGCCACAGCGCCGGGCGCGGCGGATGGCACAGCGTTCAAATCAATCTGCTTCAGGGCGGACACCGCCGCGCCATCGATTCCCCGCGGCGGAACAATCGCCTTCCCGGTGCGCGCGTCGAGCGTGTAAAACACCCCGTTTCTCGGAATGGTCATGACGGCCCGCTGCTCTTTTCCGTCCACGACGATATTGGCCTCGAGGATGTGAAACTCCTCCGCGCCATTTGGTGGCGTATTCGTCTGGTAGTGCCATACGTACTGGCCCGTCGAAGCGTTCACCGCCACGATCGAGTTGGCGAACAACCGGCTGCCGCCCGATTTGATGCCGGTGAAATCACCCACGTCCTCGCCGGTGGTCGAGGTCCCGAAGAGCAACAGGTTCGTGACCGCTTCGTAGGTCATCGCGGTCCACACGTTGGCACCACCGAGCTTCCACGATTCCCCAACCCAGGTTTTGGCGGCCGCCTCCATCGTTTTCGATTCGTACGGCTTCGACGGATCGCCGGGCGTTGTCCAGAACGTCCAGACTTTCTTGCCCGTCTCGGCGTCAACGGCCACGACGCCACCGCGCACGTCGTACTCCATGCCGGCCCAACCAGTGAACACCTTGCCGTCGCCGACGCGCGGCGCTTCAGTAATCCCGGTCTGATCGGCATCGCATACTGGGGTTGCCCACACCTGCTTCCCCGTGGCGGCATCAATCGCGACCATACGGCAGTCGCCAGTCCCGACGTACACCTTGCCGTTCCACACGGCGACGCCGCGATTCTTGCGCCCTTCATAGGAGTTACGCCATGGGCCGTTGATGCGGATGTGCGGATCGAATCCCCAGAGGACCTTTCCCGTCGCGCCATCAATTGCGTACACAATGTCCAACGGAGCCCCCAGATAGATCACCCCATCTACGACGATCGGCTCCGCCGAAAGACCCATCGGACTGTGCACCGGGAGCGCCCACGCCAGGCCCAGCCCGCCGATGTTCTGGTCCGTAATGCTCTTCAGCGGACTGAAGTGCTGGGACTCAAAATTTCCGCCGTTCACCAGCCAGTTGTCGCCACGGCCAGCCTCGGCCAGCACGCGCGCTTGAGTCACGTTGCCTGGTGCACCACTGCCCTTCGCCGCCTGTCCCGCAGACGCAGTCTTGGCGGCGCCTTGCGACCCAGCCGTTTTGGCAGGCGTCTGCGCTGCCATCACTCCGTAAGCCAGCACACCGCCCGCAAGAATTCCGATCGACCAAGCTCTCATCGCCTGACTCCCTTCTGCAAAAGTCTTGCGCGTCAGGTTTCGCATCCCGTCGCCGACTGTTAGCTTTCGCAAGTGATGAACTCGCGCCCAGCGCGCACCGAAAGTGCGGGTGTCACGGGCGTGATCATACAGTGGTGTCGGGTGACGTTCGCCAAAACCGCGGCGGGCCCCTGAGCGACATTCCACCAAGTGAAGCGCGAAGGACGTCGACCGCTTGTTCAAGCGCCTTGTCGATCCGCCGTTTGCGGTGATAATCACTGTCAGCGACGCGGCACACAGCGGTTGAGCGAAGTGTGCGGGCGGTTTGCAGGGAGGCGTTACGCCGCTCGCCGTTCGTATCGGTGATGGAGCCCACCGACTTCGGCGATCGCGACGATCGGTCCTGCTGATGGTTTGCTCCGTAGGCGATGATCTGGCGCGTCTTTCTCGAGGCCGAGATGTGTGCGCGCCCGATGGTAAAAGTCGACAACGCAACACTCACATTACTGAATCTCGCGAAGTCCGGTACCGGTGGCATCCGTGGTTCGGACGGGTTGCCACGGTGTACGAGGCGCTGAGCAAAGGCGGACACCCCGTGTGTCGGTGCGGCTTCGATGACCAGCGAAATGACCGGTGTCTGGAAGTGCCTGCCTGGATGTTTGACCCGGCCTCGTGTGATCCCCTGCGGCTGACCACCACGCCGATCGTGGACTGTCGGGCGTTGTTGGAATTGAAGACCGTGTTACAGACGGCGCGGCGCGCCGCCGAGTCACAAGCACAGCCTCATGTGGTGCATGCCACAGGAGGTACGGATGTCACGGTCCCGCCACCGATCACGACTCGCCCAACCGACTCTCTTTCATCCTCCGCCGCCACGGCCGCGATTTCAGGCCCTGCCGTCGGACATCCAGGCCAAGGCGCACGCCTGCTCCGTCTGCAGGCCGATCAGATGCGCGGCTCCGGTGCGGGGCGGGAGGCGCGCCATGAGTGACAAGATCAAATCGCAGCACGTGGCACGGAAAGCGGCTGTATGTACGCCAGTCCTCCGCTACCAAGTCAATCACAATCTCGAAAGCCAGCGGTTGCAGTATGCGATGCAGGACCGGCTGCATCACGTAGGCTGGCGTGAGATCGAGGTGGTGGATGAAGACTTGGGTCGGTCCGCCGCCGGCACGGTCACGCGCGCCGGCTTTGAACGCATCGTGGCCGAAGTCTGTCTGGGCAACGTCGGCGGTGTTGCCGCCCGTGAGGTGTCGCGATTCGCCCGGAATAGTCGGGAGTGGCAACACCTCGTCGAGGTGTGTCGTGTGGTCGATACGGTCTTGATCGATTTGGAAGCCGTCTATTGCCCGCGCCTCAGTAACGATCGCTTGCTGCTGGGACTGAAAAGCAGTTTGAACGAATACGAACTCGATGTGTGTTGCGGCAGCGATCGGTCGAGGCGCGACGGGCCAAGGCGCAGCGCGGCGAGCTGCTCGTGGCGGCACCCGTGGGATTTCTCAAAACCGACGCGCCGCATTTTGAGAAGGATCCGGATCGCCGCATTCAAGAGGCCGTCGCGCTGGTGTTCCAGACGTTTGGCGAACTCGGGACGGTGCGGCAGACGCTCTCGTGGTTTCTGGAGCCCGGCCTCCAGCTGCCCGCGCGATCGGTCTCCGGTGAGATCGCCTGGCGATGCCCATCTTATGGCGTGCTGTACCGCATGCTCAGCAATCCGATCTACGGTGGGGCGTACGCATATGGAAAGATCGAGCACACGCTTCACTATGTGCATGGCGAGCCGCGTGCGTGTTATCGCCGCCGTCCGCGCGAGGAATGGCTCGCCTTCATTCCGCAGGCGCACGAGGGATACGTGAGCTGGGAGGAATTTGAACGGATCCGGCAGACGATGATCGCCAATCTCCGTGGGTGGGATCACACCGGGCCGGTCACGAGAGGGCCTGCGCTCTTGAGCGGTCGGCTGCGATGTCGACGGTGTGGACGGAAATTGATGGTCTGCTACACAGGCAACGCTCACGATGTCCTTCGCAATGGCTGCATTCGGGGCGCGCGCGACAACGGCGAACCGCGCTGCATCTCGTTCGGGGGAATGCCGGCAGACGACGCGATGGCCAAGGAAATCTTGCGTCGTGCAGCCCGCCGCGATCGAGGCGGCCGTTGTCGCGAGTGAAGCGGCGGCCCATCAGCAGGATGAGGTCCTGAACGCCTGGACGCGCGAATCCGTGCAGCATTGCGTCCGATCTCGGTGGTCGCCATCCTCAACGCGAACCGCGCACAACGTTCAGCAGGGGACCTGCCGCATACGCTGCTCCCCGTCGCCGTCAAAGGGTCGAATGGACTTTTCAACAACCACAAGCCCGTCGCGTCCGTCGGCAGCCCCGTGTCGGCAGGTGGCTGAATTATTACAGCCGTGCGGCGTGATTACGCCCCGCCGCGTCGGCCGACATCTGGGACACTACGACTTTCTTGACACTACGCTCGTCCGGTAGTAACACAATCGGCGCATTTCTTCGCTCCTCGTTCCATCACGCAACTCGTTTTGGAGGGCGGTATGCTCAGCAGGAGTTTCGGGACCCTCATCGCGGCGGGATCCTTCGGGCTCCTGCTGCCCTCGTCTGCGTCCGCGCAAAGCGCAATCACCGGTGTCGTCAGGGATTCGAGCGGCGCGGTGCTGCCGGGCGTGGCGGTCGAAGCGTCCAGCCCCGCGCTCATCGAGCGCGTCCGGACCGTGGTCACCGACACGCAGGGCCGCTACGCGATCGTCGATCTGCGGCCCGGCCTCTACAAGGTGACGTTTACGATTCAGGGCTTCAGCACGTTCGTCGCCGATGCGATCGATCTGCCGTCGAACTTCACGGCGACCGTCAACGCGGAGTTGCACGTCGGCGCCGTCGAGGAATCGGTCACGGTCTCGGGGCAGTCACCCGTGGTCGACGTGCAGAACGCGCAGCGGACGACGATTCTGAGCCGTCAGCTACTCGATGCGGTACCCGTGCCGCGCATGTACCAGGCGGAAGGCGCCCTCGCGGTCGGCACGAAGGTGAGCGATCAGAACGTGGGCGGCGCGCGCAGCGCCGTCAATCCGCGGCTCACCGCGCACATGAGCGTCACCAAGGACACAACCATCGACGTCGACGGCATGAAGATGAACACGCTCGTCGGCGGCGGCGACAGCCATCCGGATCACAACGACGCGATGACGCAGGAAGTCACCGTCCAGACGGCGGCGCTCGGCGCCGACGTCTCGGCCGGCGGACCGCACCTGAACCTGATTCCGCGCGAAGGCGGAAACAACTTCAGCGGCGCCACGTACTTCGGCTACACCGACGGTTCGTTCCAGACCAACAACCTCACGCAGGATCTGCTCGATCGTGGGCTGAAGACACCCGACGCGGTCGATTTGATCTACGACGTGAACGCCTCGCTGGGCGGGCCGATCATTCGCGACAGGCTCTGGTTCTTCGGCTCCTACCGCAACGTCGGCAACAACAACATCGTCGCCAACAGCGTGTACCCGGACGGCTCTCCGGGCATCTACGATCAGCGCGTCCGCAACTACACGCTGCGCCTGACGTGGCAGATGTCGCCGCGCAACAAGCTCACGGTGTACGACGACTACCAGTGGAAGTACGTCGGCCACCTGTTCACGTCGGGCCAGGAGGTGCAATTCGCGTCGGCGCGGCGCCCCCCGGTCCTGAAGTACACGGACGGAATCAAGTGGACGTCCACCGTCAGCAACAAGCTGGTGTTCGATGCCGGCTTCGGGACGAGCGTGAACTCGTACCGCGAAGGGTACCAACCCGGCGTCAAGAAGGAACCGTTCACGCCGGAGTGGTACGACAGCGCGTCGCGCGTCGACATCAATCGCGGCACGACGACCACCGCCGCGCCCCCGGAGCTGGGGACGTACAACTTCCGCTACATGTTCATCTCGACGATGACGTACGTGACCGGTTCGCACGCGCTCAAGACCGGCATCCAGTGGCACATCGGCCAGAACTGGATCAACCGCGACGCGAACGCGGATCTCACGCAGCGGTACCGCGACGGCGTGCCCGACTCGGTCATCGTCTACGACACGACGACGGGGTTGTACGACCTCATGAAAGCGGACCTCGGGATGTACGTGCAGGATTCGTGGACGCTCAAACGGTTGACGGTCAACCCGGGCCTTCGCTGGGAGTACTTCAACGCCGCCATTCAGGCCAAGGCGGCGCCGGCGGGCCGCTTCGTGCCGGCGCGCTCCTTTCCGGAGGTGTCGAACGTTCCGAACTGGAAGAACTTCGCGCCGCGCTTCAGCATGGTGTACGACCTGACGGGCGACGCGAAGACGGCGCTGAAAGGGAGCATCAACAAATACAACCGGGCGTACACGACCGACTTCGCGAACCGGTACGACCCGCTGGTGCTGCAGAGCGACACGCGGAACTGGTCCGACTGCGACTACCTTCCGGGAACATCGACCTGTTCACCGTTCGCGCTGCCGACCAACCGTGACGGCATCGCGCAGGACAACGAGATCGGGCCGAGCAACAACCGTAACCTCGGCATCGTGGCGACGCGCCGCGCCGATCCGGGCATCCATCGCCCGTACGACATCGAGTACACGCTCGGCGTGACGCGTGAGATCGTGCCGGGCCTGTCGGTGACCGGCGCGTGGTATCGGCGCGACACCTACGACCTCGAGCAGCAGATCAACACGCTCGTGACCGTCGACGACTACACGCCGTTCGTGACGCCGAGCCCGCTCAACGGCGAGCCGGTCACGATCTACAACCTGAATCGCTCGAAACAGGGGCAGGTCGATCTGCTCGACACGACAGCCACCGATCGATCGAAAGCGCGCGTCAACTACAACGGGCTCGAGGTGAGCTTCGCCGCGCGGATGCCGCGGACGAACCTGTTCGGCGGCTGGTCGGCCGACCGGATCGTGACGGTGTCGTGCGCGGGCTACGATCCGAACACGTTCCGCTATTGCGATCAGAGTCAGTACGACATTCCGTTCCGATCGGACTTCAAGCTCGCGGGCAGCTACACGGTGGCGTGGGACGTCCTGATCGGGGTGTCGCTGCAGAGCTACACCGGCGTGCCACAAACCGTGCTCTGGACGCCGGCCGCGAGCGTGTTTCCCAACGGCCAGCGGACGCAGTCGGTGACCATGCCCCTGGTTCCGCCCGGCAGCCTGTATCTCGATCGGTGGACGCAGCTCGATTTGAGTTTCCGGAAAGTCTTCCGGATCGGAAAGTATCGCGTGGACGGCGCGCTCGACATGTTCAACGCGCTGAACAGCAACGTCGTCCTCGCGCAGAACCAGAACTACGGCTCAACCCTCGGCCAGCCGCAGGCAGTGCTTCAGGGCCGGCTGTTGCGGCTCTCGACGCAGCTCAAATTCTGAGGCGCGGCGAGCCATTTGGAATAGTTGTCCCTGTGGGTCTCGAATTGCCAATTCTCGCGCCGATCCAAGGATTGGGCAACGTTGCGCGGCGTTCGATATGTGCCCTACGCTGACGCGCACATGAACGGCTTCCTGATCAGCCTGCTGCACCTGGCCGTCACGACCGCGAAGCTGTGTGGCCCGGTGGCGTGCGAGCGGTGATCGCCGAGAATCTGCTGCTCAAGCAGCAACTAATTGTCCTCCGACGTGCTCGCCAGCGCGCGCCGAACCTGGCGCAGAGCGACCGGCTGCCGTGCGGATGCAGGAGGTCTTCATGTCCGCACCCAACCAACCGGCACTCGCGTCTCTCGAGCGTGACCGCGCGGACTCAGAGCGAACCACCACCCCCTGGCCGGCCGATCCTAAACCGGGCTTGCGGCCTGCCGACGGCGCGGCCCTGGCGCCTGGCCTGTGGCCTGCGTCACGGGGGTGGCTCCTCGGCCGTCGAGCGCGTGGCATCGAGGGCGGACGAGACCGATCTCGCGGCGGGATCGATCTCCCTCGAGCTCGCCAACCGCGGTGGTGACGGCGTCAGCTGCGGGAGCGTAGCGATCTGGAAGATCGGCCCGAGCGGCGGGTCGATCTCCACCGGCTGCCGCGGCACGCCGTAGGCGTAGTGAAACAGCAGGCACTCGACGGCCGGCGCCAGTTTACGTTCGATGGCGTGCTGACGCAGGTTCTGCAGGTAGAGCGGGTCGTTGATGATCGAGGCGCAGAGCGCTCTCACGTCGCGCGTCGCCTTGTTCGGCGCCCCCTTTTTCCGACCGCCGGTTTTCCTGCTCTTCATCTAATTCCCGTCTATTTTAGACGAGCGTACAGCAGCGAAACGACACCGCCTTCGGGGCCGGCCTTCGCGTTTACCGGCGATCCGCCGCGCGATCGTGCCCCGCCCCGCCTACCTTTCTTCCCCTCGCGTCGATCGCGTGCCGTAGCGCCTGCCGCACGGCCGCTGTGGCAACGCGACGTCGCGCGCCAGCCTCGTGAATGGCGACGTCGTGGAATCAGGCCAGGACTGAACATCTAGCGCAGTCGCTCCGGCGGAATCCCGAGTGCCTCCGCGAGCCGCCGCAGGGAGGACTGCACCAGCCGGACGTTGCGAGGGCCCGCGCGCAGCAGCTGTTTCTGCGCGGCGGTCAGGTTCTCGAGTTTCGGATCCGCGTAGCGATACCCAGTTCCGCCTTGCGGCTCCACGGGAATCGGGCCGTCGACCGCCGGCGTCTGGAGCAGCGCGACGATGGCACGTTCGAGCGCTCGATCGAAGGCATCCGGCGGCATCCCCAGTTCGGCGTAGGCTTCGCCGATGCGCGGCTTCAGCGTCCCGTACACGCGCGCGGCACCGGCTGGATCGATCGACGCGGCCGCGCCCGCGACGCTGTCGTACCGATCGTAGCTGCGCGGATCGATGATCGTCCGGCCGGCACGGGTCGCGACGACGAATCGCGCCTTCAGCGTGAGGACGCGGAGGTGTCGCGCCGGAGTACTCCCGTCCGCCACGTTGGCGACGACGACGGTGAAGTTGCGAATCAGATTGGTCGTCGCCAGCCAGGTGATCACGTCCGGATATGACGTGATCGCCCGCACGAGCGTCCGCACGACGTCGTCGCTCTCGTCGAGCGGCGGCACCGTCACGGCCTCGGGCTCGCCGCCGAGAGGTCGAACGGCTTGCGGCGCCGCTTCCGCCGGCCGGGCGGCCGCCTGCGGCGGCGCCGGGATGCTTCGCCGCGAGTAGAAGAAGGCCGCGAACGCGGCAACGACAACCAGAATCGCCGCGATCCACAGCGCTACCGGCGTCCGCCGTCCCCGCTCCGGTTCGGGTGCGGGCGAGGCTTTGGTCCTTACGAGCTCGTAGTCGGGAAGGTCGTTCATGACCGCTCCGTCATCCTCGCTCCGTTGACCGGCACGGTCAACCTCGGCCCGAAGACCTCGCGTCGACTGACGTGACGCCGATGACAACGGACACTCGCCACTTATCGCTGTCTACCTGATTCCTTTCACCAGGTAAAGGTCCGACACGAGCCGCGAAAAGCTGTAGACATACCACCGAGCGTCGGGCGTCATGTGGAGTTGGGGCATTACTCGAAGACCTGACGCGTCGACGGGCATGATTGTTCGCAACTCGGTCCGCGCGCCAGTCGCAAGATCCACGCGATAGACGCCGGCCGGTAGGTCCGCGCGCCGATACACGACGATGCCGCCGTCACGCTGCCACAGGATTGGAATCTCACCGAGCTGTATGCCGCGAAGCGGACGCGGCGGTCCGCCTGCAATCGGATAGATCATCGCGCGCCGATCCGCGGCCTGCGCCACGAACGACGAGCCATCGGGCGAAACAGGCACGCCCATCCCGAATGCAAAGACGGTCACGCCGGCCTCAGTGATCGGCCGAGGCCCCTGACCGTCGGTCGCGTCCTGCACATAGAACCGGTTTGCGCCGCTCGTGTCGCTGGCTGAGATCAGCACGTGTTTGCTATCCGGAAACCGGGAGGCCCATTGATGCACGAGGCCCCCGCCCGGCAGCGTTTTCGGATCGCCAGCGCCGGTCGGCAGCACCATCACTCGGGTCGGCGACGCGTACACGACGGCGAGCGCCGTTCGCCCATCGGGAGAGAGCGATGTGCCTTCGCCTTCGCCGATGCGAGCGCCCTGGCGCGCGCCGGCGCGCTGAAAGTACACGCTGTAATACGGACCTGAGCGCTCGCCGAAGTGGGTCCAGAGGATGGCACGACCGTCGGCGGCGATGTCGCGCGCGTACACCTCGGTGCTCCACGACACGTCGCGCTCGCGCGATTCGCCGGCCAGCAAGGCCACCGCTTCGCGAGGGAGCCGCACCCGCGACAGCAGGGCACGGCCGTCAGGCGCAATGTCGTGCAGAATCAGGTCCACGGGAGCCTTCAGAACAGATCGAATCTGCCCGGAACGGGTGGCGGCCCACACACCCCACGCTTCGCCGCTCCGGGTGCCGGAAAACCACAGTTCGTCCCCACCGGTCGCCATGCCAGTCCGTCGATCGAATGCCAGCCGGATGTGAGCGTCGTTGTGTCACCGGACAGCGCGATGATTGACACGGATCCGCGGTTGTCGTTGAAAACAGGATGATCGAAAAATGCGATCGCGTCCCCGGCAGGCGAGAATCGCAAACCGCTGATGTAGCCGCTGGTCGAGTACAACGTCTTCCCGGTCGGATATTCGAGTCGATCGCGATCGTCGACACGCCGCACGATAGCCAGATCGCGCCCGCTGCGATTCCATTCGGCCTCGCGCACGTTCTCCATCAGCTCGCGAGGATCGCCGCCGAGCAGCGGCGCGCGCGCCAACGCCGAAGTTGTAGATGCCGAGAATATTGGGATGCGACAGCGCCGCAATGGCGTGCGCTTCGCGCTCGAACCGCGCCCGTGCCGCAGCGTCTCCGGCCAGCGCTTCGGGCAGAATCTTGATGGCGACATCGCGCGCCAGTCTCGAATCGCGTGCGCGATACACTTCGCCCATGCCACCAGCCCCGAGCGGCGAGAGGACTTCGTAGCCGCCGAGACGCGCGCCTGGGGCGATAGGCATGGAAAGTGGCGCCGATTATACGGCCCCCGGCCGTCGATGCTAATGTCCGCCGCCCGCTGGGCGCGATTGACGTCCACGGATTCGGTGCGATCACGCTCACATTTCACGCGTCCGCCAGCGTCCCAGATGAAGCGACCTGATCGCGGCCTGGGCGATCAGTGTCCTTCCTGCCCGACCGGCGTATCCGGTCGCCCGACGTCACAGCAGAGCAACCGGTGTCGATTGCGCCAGAGCACGAAGAACGCCGGCGACGGTACCTTCCCGCAGGCGGTCGAACATCGGTCGCGTGAGAACGAGAGCGCCCTCCGCCGCGCCTTCGATGGCGGTTCCGCATCACCTTTCAGATGGTGGACGAGTGTGTAAGCACTCAGCACAGAAGGGACCGACCACGCGGTCGAGCCAACGGTGACAATCGATGCTCAGCCAGCCGGAGGGTAGATGTCGTGCACGTAATCGTGCGCGCTCAGTGCCGAGGCCGGCAACGTACCGCCACGAACGCGCTGGACGATTTCCGTTCGCGACAGATCGAAAATCGCGTCGAGCAACTGCGCGCGCTCGTCGACAGGTGCGGGCGCCACGACGAACAGCACGCGTGCGCTGTGCTGGAGGTAGCGCTTGGACGACAACTGCCGGCTGAGGATCTCCATGATGACCGGCGCCTTCGCGCGGTCGAACCGGCCAGGATCGCCGCGCCGATCGAGTTCCGCGAAGAAGGCGGCCGTCCAGTCGTTGTGACATTGCAAAAGGTGCTCGAACAGCTCCGGCGTCACCCGCGTCCCGGCTACCACCGGGATCGCGATCGACGCCGGGACGACGCCGTCCTCTGTCAGCGCAGGAGCCTTCAGGTAACCATCCCGGCTCACCGTCGCCTGGTGATGCAAAAGCGTCCACAACCATGACACGTCGATGCGATAGGTGGCCAGGTCGTTCATGAAACGCAGCGACAGCTCATAATCGTCGATTGCGGCAGCGAAATTGCCGTTGAGAATCTGGAACCCGTAGTTGGCCGCCATGTAGAAGGCGTGCTGGATGTGCTCGATCGTGATCTCGCCGGAAGGGACCGCGTAGATGTCCGCCCAGCGGTCGGGCGTGAGCAGCTTCTCGGGCGTGTTCAGGTCCTCCTCGACGACGACCCAGGGCGTGATGCGCCCTTGCTCGTCCAGGAGGCCTCGCGACCGCAGCAGCGCGCGCTCCGTCGCGGTAAGGCCGCTGCCGACGGCAGGCACCGGCTGTCCCTTGACGTCGATCGTGACCAGCGGCGCGTCGACAATCGCCTGGAGTCCGTCGACCGGCGTCTGCAGAGGACGGTTGCCGGCCGCGACGTACGACGGCTCCGGGCTCGCAACCCAGCTTTGGCGATAGGCATCGTAGAGCCGTCCCTTCACCCGGCCCGCGAGAATGCCCTCGAGCGTCGGACGCGCGTCGTTCGAGTCGACCTTGGCCCGCACGAACACGAGACCGAGCAGCCGCTCGCGCAGCTTGTCGATCACCATGGCGCGCAGTGCCAGCGGGTTGTAGCGCGAGCGGCCGTACGGATCGCCCGGCGGATAGATCATCACCGCCGCCATTCCGCCGATCGGCGCCGCCTGACTGAGATTCCCCTCCTTCATTCCCGCCATCAGCATCGTCAGCGCGTTGTAGCGCTGATACGCGATCATGTTCGGCGACGCCATGCCGACCGATTGAGGATCGGGATAGACCCCGCTAGGATCGTCCTTCCAGATCTCGATGAGGCTGCCAAGGTAGTCCCAGCGGCCGACGTTGGTGCCGAGCAGGCGGCGCCGCAGCGTCCACGCAATAGCGGGAAGAAACCGTCCGGCATTGCCTTCTTCGTACAGGACCTTGATCTTCAACGTGCCGTACGGGACGCCGCACACGCGCTCGAGGCGCGACAGGATCGTCTCGATGATGAGCGCCTCGTGCGGCGTCTGGAGCTTCGGGATGTAGAAGTACACGCCGGTGCCGAGACGCCGGAGCGCGTCGAACGTGTTGAGCGTCCACAACACGGCGATCGCGACGACGCCAGGAACCGGCTCGCCTGCCGCTGTAATGTGATCGAACCGGACGTGAATGCCGGGCGGCCGAACGAACCGCGTGGGCCACTCGGCCGGCGGCGTCTCGATCGTGTAGCGTCGCGGCTGGCCTTTCTTGACCACCTCGTACGCCCGGCCCTCCCACCGGCCCTCGAAAATGTCCTTCGCGTTCTGCAGCGCCGCATAGACGCCGATGGGTTCGTGCCGCGGTGCGCCGTCCGGCTCGAAGTGAGGCGGAGAGGCGTCTTCGAAGTCGGGCATGTTCATCGGCGCCGCGCTGTTCAAGGCATTGATGGCCATGTCCAGCGGGTGCCACGGGCCGGTCAGCTCGAGGCCGGGATTGCGCGACGGATGGGCATCGGCGGGGACCGGCACGTCATCGTTGAGGCGCCATCGCCGTTCGGTATCGTGTCCGAGAAAGTTGTCAATCAGGCCCTGGACGATGTCGCGGAGGGTCCAGGGGCGGCCCGTCACGGGATCTTCGAAGCGCTCGTTCCAGTCGGGCCACGCGTATTTCTCGCGCACCGGCGCCGCGGACTCCAGTCGCGCGCGACGCGCCGACAACGCGGCGGCAATGGCGGGGCGCAGGTCCGCCGTCAGCGTGCCGATGACCTCGTCGACTTCGATGCGGCGGCCGTTGACGACCTTCGTGCTGAAGAGATCGGGAAATTGCCCGAGAACATCGCTGCGTACCACCGCGCGCCTGGACGTATCCATGTGGGAGTTTTACGGAACCCCGGGTGGTTTCGTCAACGGTCATCTCACGGGCGTGTCTTCAGGAGAACGAAATCTGTCGCCGGAGCCCTGCGATTTGCATTCCAGTCCCAATCCTCCACAACCAGCCGTTACGGCCGACGGTCACAGCAACAGGACCGGTTCGGGAAATCGCGGGGATGTGAGTACGATCGGGACGCCCCTCGTATCTTTCAAATGCGCGTCGCAGAACGTCCGCACCGCATAGGCCGTCACGTCCAGTTGTCTGCGGCCGGGATGTGAAGGCGCCCGAACAGCCGCAGCAGCCCGCGAAACAGTGCGTTCTTGAGCAGCGCGCCGTCATCGCTGAACGTGAAGTGGTGGGCGCCGAGAATGGCGGCGCGCACGCGCGTGCCGGTTGGCTGACGATCGTAAATCGCCTGGATCTGATTCAAGATGCGACGGCTCACCGGGTCGTTCTCGGTGCCGTGATCGGACAGCAGGAACATGAACGGCACCTGGATGCCTGTTTGAATGACACTCCCGAACGGGCGCCAATCGATATTCACACCCTGTGCGGTGCGCAAATTCGATCCGAGTCACGCCGCGCGCTCGTATTCGTGCAAAAGCCCGCCGAGACGGTCGCGACGGTTCACGATGATCGGTTGCATCGCGTTCCAGGTCTCAATCGACTCGCGACCGTTCGGCGTTGAGAGGTCCAAGCTGCGATGAGGCCGATGGCGGTTGTAGTGATCGACGAACACCGTGAGCGCGCGCTCGAGATGCCGCGCGTTCACGATCAGTACTCCTAAGTCCGCGCTCGCTCGCTCGCGATCTCATCGCAACCGCGTGAGCTTCTCGCCGGATCCAGCTCTCAGCATTGCCGACTCTTGATGTCGGGAAGAGTGGCGAGCCGTGCGCGCGCCGTTCTCCAATCGCTACAGAGAACGCAGGAAGTTGATGACGTCTTGCTGTTGTGCCTCAGTCAGGCGATTGAAGCGCTCAATCACCTGATTCGCCTCACTCCCACGACTTCTATGATCTTCGATGGCATCGACAATGTTTGTCGTCCGTCCATCATGTAGGAAGAAGACGCGCTGCCCGACGCCCCATAGCGGTGCAGTCCTGAACTCGTTCGGACCGGCACCGCCCTGATTGATGCCGTCGGACAAACCGACGCCCATGTTATGGACGAGAAAATCCGAGTAGAGGTTGGCGGTCTTGCGGCTCAGTACGGCACTCGGTATTGTCGATGAGCCACTCTTGATCATGTTGCCTGTCGTCAGCGATGGTGTGTGGCACCCGGCGCATCCCGTAGTCGCAAACAAGCCCCGGCCCGACTGTGTGGACGACGTGTCCGGCGCGGGTACCGGCGGAGCCAGCAGACGCATGAAGTTGGCGAAGGCATCAACGTCGGAGAGGATGGTGGTATCTGCCTGGTCCGAAAATCTCACGGTGTCCTCTGGAATAGCATTCAAGACGCAGCCCGACGTCTCGTCTCGCTCATGCGGAAAGAGTTGATTCGTCACCCCCATTTCGACGTTGTACGCCTCACCCGAGAACGTAAGGAGGTGATTTTGTGCCTTCCAACCAAATCGCGTGATCGTCCCATCGTTGCCGCTCAGGTTCGCCGTGCCGCTGATAATTGCGTTGGGATGACCCTGAATTCCCAGTTGTCTATTCTGAGACAAGGCAGCGTTCATTTTCGACAGGATCTCGGAGTCGGGAATCGCTTCAATGAGCCCATCGCCGAAAACTGGCGTTGGGATCCGGAAAATGATGTTTGAGTTCCCACCTTGGCCGGTCTGCGCGTTTCCCGCTGGCAGAAAATCAGGTTGCGAAATGCCACAGCCCGCGGCATCACGACGACCCGCGATTGTGAAAATGGCATGAACGCCACCATCCGGAGTTCCTTGAGGATTCAACTTAAACCGTGCTTCACGGATTGGCCCATTTTGTGTAATGAACCACGGTACCGTGTTTCTTGCACCGTTCAACGTGGCAACAGCGATCAGCGGATTCGAGGTTGGGCTCGATCCACCCACGCCCGGTTGAGAGTGACATGACGAACATTGGTTGGAGTTGAACCGAGGCCCAAGCCCGTCGGGCACCGACTCAATATCGAGGAACTTCGCGAGCCCATCCTTAAAGGACGCGTCTTCGTCCGGAGTCAGGCCCGCCAGAGGTCCCCCGCCACTCGGCGGTCCACCCCGCACTCCCGGGTCACGAACTCCAGGAGCGGGCTGTGAATTCTGGCACGCCCCCACTACGGCGGCAGCGAAACCGAACCCCATCACAACAATGGCTTTCCGACCAAAGACCGTCGCCACTCCATTAAGGAAATATCTTGAAAGCGCTACGAGGCGTCGCCAGTCCATGTTGGCGGAGCCGCTCGCCGACGCGCTCAAGTTCGGTGAACGCCTCGATGACCATCTGAAACGACTTGACGACGGTGGCCGTCTGCAACCGATTCGGACCATCTGTGTAAGGCTGCACGAAGTGGAGGACTTCATCCTGCGGTGTTCCCGACAGGTCGACTCGGGAGTCGGGCCTCGCCGTTGATCATGCCGGCGAAATACCGGTCTCCGGTGACGCGTTCTGCGAGCACGCGTCGTAAACCTGTTTCTGCTCAGTCCGCGACTCGTAGCCGTTGAACCACCACACCTCTTTCGATCCCGTAAGAGATTCAGCCCCCAGGTACGGGTGGGGACACTCGAGTGCGGGCCGAGATGCGAGCCCTGTCTTTTCTCAATCGCGTGAAATGCCGCTTCACTTCCAGGCTGCAACGGTTCACGAACAATCTGAAGGAGCGGGGTTGTGTGGGTGCAGCGATCTGCATGACCAGTCCGATAAAGGCCGCGAACACGGCACGCATTTCGGTGAGACAGTATACCGCTCAAGCCGACATTTTTTTTGCGCGCCGTAGACAGTCTTCGCCACGATCGTCGGCGGCACACGCTGGGATCCGGCCTACGCCTTCTTCGAGGGGCAGTTCCGCTTCGCCGAGGCCGGGTTGTCAACCACTTTAGAACTTCCGTCGCGCGAGCACGTCATCGCTCGAGCGGATGCAGGACACGGCACGAGTATCCCGTCAGAGCGGTCCTGATCTTTCGACAGCAGCAGATCGTTCCGCGGCCTGCTGCATCGGACAGGGCTTCGCCGCGGTACGCATTCAGCTGAGCCGGCTACCGTCTAACCGATTTTCCGCTAATCGTGTCGTAAACGTAGTCGGTCAAGTCCCGCAGACGTAGGGTCGCGGGGTCATTCAGGCGCGTGGTCCCGCGTTGGAACGTCTGGATGAAGTGCGGCGTTCACAACTGGAGACGCTCCCGCAGACCGACTCCGGCGAACACTACTGCCCGAACTGCTGCACCATGTGGACGCGGGATCGTGCGATCCAGAACGTGCCCACGAAACCCGCAGCACTGCGCTAGATCACGCCAGGACGACACCAACAGGTGCTCCGTGTGGAGTCTACATCGCTTCAATGCGACGAAGGTGCTCCGTCAGCAGGTGACATGGAGAACTGCGTTGATCTTTCCCGTCCCTTTCTGCAGGACCTTGATGGCCTCCGCCGTTGGCAGAACGATCAACTGCACGCCACGCTCGTCGGCCTCACGCCTCACTGCGTCCATCACGGGAAGCCGCCCATAGGCTCCAGTGCCAACGACCAGGCGCGTGCATCGCCAGGGAATGTTTTCTTCCAACGACAGTGGCGTGTGACCGAAGGCATCGCGGAACTTCTTGGACGCTTTCTTCTTGCGTTTGTGAATGTCACCCTGGTCGATAACGATATCGTGCTCGTAGGTGATGCCGTCGACGTCGAGGGCTCCGAACTCGAAGTGGATGATCCGCATCGTGCACCTCATCTCGTGCAGGCACCAAAGGAACCTCACCTCCCAGCTTACGCCGGACGGGACATGACGGTCGAGCTGCGCCTCATCGACCATCTGTTTAGGCAGCGGGTTGTGGTCTCCCTCGGCGCGCGGCAATCGGTCGGTCTGTTACGATCGTGAACCAGCCTATCAGCGAGCAGCTCAACCATGGCCTTGAAGTTGCTGGTCGCGGCGCAAGTCTTCGTAGTCGCAGCGGCGCCTTGGGGCTGTGTGAACTTGCCGAGGTCAGCATTCGCAAGCGTTAGGCGAGCAGAGTATTTCGCGTCTCACGGCGAGCTGCCGCCAGGAATCCGAACGGCTATCGAAAACGGCCACGTGCTGGTGGGCATGGACCGAGAACAGGTAATCGTCGTGCTCGGACAGCCGCTTCGTAGGGCATTGTCTAAGCGCAATGACAACGCGGAAGCCTGGATCTACCGGGGCTACAAAC
>JBKPDW010000596.1:0-7583 GCA_046728115.1 Acidobacteriota bacterium | reverse complement strand
CCGAGGTAATCCGCACTCCGCGTGTTGACGAAGGTGAGGCCGCCTGATGGTGCCGCGTACCACGTGTACGCCGGAATGATGTTCAGCGTCTCTCGCAACTGTGCTTCAAGCGGTTGATCCATGCGACCTGCCTCTCCGGCGGATCTGTACACGATTTCGCCACTGGCGAAATCTCGTCACCATTTCGATAGCGAAGCCCTTGTAAATTCAACATCTTACGATGGATCGGCGATTGCGAAGCACGGAGAGCATCAGGATTCGTGCTGAGACCAAATGTGGACGGAATCGCGGAGGCGATGAGATGACGACGCAGGCGGCAACCCTCGGTAGTGTGACCGCGTGGCAGGTTGATCCAGCGCACACGCATGTCGAGTTCGCGGTGAAACATCTCATGATCGCGACCGTCCGAGGTCGCTTCAGCGACGTCACGGGCACCGTGATCGTTCCCGACGGCGACTCCTCACGCGCTCAGGTCGAGGCCACCGTCAACGTCGCGAGCGTCGACACGCGTGAGCGGCGTCGTCGTCGGTGACGAAGTCAAGATGTCGATTGACGCCCAAATTGTCGCGAAGGCTGAGTAGCTCGGGCACCGCGCGGAGATAAACGGTATGACTACCACGCAAACCGGGATCAAAGAGCACCGCTATTTTGCGGGCAACCAATGGCGAACCGCGGAAGACAACGGCACCTTCGAGGTGCATGAGCCGTACTCCGGAAAGCCATTCGCTCAGGTCGCCGCCGGCTCTCGCGCGGACGCGCGTGTCGCGGTCGATGCTGCGTCAAAGGCCTTCTCGACATGGTCGGAAGCCTCGCCCGCCGAGAAAGCCCGCCTGTTCTTGAAGGCTGCCGAGATCGTCAAGCGGCGCCGCACGGAAATCGCTGAAATCTTGGCGCGTGAAACGGGCTCGACCATCTCATTCGCGACGTTCCAACAGGACTTAGTCGCCGCGACCCTTCAACAGGTCGCAGGCTGGGTGTTCCTCCCCAAAGGCGAGGTGCTGGAGACCAGCCTCCCGGGCACTCACTCGGTCGGCGTGCGCCGTCCCTTGGGCGTCGTGGCCAGCTTCACCCCATGGAACGGAGCCAACATCCTGTCGTGGCGTGCTGTCATTTCGCCGGTTGCTGCCGGGAACACCGTTGTGGTCAAGCCATCGGAGTTCGCGCCCGTCTCGGCGGGCGTGATGCTCGCCGAGGTCGCGGAAGAGGCCGGGTTTCCCGCAGGCGTCATCAACGTGGTCACCCATGCGCCCGGTGCCGCGGCGGCCATTGCCGACGAGTTCTTCGACCGTCCCGAAGTGCGAGTCATCAATTTGATCGGCGGCGTCAAAACGGCACGCATGCTTGCGGAGCGCGCCGGGCGCACCCTGAAACGTACTGTGCTGGAACTGGGCGGATTCAATCCGATGATCATCCTCGACGATGTAGACATGGAGTACGCGGTCCGCACGGCGACGTTTGGATCCTTCTTTCATCAAGGTCAGATTTGTCTGAATACGCGCCGAATCATCATTCAACGCAAGATCGCCGACGAATTCCTGGCGAAGTTCGTTGCGCGCACGAACGGCCTGCCGGCCGGCGATCCCCTGAATCCAAAGACCATCATCGGGCCCATCATCACGCGCGATGCCGTGAAGCTCATTGACGATCGCGTGAAGGAAGCCGTGGCGCGGGGCGCCCAGGCACATACGGGCGCGAAGTACGACAGACAGATTTACTACCCAACGATTCTGACGGACGTTCCGCTGGACGCAGCGATCGCCAATGAGGAGACGTTTGGACCGGTGGTCGTCGTGGAAGTCGTAGATACGCCTGAGGAAGCGATTGTAGCTGCCAATCGCACGATGTACGGACTCACGTCGTCGATTCTTGCGGGGAACACGTACAAGGCGTTCGAGATGGCGCCGAAGGTCCTCGCAGGCATCATGAATGTGAATTCGCCGACGATCAACGACGAGATTCACGCGCCGATGGGCGGAGTTCGCGACAGCGGCTGGGGCCGCACCGGACCACGCAGCTTGGACGATTTCAGCGACGTGATCTGGATCAACTCCCACAGCGGTCAGCGGCAGTACCCGTTCTGACATTCACGAGCGGTTCAAAAATGACTAACGCAGCGACCGTACAAGAGCGGTACGACTTCATCGTGGTGGGGGCGGGCGCAGCCGGTTCGGTCCTGGCGGCTGAATTGTCCGCTTCAGGCGCGCAAGTCCTGGTGATCGAATCGGGAGGGCCCGACGACGCGCGAACGATTGCGAACCCGAGTATCTGGTTTTATAACGTCGGCGGTCCGCTCGACTACCACCTTCCCATCAATCCGTCGCCGCGATTGAACAATCGCAAGTTCAATATGGCGCTCGGTCACGTACTTGGTGGCGGCACCAGCATCAATGCCATGGTGTGGATGCGCGGGATGGAACGAGATTACGACGGGTGGGCGAAGAACGGGGCCAAGGGTTGGTCCTTCGCCGACGTGCTTCCGGTTTTCAAGGGTCAGGAGGATTGGGAGGCCGGCGCCAATACCTGGCGCGGAGCCGGTGGCCCCATACACATCCGCCGGCCGAAAGATCCTCATCCCACGGCGCCAGCTTTCATCGATGCCGCACGACAAATTGGCCTGCCCATTCTGGATGACGTGAACGGACCGATGCGCTCCGGCGCCGGTTACATCAACATGAACATCGCCGCGGATGGGACTCGGGTGAGCACCGTTCGCGCCTTCCTGCGTCCGGCATTGTCGAGGCCCAACCTCACTATGCTGCTCAACACCAACGTCGTGAAACTGAACTTCAACGGTACTCGTTGCCTGGGTGTCAAACTGATGACGGACGGCGCGCTCAAGGATATCGCGGCCGACAAGGAAGTGATCCTTACCGCGGGCGCCATCAATAGCCCGAAGCTTCTGATGCTCTCAGGCGTGGGGGAGGCGAAGGCGCTTCGCAGCCTTGGAATCGACGTCGTCGAGAACCTGCCCGGCGTCGGCGAGAATCTCCAGGACCATGTGCTCGTCTCCGGCGTCGTATTCAAGTACAAAGGCAAGATGCCGGATCGGCCGGCCGACAGCAACGCCGTCGAGGCAGAGGCGTACTTGTCAAGCAGTCCATCGGGTGACACAGACATTAGTCTTGTGCTGCATCAGCTACCAGTGGTGACGCCCGAAATAGCCTCGCGCTCTGGCACTCCTCCCGCGGACGCGTTCACAATCGCGCCAGCCCTTGTGCAGCCCACCAGCACGGGTTCCGTCCGCCTGGCCAGCAACAACTTTCATGATGCCGCTGTCATCGATGGCAACTATCTCGGCACAGAGCACGATTTTGCGGGCGTTGTGCGCGCGATCGAAGCCGCGCGTGAACTTGGAAATCAGCATGCCTTCGACAGTTTGCGCGAAAGCGAACTCATCCCAGGGCCCAAGGCGAGCGGGGAGGAGATCCGGGAACTTGCCAAACTGGCCTCGGCGAGTTTTGGACACGCAGTTGGTACCTGCAAGATGGGTGTGGACAAACTGGCAGTCGTCGACCCAGAGCTGCGCGTGCACGGCATGTTGGGTTTGCGCGTGGCGGACGCCTCCGTGATGCCACAGATCATTACGGGGCCTGGGACAAACGCGTCGGCTCACATGATCGCAGGCCGTGCTGCACAGCTGATTCTCGGCCACAACGCCTGATCGCCCATGGCCGCTCGAGAAGACAAACTGTTGACCGTTGATACGCACCATCACATGCTGCCTGATTTTTTCTGGCAGGAAACGGAGAACGCTCACGCTCCTGTCGGTGGGCTGGCGCCCCTTCGATGGTCGCCAGACGTCACCCTTTCGTTCATGGATGACGCCGGTATTGACGTCGCGGTCGTGTCGCTGAGCACACCAGGCGTGCACACTGGAAACAGCGCCAAAGCGCGGACGTTGGCGCGCCGTTGCAACGAGTTTGCCGCGACACTCGTGCAAGCGAAACCGGACCGCTTTGCCAGCTTCGCGTGCCTCCCACTGCCGGCGGTCGACGCCTCTCTTGAGGAGTTGGCGTACGCCTTGGACGTGTTCAATCTCGATGGATGCGTCCTCTTCACAAATGCGAACGGCGTGTACCTGGGCGACGCCGTGTTGGAGCCGGTCTTCGACGAGCTGGAACGTCGGCAAGCGGTCGTGTTTGTGCATCCCAACCCGTCGCCAGACGCCGCAGCTCATTCGCTCGGGCTGCCTGACAATGTGATCGACTTCCCGACGGATACCAATCGAGTGGTCGCGCAGATGCATTACACGGGAAGGTTCGCGCGCACGCCCAACGTGAAATACATCTTCTCGCACGCCGGCGGCTCGATCCCCTATCTGGCCGCACGGTTCGTGATCATCGATGAGATGGGCTTCATTCCGCGTGCTGAGCAGCGGGGAACCGCTGCGGACATGTTCCGCCGGATGTATTGGGATACGGCGCTCGCCGCCGGCGATCCCGTTCTCCGCATGTTGCGCGATGTCGCCGGCATGACGCAGGTGCTGTTTGGGACAGACTTTCCCTACCAGCGCCAAGATCTCGCCGCGCGATCCAAACATGTCGTACAGCGTGCCGCACTGAATGATGGGGAACGTGTCGACATGCTCGGAGGCAATGCCGCACGGCTGTTTCCGCGTTTGCAGGCGGTCCTTGGCCAATGAGGACCTGGGTCGGTCGCAGGCTCGAACAAACACGGAGATAGCGCGTGCACCCTGACGCTAACGACAAGAGGATCAAGGCGACCCAGGACTATTTCAGGCTCGCCGATCAGGGTCGTCCTGAGGTCCTCGACTTGTTTCATGAGGACGCCGAAATTTACTTCCCGAAGTTTGGTTTTGGCTTCGGTCGTCAGTCTCTGTTTGAGATGACCAGGGGATTTGCGGGAACGCTCGAATTCATCAGACATGATTACGACGCCATGACGTTTATCCCCGCTGGCGACTACGTTGTGGTGGAGGGTACCTCCCACGGCAAGATGTCAGGGAAAGCGTGGACTGGCGGAGTCACCCCCGGCGGTCGTTTTTGCAATGTCTTCAAGTTCCGTGGCGATCGTATTTCGAGTCTCCACATCTATCTTGATCCCGACTACACCGGTGAGGACATCCCGCGGTTTCGATGGGGTGTGGATCGCAGATGGTGAGGTCTATGGATCAGATCGACGCCCAGGGGCACAATTATTCAGAAGGGGAGCGGTCTTGGTAATACTGGTCGCGACCGACCGTGAGGTCGTTGTCATTGACGTTGAACGGGGGGCCGGCGCGACAGCGCACGGGATCGATGGCCGTCCCACATGCCTGACCGCCGATCCGCTGGTTCACGGACGCGCGTGGTGTGGTACCCATCGGAACGGCCTGTTCAGGACCGATGATGGCGGCACGTCCTGGCAGTCGGTCGGCCTTGCGGGCCGGCTGATTATGGCGGTCACTGCGAGCCCTGCGGACCGGGACGTGGTCTGGGTGGGCACCGAGCCGAGCGAAGTGTGGCGCTCAGGGGACGCTGGGGGCGCATGGGAGCAGACCAGCAAGTTGGAGACGCTGTCGTCGTCGTCCGAATGGTCCTATCCGCCGAGACCGGATACTCATCACGTTCGCTGGATTGCGTGTCACCCGCTCGAACCCGAACGACTTTGGGTCGCGATCGAGGCCGGAGCTCTCGTATCTACGATCGACGGTGGCCGCACATGGAGCGATCGGGTGCCGGGGGGACCACGGGACACCCACGAACTCGCGATTCACCGCGGGGCGCCGGATACACTCCGCGTCTCCGCCGGCGACGGATATTTCGAGAGTGACGATGCCGGCGCCACGTGGCGCTCGCCTAAGGTTGGGCTCGAGGTCTCTTACCTGCGCAGCGTGGCGATCGATCCGGAGCAACCGGAGGTCGTCGTGGTTTCAGCGTCGTCCGGCCCGTACTCCGCGTACGTGGCCGGCCGCTCGGATGGCCGGTTGTATCGCCGTCTCACCTGCGAGCGTTGGGAGCGCGTCCACGACGGCTGGCCGGAGTCAGCCAGTACCATCGCACCTCTGCTCTGTGCCGGCGTGAAGGTCGGAGAGCTGTGGGCTGCCGATGAGCGCGGCGTGCACCGTTCCGATGACGGCGGGAAGAGTTGGCGGCGCGCCGTCGGCTATGCCACGTCCCCGCAGCATCTACGCAGCCTCACGCTGATGCAGTAGCCGTTGACTTCAGCTGAAGCACCAGACGGCTAGAGGTGCACATCCTGCGCGCACGCCGAAGAGCCCGGCTGCGTGCTTGCGCGTACGGAAGTTCACACAACGCCGGCACAGAACATCAGCTTCGGCAGGCGCTGAGTCGCATTCTGTGCCTTCGGGGATGCTGATAAGAAGGTCCAATGCGCGCCGACGCCTCTGCGGTACTCAGTCGTCGTCAGCATGTTGTCAGTGCTGATGGTGACCAGCCGGGCGTACCCACTTCCATCTCGCGATACAGGTGGACCAGACCCTCAGCCTGGCGCAGGTCCTTCGGACAGTATCCTCCCCGGCTGAGCACCAGAATCATCGGATCTGGCCCTGTAGTTCCGAAAGACGACGACGTTTGCCGGCGTGATCGGTCAGTTCATAGTCCGGAAATTCTGCGCCAGCGACCGTGGCCGCTCTCACGGCTTCACCCTCCTCCGCGACGCTGCTCGGTGTTCTTCCGGGAAATCGCGTCACGCGTTCAAGAACAGCGTCGCGTGTTCAACGAACAGCTCCGGGTACTGGTGCTGCGAGCCGTGATTGGCGTCGGGGTAAATGATCAGCTGTGCATTCGGGATGTTCTGTTCCATGATGAAGGAGTTGATCGTGGGCATGATCACGTCATTACTGCCGTTCACGACGAGCGTTGGCTGTTTGATCGTCTTCAGATAGTCGTAGGACCCCGATCGCTGGACGCCCCACTTCTCCATCGCTTCGACCTGGGCCGGCGACACCTTGTCGTTCACTTCGGGATCGCGCCCCTCCTGCCGGAGGTGCGTGCGCTTCAGGAACGCCCGTCCCGCCGCCTGGCCCGCCTCGGACGGACTGAATTGGACCGCAAGCCAGACGTACTCGCGCGGATTGTATTTGGCGCCGAAGAGCCGCCCTGCAGCCTGGGTCAGCGACTCCATGCTCTCACCACCGCGCGGACCGGTGCCAAGAAGGATCAACTTGCGCACGAGGTCGGGTGCCTGCAGCGCGATTTCCTGCGCGACCATGCCGCCGATCGAGAAGCCGAGCACATCGGCCTTGTTCAAACCGAGCGCTCTGGTGAAGGCCACTGCGTTGGCGCCCATCTGCTCGAATGTCGTCGGGACCTCGCCGGAGGTGCTGGAGACGCCTGCGTTGTTGAACAGGATCACCTCACGGTCGCGGGCCAAGCCATCCGTCACCGTCGGATCCCAGTAGACCATGGTGCCCAGGTAGTGCTGGTTGAAGACGAGCGGGACGCCGTCGGCCTCGCCAAACTGGCGATAGGCAAAGCGGATCCCGTTGGCTTCGAGAAACTGCGTCGGCGCGGTCTGATGGGTGTACTGACTCATAGGAAATTCTTCTAGACGTCAGCCTACGAGGGCGGTCGAACGCTTCTTGCAGGATCCGGCTAGTTTTGTCAGTTATTGCTTCGGAC
>JBKPDW010000595.1:0-10005 GCA_046728115.1 Acidobacteriota bacterium | reverse complement strand
AGCGAACGTTGTGCGGCTGGGCATAGCCGTGCGCGCGCCGCAGGTCGCTCCATTTCGTGCCGCGGTCGACGTTGCAGTACTCGACGTAGGCGACCGCCTGCTCCGCCGTGCCGGTGCCGAAGTTCATCCCCAGCAACGGCTCGGCGCCCACCAACCGGCACCAGTCGATGAATTCGTTGGTGCCGAACTGGTTCGTCTCGAGCGAATTCCACGCGCGATCGAGAACGGTTGGCCGCTGGGCCTTTGGGCCGACGCCATCGAGCCAGTTGTAGCCCGAGACGAAGTTTCCTCCTGGATAGCGAACGATGGGGACGCCAAGCTCGCGGACCTCGCGCGCGACATCCGTGCGAAAGCCGCCAGGATCGGCCAGCGGCGAGCCGGGTTCATAAATGCCCGTGTAGATTGCCCGCCCGAGGTGCTCCAGGAAGGAACCGAAGAGTCGTCGATCGAAATCGCTCACGCCACGGAGCGGCGCGATGCTCACGCGTGCGGGGCTCCGACCGGCCTGCGCGGATCCGATCAGTTCGAGCCAGGAACCGCCCGCGAGCAGCGCGCCGGCGCCGCCGAGCCCACACAGGACGCGGCGGCGATCAATCGTCAAGACGCCGTGCAGGTGAACGCCTCGGCCATCTGCGCTCCAGGCGCCATTGTAGCGGTCCCAGCCGTCTCACGCGCCTTTCACGTTATCGCGCTGGCTCGAACAAATCGATCGGGTGCGGCCATGCGATGCAGTGACGATCTTGAGCGGCATGTGCTGCAACACGGTGTGCCCAAACCGAAGCAGAAAGGGCGCACACTCGAAGAGTTCGCGGCCAGGTTCTTCGACGGTCACGCGCGCGCGAACCGTCAGAAGCCGACCTACGTTAACGATCAGGGGCACGGTCTTGCTTGCGGCGTAAACCTGGAACGCAGCGGCTAGGCTGACAAACGTCATCTTTGCAGCGCTTTCGGCCAGTTGAGCATGACCGTGATCGCCGGGGGCGCCGGATCGCCCACGACGACCGGCACCTTGAAACACGTATACTACGTGCCGTTTCGGCCCGTTACGCACTGCAGGACCGTCGGGTTGTCCGATGGTCAGCGGTGGAAGGAGGACTCCATGCCGTCATCGCGTCGGCGCTTCTTCAGAGATTTGGGCGTGGGCAGCGCCGGGTTGCTGACCAGCTCGTTCATCATCGGCCGCGGCCGCGAGGCGATGGCCTTTGAATCGGGCGCGCTGCAGCCGCCCGATGACGGCGGCTTCATCCGCATCAGCTCCAACGAGAACGCGCGTGGACCCGGCCGGAAAACCATCGAGGCCCTGCAGCATGCGATCTCGCCGCGCGTCGGACGGGGATATCCGCCTGATTACACCGGCGATCTCGCGGACACGATCGCCGATCTCTACAAAGTCAGCCGCGATCACGTCATCGTCGGCACGGGATCGGGCCCGATCCTCGAGGGTGCGGCCCGTGTGTTCTGCTCGGCCAGCAAGCCGCTCGTCACGGCGGCGCCGACCTACGGCACGCCCGACCAGGCCGCGCGGCGCATCGGCGCCGAGGTCAAGTTCATTCGCGTCGATCGATCGATGGGACTCGACCTCGACGCGATGGCCGAAGCCGCCAAAGGCGCCGGCCTGGTGTTCTTCTGCAATCCGAACAACCCGACCGGCACGGTGCACAACGCGGCGGCCGTGGAGCGATTCGTTCGCCGCGTCAAACAGAGCTCGCCCGACACGCGGATCCTGATCGACGAGGCGTACATCGACTACGTCCACGATCCCAACGTCAAGACCGCCGTGCCGCTCACGCGCGACCTCCCCGGCGTGTTCGTGACCCGATCGTTCTCCAAGGCGCACGGCATGGCGGGCCTGCGTCTCGGCTACGCGATCGGCCAGCCCGACACGGTGCAGGCGATTGCGCGCGCGTGGAACCTGGGAAGCATCAACACGCTGAGCGCCGCCGCCGGGATGGCGTCGCTAAAGGATCCGCAGCACATCGACGAAGAGCGCGCCGAGAACGCGCGCGTGCGCGACTTCACGCTGCAGGCGTTCCGCGACCTCAAGTTCGAGGCTGCCGACTCGCACACGAACTGCATCTTCGTGGATCTCAAACGGCCTGCGAAGGTGTTTCGCGACGCGTGCGCCGCGCTCAAGGTGCAGGTCGGCCGCGACTTCCCGCCGTTCGAGAACACGCATTCGCGCATCACGCTCGGCACGATGGCGGAAATGCGCCAGGCGGTCGACGTGTTTCGAAAGATCTTGACGACGGGTTCGACGGCGGCGGGGGCGCGTTGAGTCAGCGATGCACAAACGAGAGCTAATGGCCTTGCCAAGACGAAGCCCGCCGAATGGCCGGCGAAGTCTGGCAGACGCAGGGGGCGGCGTTACTTACGGTCACCATCCGTGCGTTGCGCGAAATCTTTGGTTGCAGATTCGCGCACGATGCTCAGCCGTTTTCGCATATCATCTGCCGCCATGATCAAGACGAGCGTGGCAGTCTTCCTGATCATGATCGGCGGCGCCGTACGCGCGCAGGCGCAGGACACCGCGCGATCGTTGTCAGAACTCAGAGCGGTCGCGCGTTATCGCGATCCGGTCCGGCTCCTCGATGTCTATGGACACGAAGTCCGTGGACTGATTTACAAGGTCTCCGTGTCGGACGTCGAAGTGAGTGTCAGCCGGCGCGGCCCTCACGATGGAATGAATCGGATATCCGCCGCATCCAGCGGCGCGTCGACGACTCCGTGCGCAACGGCGCACGCAACGGATTCATCGTCTGCGGCGCGCTGGGACTGATTCAGGGCTTGTATTTGCGGAAGACGCACATTCGAGGCATCGTGCCGATGTCGATCGCCCTGCACGGCGGCTTGTGCATGTCGTTCGGCGCCGGGATCGATGGGCTGATGAACCGTCAACAGGTGATCTTCGAGCGGCCAGGCGAGCCGGTCCCCGCGGACGAAACAAGGCCGTTCGCAATGCAATCACCGGCGCCCGCGAAACCTTCAGGCTTCACGCTGAGGTTTTGACGTCAGGCGAGCAGCGGCGATTGCTCGAATCGGCGCTGTCGAACTGCACTTTCGATCGTGGACGTCTCTGGCCTACGTACAAAAAGCCGTCAACCTGTTCGTCCGCGGGAACGACCCACTGGAGATTGGCGGGGTGTGTGGGACGACTTTCGGAAATGGCTGACGGGCGCAGGCTGAATCGGCCGGACGATGGACGATAGGACGAAACGGCCAGCTCCAAACTACTTGGTTGGCATGCGCTTCTTCAAGTCCTCCAGCCAGTTGAGCGTGACCACCACCTCGGCGCCAGCTGCAATCACCGGTCGCATCATCAGGAATCGCTGGCCGTCCGGCGATACCGCGAAGCTCGGATCGCGAGGGTCGGCCCCGACCCTGAACGGCCACTCGAACAACAGCCTCGAAGCGCCGACCTCGAGGGAGTCGGCAGTTGCAGTCGCGACGCTCATCAGACGTCTGGCGGATCGATAAAACAACTCTCGGCCATCGTGCGACCAGACCGGCTCTGTTCCGCCTGCCGACGAAACCTGCACCTTACCGACACCACTTCTCGCCGTCAGGTACACCTCGGCTTGCCCTGATTCCTCCGAGACAAATGCGACACGGCGTCCGTCCGGAGAAATGGCGGCGCCATATTCGTTGAACGTGGACTCCCGGAATGGGCGGGCGCGGACTTGCGGTTGCAGTGTCAGATCCACCAGGTATTGCCGTGGGCCGCGCGACGACTGGAGTAACAGGCTTCGTCCGTCCGGAGCCCAGGCACTCAGGTGAGTATGTTCATCTGTCGACCAGATCTGCTGTTCGGCGTCGCTCCCGTCCGCGCGTTTGCGCAGGACGCGATACTCGCCGCCCGCACCACCCACCCACGCCACGCTCAATCCATCCGGCGACCAGAGCGGCGTTTCCCCTCCATCCGTGGTCAGCCTGGACATCAGGCTGCGCCGAAAATCGTAGATCCAGATGTCTCGGGACCTCGAATCACGGATGTCGACGACCAGCCGCTGCCCGTCTGGTGAGAGCCGCGGTTGGCGAAAAGCATGCTCAGGCGCCGCAGTCGGGGTCACTCGACCTTGGCGATCGACCCACACCAGCATGCTCCCTTCGGTAAACGTCGGGTCGCGAAAGGCCATGGCCGCGGCACCGGACGCCGCGGCGAGCGTGAAGTCCGCACTGGCGCTGCCGACTTGGAATCCGATGCCTGGCTGCACGACGACCGATTCCCCACTGATCTCGAGCCGTCGCCGGTTAAAGGGCGCGGCTAGCAAATCGCCCCCTCGAACGAACAGCAGTTGCCCGGTGGGCGCCAGTCTGCCGTACGCAGCATCTTCGAGCAGCACGCGCTTCTGACCAGTTCCGATCGTCAGGATGGCAACCGCTTGCGTTTGGTCGCGTCGTCGGATGCTGAACAGCACGTGCTCTCCGTCCGGCAACCATTGAGGCCACGCATACTCTTCGCCTCGCACGCGATCGGGTAACAGGAGCTCGGTCGGCGTTCCACTGGAGGCCGACACTCGCGACAGCCCGATGAATCCCGACGTCCCCGAGCGCTGGGCGAACACGATGGTTCCGTCCGTTCCCCAGTCGGCTCCCTGAATAGTCGGAGCGAAGGTTCCATTGACTCGAGCGATGGTGACCGCCCCGCCGCCTTCCAGCGGAACCTTCATCAAGGCGTTGCCCGCGATCCGAAAAAAGCCGATCCAGCGGCCATCGGGCGAGAAAAATGGGCGCATGGAGCGGTCGGTGCCGCGGATCTTCCGAGCTGTGATGTCGCTTCCCGTCCGCAGAAAGAGCGCTTCTGAACTGACGTCGGTCGGATCTTCTCTGCCTACGATCACAAGATGGCGGCCGTCCGGGGAGAGCACGGCCGCAGGCGCAATCGGGCTGAGCGCGATTCCAGGCGGCAAACCGACCGCGAAACGGACGACTTCATGCGCTGGCTGAGCAACGTCGCCGCGACTCCGTAAGATCACGACGGCTCCGACGGCGCCAATGAGCATCGCGGCGAGGGCAACGAGACCGATCACCCCGGGTGTCATGCGGGACGATGACGAAAGTGCCTGGCCTGATGGATCGCTCGCGACGCCTCGAGGAATGTCGAGCGCCTCCTCGATGTCGAGTCGAGCGTCCGCGATGTCGTGGAGTCGCCGCTTCGCGTCGCGTTCGAGACATCGGGTCAGCAGGCGGCGAACCGATGCGGGCGTCGACGCGGGGAGCGCCGCCCAGTTCGGATCCTTCGCAAGGACATTAGCCAGGACGTCCGACATCGTTTCGCCGCGGAAGGCTTGCCCGCCGGTGAGCATCTCGAACAGCACGCAGCCAAACGCCCAGATGTCCGCGCGTTTGTCGACACCCTTTCCTCTCGCCTGCTCCGGGCTCATGTACGCGGCGGTTCCAAGAATCACGCCTCGCATCGTCATCGCCGGCGTCGTGATCGTCGGCGAGGCCGACGCGTCCGCGGTCACGCTCGCCCCTTCCGGGCTCAGCGCTTTGGCGAGGCCGAAGTCCAGCACCTTCACCGTGCCGTCCGACTTGACTTTGATATTTGCCGGCTTGAGATCGCGATGAACGATGCCCTGCTCGTGCGCCGCTTCGAGCGCCTCGGCAATCTGTTTCGCCATCGGGAGTGCCTCGGCGATGGGGATTGCCCCGCGCGCAGTCTGCTGCGCCAGATCCGCGCCTTCGACGAGCTCCATCACGAGGGCACGGACCCCGTCTGTCTCTTCGAGTCCGTGAATGTGCGCGATGTTCGGGTGGTTGAGCGCGGCGAGCGTCTGTGCCTCCCGCGTGAACCGCTGCAAGCGATCGGGATCGCTGGCGAAGGCGTCAGTCAGGATCTTCAGCGCCACGTCGCGATTGAGCGTCGTGTCGCGAGCGCGGTAGACCTGCCCCATGCCACCTTCGCCGATCAGGGCAGTGACTTCGTAGACGCCGAGACGGGCGCCAGGTGCGAGTGGCATTGGGCTTGGGCCGATCCTAGCGGCGAAGCCCGTGGCGGCCTAGCAGAAAGGGAGCTGGGCGCGCCGATCAGATCTCCAACAAGTCCCTGCCGACGATGATGCGGCCCTTGAAGTGTTTCCACACGCCCTCCACCCACATCTCGTCGGTGATGTCGGGATTGTTTCCCGGGACGTAATGCGACAACCCCAGCGTTTGACCCCGGCCTCGGCGGCGACTCTTCCGACATCTTTGGACAGCCCGGTGGACGCTCCGGGGTTTCTTGTGCGTGATCGACAAAGAGGCGTTTTGGTACGCGCCCGTCGCGATCTCGGAACGTGAAAAGGGGGACGAAGGGGGGGACGATGGTCCAGGGCAGGTTCGTCCCCTTGCAGTCACTGCGACTTCGCGGCCGGAACCTCAGCCCGAACGGCAGAATGTAATCAGCGTAAGCCACGCGCCTGCAGGCAGTTCCCTCGCCGAGACTCCATGGAGACACGCGCAGACGGACGGCCGGTTTTGCCGGCCGGAAATCCGCAGTTGGAGGGCAGCCGGGACGTGAGCGACCCCCACCCCTGATTCGATCCGTCACCCCGCCCTCGTCCCGAGGGGGTCGCTCCCGCCCCGGCTGCCAGACCGGTGTCGAAGCACGTGGCGCCCTGATCTCGCAGGCAATTCAGGCCGCCAGCGGCCCGAGATCATGGTCGGTTAGCGGTGCGTGTTCGTCACAGGGATCTGCGACGGTCCGCCGCGTTGTTGTACGCACAGTCCCGCGCGTCGCGACCACAACACCGCGCCGACAAGATCGCCGGCGGCAGCGCCGCCGAGTACCCAGCGTGTGTACGTGTGCGGGTACGACAATTCGCCGCGCGCCAGTTCTCAGCGAAGTCATGCCGTCGTCGACAACGCGTGCTCGGCGAATCACGCTCCGTTGATGACGGCTGTTGCGACGGTGACGTGGAAGCACATGAACGACTGCTCCTCCAGACCGCACGATATCTCGTCGCACCTCAATGCGGAGGCGTCGACACGAATCCCGCACCGTGCCAGCACAGGACGCTTTGCACACAATCTGCCGTGCGCTCGTGCGATGGCATTGACAACGACACAATAGCGATCTACGTTGCGTATTGATTCGTCGCGGCGCGCGCGCGCTGCCCTCCACGTTGCTCGACGTGGAGCACTCCTCCACCTCGTCGCCTCAGGGCACGGTGCACGAAGAGTTCATCACTGCAACACCACCGTGCAGGATCTGGGGGAAGCATAAGTGCAACTTCGTGCGGCATTCGATCGCCCGGACTCGCCCTTCACACGGCGCGTGTGCGACCGCTGGGTACACCTTGCTCGCCGGCGCCGTGGCGTACGAACATGTCGGTGTCGATCGGCGGCGAGTGCGGCGCGCCATCACGCGCGCGAGTGTGCGGCTCGCCTCGGTCCGGTGTCGAGTAGCCGGGAGAGGTTGCCCTCTCCCAGCTCTCACAGAACCGGACTTGTGGGCCTCACATCCCGCTCTTCGGGACGTCGATGTCGGCGGAAATCAATCCGCGTATGCCGACGCCAGCCTTGCGGCCCGCAGCTATGCCAGCGCAAGCGTCAGTTGCGCCGGAGCCATGACGTGGTGCATGTCGCGGTACTGGTGCTCCAGCGAAAAGAGCCCATGGTCCGCGAAGTACATCTTATCGAGCGCGTAGTCCACGGGCCCGCAGTGACTCAGTGCCCAGAGGGATTTCTTCCCCTGATAGGCACGTCGCCACGCGGTGGTGGCTTGCGCACCCAATCGAATGAGACGCCGAACGATGAAGCGCTTCCGCTTCCACTGCCGAAGCAGTACGGCGCGGAGGCGTCGCCTGATGTGCGCATCGAGGGTGTGGAGCGTGCGGACCACGGCGTCGGTGCAGCTCGTCCCGAAGAAATTCAGCCATCCGCGGAGGTACGTGTTGAGCGCGGCGATGCAGCCACGAAGCGACTGCCCCCACGCTCGCGGCGTCAGCTCACGGATTCTCGCGTCGATGCGCTCTTTCGACCGCTTCGACAAGAAGACTTCGATGGTGCCGTCCTCCGGATTGCGCCGAAGGCTGAAACCCACGAAGTGCCGGTCTTCGGGTCGTGCGACGGCGCTCTTGGCCTGATTCACCTTGAGACGCAGTTGCCTCTCGATGAATCGGACCACGTTCGCCATCACGCGGTGCCCTGCGCGCTCGCTTCGGACGTAGATGTTCGGGTGAGTCGCCCGGGGGAGTCTCACCCCCAGGCGCTTCGCAGAACCGTACGTGAACGTCTCCGCTCATACGGCTCCCAGCATCCGGCCGCCCGGCCGAAGGCCCAGCAGGTACCAATGGGCAAACAGCCTCGGCTCCCGACCGGCGACCCCAACGAGCCAATGCGCAGCGCGTCGATGGTGCCGGCGGAGGCGCTTGTATTTCCGCATGGCCCAGCGGGCCAGAAGGTCATTGAGATGACGGAAGACCGGGGACAACGCAGACTTGTAGAAGCGCCCGTAGTACTGAATCCAGCCGCGCAGGACCGGATTCCACATGCGCGCCAGGTCGTCGATGGCCTTGTCGCTCCGGACGTGCAGCCGCCAGTGCCGCATCTCTTGGCGCATCTTGGTCATCGCGTCCATGCTCACCGCCGGCGTGAAGTTGATGAAGAATTTGCCCCATCGATTCTTCGACCGCCGAGGGCGAAACGTGTAACCCAAGAAGTCGAAACGTTCCTGGGGATACCTGCGTGGCCGGTCGTCATCCTTGCAGTAGACGATGCGCGTCTTCGCAGGATGCACCTCCAGCCGACACTGGACGAGACGACGGCGGATGCTCTCCAAGACCTGCTGCGCCTGCGTCTCCGTCGCGCAGTGCGCGACAATGTCATCTGCGTACCTCTCGAATGGCACGTCCGGATGCACGCGGCGCATCCAGTCGTCAAACGCGAGGTGCAGAAACACATTGGCCACCAGAGGACTGACCACTCCGCCCTGCGGCGTCCCCTTCGTCCGCGGCACCAGTGTTCCATCCTCCAGTTGGGCGGGAGCTTCGAGCCACCGCTTGAGATAGAGGAGAATCCACGAGCACTGCGTGTACCTTCGCACCGCCCGAAGCACGAGTTCGTGGTCGAGCGTATCGAAGAAGCTGCGGATGTCGAGGTCAATGACCCAGGCATACCGCCAGCAGCGCTGTCGCGCGCTGGCGACAGCATCGAGCGCAGACTTCCGAGGCCGATAGCCATAGGAGTCTGGATGGAAGGACGGTTCCACCAGGGGCTCCAGGTACAGCTTGACCACCGTTTGAGCAATCCTGTCCGCAACAGTGGGAATGCCCAATCGCCTCTCGCCTCCGTCTTTCTTCGGTATCGCCACCGTGCGCACTGGCGGCGGGAAGTACGTGCCCGACGACATGCGGTTCCAAATCTTATAGAGGTTGTTCTTCAGGTCGTGCTCGAACGCCTCGATCGATTCGGAATCGACGCCGGCCGCTCCCCTGTTTGCCTTGACCCGTTCGTACGCCTCCCACACGATCTTCTTGGAAAGACTGAACGGCTTGGCCTGACTCACCGGCTCCTCCCGTTCGCGCGGTTGACCGGTTCATCACGCCGGATGACGCGACCCCTTCGCTCCTTCGGAGTTTCTCCGAGTTCCTCACTACTACGGGTCGCTCCGCCCCTGTGCCTCGCATCGATACGCTGGTCCTCGGGGGTCCTCCCTTGGACGTCTCTCTTCACATCGAGGCGACAGGTTCCCACGTTCCGCACAACGGCCTGGAGCAGAGTCACGCCACCTCTATGCCGGATGTCATCCAGGCGAGCTGCAGACTCTCCCTGGACTGCTCCCGGGTCAACGACTCGCCCCGGTTTCGACATCGTCCCTACGCTTTCGACACGTTCGCGGTGGTTCACAAGTGTTCGTCTCTCTGACCCACACCTGACGCGGTCTCGCCGCGCCGTTTCCCTTGACGCTCACCACCCCGGCTCTTTACCGGAGCAGCTCAAGGTGGTTTGGAGCCTGCCCTGCCGGCCGACTCCGAGGGGCCATCCCTCATCCGTTGTGCAGCAAGGCTGCTTCGAGGTTGCCGC
>JBKPDW010000594.1:0-8199 GCA_046728115.1 Acidobacteriota bacterium | reverse complement strand
GGAGGAGCTGATAAAGGGTCCGAGCCCACTCACGGGCGAGGCCTTCGGGGCCAATCGAGATGGATCGATCATCGTCGGCCAGGTGTGCGATCCGTTCGATACAACGGGAACGTCGGCGTGGATGTGGACCGCGGCGAAGGGCGTGCAGTGCTTTCCGGTGCAGCGCCCTCTCAGGCTCGGACGGTTGCCGTACATCGCCAGCATGAGGGAAGTGAGCGACGACGGGCGTGTGGTTGGCGGATCGTTTTCGTTCGGTCTCGAGAGCGAAGCGCTCATCTGGCTCGACGGTCAGAACTACTTCCTGCAGGACTACCTGGAGCAGAACGGATATCCCGACGCATTTCGCGGATGGGTGAATACGGGATTCGTCACCGGCGTCTCGGGCGACGGCCGTACGATCGTCGGTTATGGCGCCGGCCCAACGACGTTCCAGGGCTTCTTGGTAATCCTGCCCGCAAGACCCGCCAAATGACGCGGCTATTCGCGGTCGTCGTTCTTCTTTGCGCCGCCCCGGCGGCCGCGCAGTCGTTCGAGGTGGCGCCGTTGCTGTCGGCAGGCTACACCACGGCCGCGGCGATCGACGAGAAAGCGGCGCGCGTGCAGGATCTCGAGATCAGCGGTGGCTTCACGTGGGGAGGGCAAGCCGCGTATTTCGTCACCGATCACCTCGGCGTCGAGGCGTTGTTTGCGCAGCAACTGACCAACGTGACGATGACGTCGACGACCGGGAGCGGGCGGCTGTTCGACATGAAGGCTGGCCAGCTTCTCGGCGACGTGGTCTACCAGCTGGGCAACGCCAACGCGCGAATCCGGGCGTTCGTGTTCGGCGGCCTGGGCGCGACGCACTTCAGCGCCGACGAGCTTCAGTCGGAGACCAAGTTCGCGTGGACCGCCGGCGCCGGCGTAAAGTGGTTCCCTCTTCCGAAAGTTGGCGTACGAGGTCATCTGCGCTACAAGTCCACGCATCTGAACGACGAAGGCTCGGGCTTCTGCGATCCTTTCGGGTTTTGTCAGGCGTGGCTGCCGCAGGTTGAGATCGCGGCCGGACTCGTGCTGCGTTTCTGAGCGACTCGCGCTACTTGACCGGCCGCCGAATCCCCAGCTTCACCATCCGGCTGTCGAGCGTGGTTGGCTTGATGCCCAACAACTCGGCCGCGCCGCCCGGGCCGCGCACACGCCACGACACGCTTTCGAGGACGCGCAGAATGTGCTCGGCCTCGAAATCGGTGAGCCGAGTAGTCCGCCGTGGGGTGCCGGCGGCTGTTTTGGGTAGGTCGACGACCAAACGCGGCCCGGTGGCCACGATCATGGCGCGCTCGATCACGTTGCGCAGCTCCCTCACATTCCCCGGCCACGAATAGCGCTGCAGCGCCGCGAGACTGTCTTTGGAGATCGAATCGATCGGCTTGCCGAACGAATCGGAGAGCTCCTCGATGAACGACCAGACCACACCGGATCGATGGGATGCACGTTCGCCAGCGCTTCTTGCAGCCTGTCTTCACTATCCTTCCGCGCCAGCGCCTGCCCGAACACAGCCGCCACGATTCGAAGCCAGTCGACGAGTTCCGCGGGCCACTCTCGCGCAACCCGAAGCGTGCTGAAGCTGATGATCCTCTTCACGTCGTCGCTCATCGCGAAGGGCAGAACCGCGGTCGACTTGACGCCAGATCGGCGGAAGTCCTCAACCTCCAGCGCGCCGGGCAAATCCTCGACGCTGCTGAACGTTACGGGCTCACCCATCTGTGCCATCGAAAGAAGCCATGGAACCCGCTTGCTCGCCAATTCGCCGGACTCAACGCCACGGCACCCTGGTCGAGTCCACGAATGCGTAGCCTCCGCATCAGCTGAGCTGGCCGTCACACGCCACCAGGTCGCTTGATCGAGATCGAGCATCTCGGCAATCTGACGCAAACTGTCGACAATCGTCTCGTCAACCCGGTGGAATTTCACATTCACGAAACGGCTTGTGAGATCCGCGACAAGCCGGTCTAAGGCCAGGGGCTCGATTGAAGTGACGAGGGTCATCGGACTGAAGCGTTGGTGATAATACGAGCAGGTCCCCACACCCCCACCTGTGAAACCTGACAGACCTGAGCCGAAAAAGTGCGAGGCGTTTCGCCGGTTTGAGAGTGATGACGTTATTGCGGGATGTGGTAGCGAGCCACGAGCGCCGTTACGTCGTCCTCGCTTCCCGCCGCCATCTCCATGAGCATCTGGCAGTGGTCGTCTGCCGATCGATCCGACGCGAGCTCCATGGCGAGAACCTTTTCGTTGACCACGTCGGAGAGGCCGTTCGTGCACACGAGTACGACGTCGCCGTCGTCGACCTGAAAGGTCTCGAGATCGACCTGCGGCCCCGATCCTCCCATGCCGATGGTCTGGGTAAGGGCGTGCTTCAGGTCGCGCGCCGCGACGTTCACGTTGACGACAGGTGCGACCGGCGCCGTCGCCGAGCGGCGCCGACCGATTGTGTGGTCGCGAGTCAACCGCATCAGGCCACCATCGCGGAACAGATACGCACGCGAGTGACCGACATGTGCGAAGAACAGATGCCTGCCGGCACCAAACGCCGCTGTAAGCGACGTGTGCAACTCCGAAGTTGCGATTCGACCCTCATCTGCCATCGCCAAATCGACATGTTTATAGAATCGCTCGACACGCTCCCTGATCTCCTGCGCGATCCGGTCGTCGATTCGGAGACTCCACCTTCCGTAGTACAGGACGAGATGCGTGAGCGTGGCGAGCGCCACGCGACTGGCAATTTCTCCATCGCTGGCGCCGCCCATGCCGTCGGCGACGACCATCGCGTACCCGTATTCCTCGTAGCGCTTCGGGATGACGCCGTCGGGGAGGCTCGTCATCAATGTTTCCTGGTGCCTGCCCAGTCGGACGATCAAGTAGTGGTCCTCGTTGACCGTGTGCAGCTTTCCGCGTTGCGATCGTCCGCCGAAATCGACCTGCACCGTCGAAGACGACGAAAAGGCGTCCGCCGTCAGAAACGGCGGCATATCCGGGAAAGGCAGGTCCTTCGAGCGATCGTCGTCTGCCATCCGCCACCTCGAATGCGTCAGATCTTGGTCTGGCTTTCGAGTCCGCTCGGCCGCACCGCGCGGGCCCACCCCTCGACGGGCATCGAGGCGCTCCAATCGAAGTGTAACATCTGCGATGGAAGAGCGAGCCTCGTTCCAGCCTGCCTGACGATCTCCATGATCGCCAGAAGCAGTTCCTGCTGGATCTCCAGAAAGCGTGCCCAGTCGCGTGCAAGAACGTACGCGGAGACTTCAAGATCGAGAGATGATGCGCCGAAACGGAGAAAGCGTACGCGAATGGAACTGATGTCGACCGCAGGATGACCAACCAACCGATGTTGAATCCCATCGGTGACCGACCGGATCTGCTCCGGAGTCGTCTCGTAGAGGAGGCCAACGAAATGATGAAACCAGAACTTGTCCCGCGACGACAGGGTCTCGATGCCCATCGCCGCGATCTGACCATTGGGAACACTTACGATGGTGCGATCGAGCGTTCGGATGCGAGTCGATCGCAGCCCGATATAGTCGACCGTCCCCATCGTCTTACCGACTTTGAGGAAGTCTCCCACCTGCACGGCCTTGTCGAAGATGATCGAAAGGCCGCCAATCACGTTCTCGAGCGTTTTCTGGGCCGCGAGTGCGACCGCGATTCCGCCGATGCCCAGTCCGGTGAGTGCCGCGGTCGGATCCGCTCCAAGATAGCGAAGGGCGATCAACACGCCGGCTGAGACGACGACCGCGTCCGCGATTCGACGTCCAAGCCGCAGCAGCGAGCCGAACTCGCCCATGCGCGTGCTCCGCAGACGCCGGTGGACGTACCGTTCGCCGGCAGCGTTCAGCTGCAACAGCAACCAGCCGATGGCGGCGATCGCGAGCAGGGTTTGAATGACCGTCCAGAATTGCCGTTCAGCGAATGGAACCTCGACGGTCACCATGAACCAATGAATCGCAATCGGCACAAGGAGCAATCGAATCGAACCCGGCAGGCGATCTATCGCCGGTTCTTCCGGTGCGCCGTGTCGACGGTGCCAGAGCGCGATCGCAGGAGCAAGCACCCGGCTCAACAGGCCCATCAATGTGTAGAAGAGTGGAATCGCCACGGCGAGCATCAACCAGTCGAAGACGCGAATGCCGCCGAGTCGAGGTTTCGTCAGAAAGCCGGGAAGATAACGATCGACCGGGACGAGATTGATTTCGTCGTACACGTCCGGAATCGCGTCCAGCGTTTTGCGGGAGAACAACCAGATCGGCGCCGACCTGTCTCGACTCACGCGTTCGACAACGATGTCCAGCGGCCCACTTGCGGTGCTGATCGTCCCAACGACGTCCTGATCGGGCTTGAGCGGGTTGGCCAGGGACCCTTCGGGGCGATCGCTCAACTCGGTGAGACGGGCCGGCAGGCGCCGATCCAGAACGACATAAAGCTTGTGCGCCAGGTCGACCGCCGCCTGCGGGCGCAGACCGGTGTTCAGGTACAGCGGAGCCAGGTCGTTGTTTTCCTTCTGAGCCGCGCTCATGAATCCGACAACGGTGTCCCGCGGCGTGCCGCGGCCAAGTGGGTCCTTCGGCGGTTCGGGCGAAGTTGCCTGCGGAGGCGGCGAGACGGCGGTCGGGATGGGCTGCGCCCGCACGCCGGAGCCAGAAAAAACAACAAGGAGGCAACACGCGAGCCGAAACGGAGCTCGGCCGATCGCCACACGATATGGACGTTCAGACATGAGCGCGTTGTTCGTGTTTCACGCCTCTCTGCCGTCGCCTCGCCGTGGCGGATCGTCGAGCGTCTTCCTTTCCAACTTCGAGGAACTCCTTCGGTTCGATCCTGCCGAAAAACTGCATGAGGGTGGCGACGAGGCCCGTCCATCCGGTCTGATGGCTTGCACCAAGACCCGCGCCGTTGTCTCCGTGAAAGTACTCATAGAACAGCAGGTGGTCGCGCCAGTGCGGATCGTTCTGGAACGTCTGTGCGCCACCGTACACGGGCCGTCGTCCATGTTCATCGTGCAGGAAAATGCGCGCCAGCCGCTCGGCAATCTCCCTGGCGACGTCGAACAGGTGCATCCGGCGGCCCGAGCCCGTTGGACATTCGATCGTGAACGAGTCGCCATAGTACAAGTAGTACTGCTGCAGGGCCCGGATCAGCAGCACGTTCATCGGCATCCAGATCGGCCCCCGCCAGTTGAGGTTGCCGCCGAACATGGCCGTGTCCGATTCGGCCGGCAGGTACCGGACCCGATGGTCCCTTCCACCGACATCGAACACGTACGGGTTCTCCTCGTGAAAACGCGAAAGCGCGCGAATTCCGTACGGGCTCAGGAACTCGCGCTCGTCCAGCATCTTCTCGAGAATCCTGCGCAGACGCTGTTCATTGACCACGGCCATGATGCCGCGCTGCCCGAATCCCAAACGACCGTCGCCGGTCGGATGAATACCCTGGAGCAGCGCGGGGCTGCGCCGGATTCGATCCTGAAAATGCGCCAGAATCTTCGGTACGCGCTCGCGCTGCCAGGGCTCGATGACCGTCGTTGCGCAAAGAGGCAGCAGCCCGACCAGCGATCGAACCTTCAGCCGCGTGGAGGAGCCGTCGGGCAGTCGCAGGAGGTCGTAGTAGAAGCCGTCTTCCTCGTCCCACATGCCGCCCTGCCCAACACGATTGAGCGCATTGGCGATGATCAGAAAGTGATCGACGAACTTCACGGCCATCGCGTCGAACGCCCGATCGTGAGACGCGATCTCGATCGCGATCTCCAGCATGTTCTGGCCGAACAGGGCCATCCAGGCGATGCCATCAGCCTGCTCGAGATATCCGCCGGTCCTGAGCGGTACCGAACGGTCGAAGACGCCAATGTTGTCGAGGCCGAGAAAGCCGCCCTCGAAGATGCTCTTGCCGAACCGGTCCTTGCGGTTTACCCACCACGTGAAGTTCGCGATGAGTTTCCCGAACGATCGCTTCAAGAAGTCGACATCGTCCCGGCCGTGCAACGCCTGCTCGTTGCGATGCAGGAAGATCGTCGCCCACGCGTGAACCGGAGGATTGACGCTCGAGAAATTCCACTCGTTCGCGGGCATCTGCCCGCTCGGGTGCAAGTACATCTCGCTCAGCATCATGTCCAGCTGATCCTTCGCGAAGTCGATGTCCACCGTCGACAATGCAACGGCTTGAAACGCCAGGTCCCACGCCGCGTACCACGGGTACTCCCACTTGTCGGGCATCGAGATCACGTCGGCGTTCACCATGTGCGACCATTCACGGTTCCTGGCGTTGGTCTGCAGCGCGGCGTATGGTTGCACGCCGTGCTCTTCGAGCCAGCGGTTCGCATCCAGGTAATAGAACTGCTTGCTCCACAGCATGCCCGCCAACGCCTGACGCATGACATTCGCGGCGTCGGGGCTCGCCGAAGACGGCACCACGGAACGATAGAACTCGTCCGCCTCGCAGTGGCGCCCGTCGACGGTCGCGTCGAAGTGCTCGAAGGGAGCCGGAAGGGCCTGAGGTCCTTTGTCCGAGAGCCGAAGCCGCAAGACAACCGCGCTGCCACCCTCAACGATCGTCTGATAGTGGGCCGAGGCTTTCGTGCCAACGCGCTCGGCATTCACCGCTTCAATGCGCCCGTGGACGACGCAGTCGTTGATTCCGTCCTTGACATACCGTGTGGCATTCGGCTGTCCGAAGAGAAGGCTCAAGTTGGTTTCATTCTCGGTAAAGAGCAGCGGCGGCTCGCCCTCGACGAACAGCCAGCGCTCGCCCAACTCCGCATGAGTCGCGGCGATCACCTGCGTTCCGCCCGGTCCCGACATCCCCCGCAGCGTGGGCCTGGCGGCGTCGGGCCAGTGGCGCCATCGGTTCCGAAACCAGAGGGTGGGCAGCACGTGCAGCGGCGCCGGCTCGATGCCGCGGTTCGTCGCCGTAATGCGGATCAGGAGGTCCTCAGGTGACGCCTTCGCGTACTCGACCTCGACATCGAAGTATTTGTCATCGGCGAAGACGCCAGTGTCGAGCAGCTCGTATTCGAACTCCTGACGCGAACGCTCTCGATTCGTCTGGACCAGATCGTCGTATGGATAAGCGCGCTGGGGATACTTGTACAGCCATTTCATGTACGAGTGCGTCGGCGTCGAATCCAGATAGAAGTAGTACTCCTTCACATCTTCGCCGTGGTTGCCTTCGCTGTTGGTGAGCCCGAAGAGGCGCTCCTTCAGGATGGGGTCCCGGCCGTTCCACAACGCGAGTCCGAAACACAGGATCTGCTGATCGTCGCTGATACCCGCCAGACCATCCTCGCCCCAGTGATACGCGCGCGACCGTGAATGGTCGTGCGTGAAATACTCCCACGCGTTGCCGTCGACGCTGTAATCCTCGCGCACAGTGCCCCACTGGCGTTCGCTCAAGTAGGGACCCCACCGGCGCCAGGGTGCGCGGTTGTGTTTGGCGGCTTCCAAGCGCTTGCGTTCTTCGGAGTGCATGACACTACCGCCCTTTGCGTCCATCGCAGACTCCTCGCAGCGAGTGTCTTATCTCTTTTCGCCGGACGATGAGCAGATCGCATGCCATGCGATCCAACCGAGCCCAAGATGGAGATCACCGCTCCAGTCCACTGGAGTCGCTCCGTAATCTCGGATACACCGGACGCGCTGACGGCAAGTCGAGGCCCACCTTTCACGGTAGCCTCGGTCTACGTGGGATTCCGATCCGACCTCCAGGCTGCGATACCGAATTGGCGCACGATGGCGCGTTCACGGCGGGCTACACGCGGGCGTTCGACACCAAGTGGTCTCGCAGCGGCGCGCCGCGCGACGAACCGCTCCTGGGCACCCCGGCCCTGCAGTCGATGGCCGACCTGGGCAACAGCTTCAGCATCGTTCGCAATATGCAGCTCCTGCCGATTGGCTGGTCGCAGGTCGCCGCGCTCCTGCTGTCGTCCGCGATCCCGATGCTCCCCTTAATCCTCTTCGCGTTCCCAGTCGATCAGCCGATCATCGGCGGCATCAAGTCGCTGGTTGCAGTCTGACCGATCCCTACCGCCGACGGCCTCCGCCGCCTCGGCTGGCGCGGGCGCCGCCCCCGCCCCCGCCCCCGCCCCCACGATAGCTGCCTGCGCTGGTGCGGCCGCTGCTGTAGTCGCGCGTGCGTTGGGCGCCCTCGGCGCGCGCGGCCGAATCGCGATTGAGC
>JBKPDW010000593.1:0-5627 GCA_046728115.1 Acidobacteriota bacterium | reverse complement strand
CTGCTTGCGCGGGAGGGGTGTGGACGTTGCCGCAGGCGGGTACAGCTCTCGAGGAGGTGACGCCATGTCACAACTCGGCGTTGGATCGTCATCGACAAGTTGCTCACCGACGAGGATTTGCGCATCCGATTTGCCTCGATCGGATCGAGACGGTCGCCGAGCGGTGTCTGCAAGATGTCGAGCTCACCCGCGACGAGATGAAAATGAGTCGCGGCGCTATGGCACTTCGATTTTCTCCGAAGGACCCGGTCCGATAGGTTGGCCATCGATTTCCAGGTAGTGGTACGTCATCCGCAGCGTCGCAGCCCCAAGCAGACGCACTTGGGCAGTACTCTCAAGGTGGACAGGGACGACTGTGTCGCCGACGCGTTGGTAGGACCGTACAATGTCCACGTCCTTCACCCAGAACGACGGGGTTTTGGCGAGCCGGCCTTGCAGCCGGACGAGGTCGCCACCAGTCGGATCCAGGAACATCGTGCCCGCGACAAGAACTCGATCCCTGCGGCGCGGCGTGAGGAGCACATTTGCCAAACCCTCGGCATCGACGCCATTGGGCGCAAACGTGTAGTTCTCACGCGCCAGCGACGATCGGGCGGTCTCGCCCCGCGCGATGGCGTCGCGCTCACCCTCGAGCACAGCCCGCAGCACCTTTCCACGAATGTAGCCCGCACCGCCCTCGGCGGTGATTTCGTACCGAAATCCCGCTTCCGGAGAATATTCGGTGATTGCCTCGACCCATCCCCGGCGGTTGCCGTTCACGGCTTCTAGCCGACGGGTGGCGCGGTACGGGTGCTGAGCGTCGTCCTTTGCAAGGAATTGGTGCATTGAAGCATCCGCAGCGTCGGACACGGTCGCGCGAACGTTGGGCGCAAGCGCGATCGCCAAGAGGGCCAGTACTGCGCGCTGGTTTGGCAACAGAGCTGCGAGTCTGCGTACCATACGTTCACCCCACCTCCGCCTATGAGCAGGGCAAACGTCATTCCGGGCAACGCTCGCGATTTCGTCCGGGAAAACGGGTCGGCACGAGGGCACGTGCGTCTGACCGCGTCTGCATTCACTCACGGCGTCTGATCTCAGACGATGCGCGTTTGCGGCGGCGGCAATGAAAGGGGCGGGCGCGGCTTCGACGCCTGTCGAAGCCGTCGGCACACGGGAGGAGCTAGAGGAGGGCAGATTCAATGCCGGCGTCACCGACGGCCGTATGAATCCTCAGAAGGTAGGGACATGGTGATTCCGCTTTGACACGCCGTGTGCGTCCGTTGCTGACGGCCGAGTGGCGGTGACACCCGGTCGAGCAGCAGAACGACGAGCATTGGCGGCAAGTCGATGCTCGATGCGAGAAGCAGTGATCGCGCCATCGGAGATTCGATCATGTGCGCTTCTCAGAATCGGACGCGCGCGCCGAATTGAAACGCCCTGGGTTCGCCCACAGCGGTAATCTGGCCGAACGTTGGCGATGGATTCGACGGATACGCGCCGGCTCCGAAGTTGCCGTTCCGTGTCAACACGTTGACGTGGTTGGTCAGGTTGAAACCCTCCGCCAGCCCTTCGAGCTGAACGCGGCCGCTGAGGCGAAACGTGCGACTGAGACGAACATTGAGATTGAGAAAGTCGCTCCCCTCGCCGGCGCTGCGCGGGATGAACGCTCCATCGACAATCGGCCGACCGGTCGTGCCCTGAATCGTCATCACTCCAGAGGTGATGTTGAGCGGCCACGCCGAATATGCCTGGAGCATCGTGCTCAACTGAAGACCGTGTGTCAGATGCTCGATCAGCGATGTGGGAACCTTACTCGGTGATTCGAGAGTGCCACTGATCACGAGCCGATGCCGCTGATCGTCATCGGAACGACCCCAATCCTTCGACACATCGAATGGATCGATGGGCGAGCTGAAGAAGAACTCACCGACGTTGTTCATCGACTTCGACAACGTGTATGAGACCCGATAATGCCCCCATGCTGCCGGCCGCTGCGTAAAGGACACGTGCAGGCCGTGATAGTTCGATTCTCCGGCGGCCGAATACTGGCTGTTGTTGCCGTAGTTCGGATTCGGCCGGCAGCCATTGTTCGTGCCGGACGCGGCGCCGGTCGGCACGTTCTGATTGATCGACATGAGCAGGTGCAGCCCGCGCAGATACTCGTAACCCACGCCGATCGTCGCGCGCGCCCCAAGCTGCTGTTCCACTTCGACGCTCGCTTGCCGCGAATAGGCATTCTGAAGAGCGCGATCCATCGTCGTCAGGTTGACGGCAGTGAGCGACCGAACAACGTCGGGCAGGATGTTCGGAAAGGACGGCGCCCCGACCTGCGTCGGCGACAGGCCCACGCCGACCTGACGGAGGTTGCCCAGGTCGGTCGTGTTGCCGGCGGACAGCAGCGCGTTGGCGAGCGCACGCATCGGCACGCGGTCGAAGAACAGCCCGGCGCTTCCGCGGATCAGAGTCCGACGCGAATCGAAAGGCGACCAGGCGGCGCCGACCCGCGGAGAGGCGTTGTTGGGAGCCGTGTGGATGGTCTCGAGGAACTGCAGGTCGTACCGCAGCCCGAGATTCAGCGTGATCTGAGGGGTTAGCTTCCATTCATCCTGCAGGTATACCCCGAGGTTCGGGTTCGTTTGCGAGACCTCGCTGGCGCCGAACGTCTGCGTGAAGCCGCCGTTGTTGTAGACGCCGGCCAGGAAATTCGCCAGGGATGAAAACGTGTAGCTGCCGCGCGTGGCGCGCGGAAAAGTGATCCGGTCGTCGTTGTAGAGGAAGTCCAACCCGGCGCGAACGGCGTGCGCTCCGGCCTGATGCGACACGTTGTTCACCACTTGGTACATCGTGTTCACGCGCCGGGTCGGACTCGAGGAGCTCGTGCCGAACGACGCGACGCCCGCAATGCTCACTGCCGGTCCGATTTGATCCACCGCCGGGGCCCGCAGGTCGCTGTGGGCGAACTGCGCGCGCGTCTCCAGGACGGTTCGGGGCGACAACATCAGCGTCTTGCTCAACGCGATGGTGTGGTCGCGGTTGTCCAGCCTCGACGACGCGCTGGGTGCGTTGAGACCGCCGGCGCCACGCGAATTCTCAGCCTCGGCGTCGTACAGGCCGTACCGAACGCTGAGCCGATCGCGACCGCTGACCTCGTGGTCGATCTTGCCGAGCCCGTTTGTGGTGTCCACGGGATTCGGGTATACCCCCGTTGCGACGAGCGGGCCGCCCTAGCCGACCGCACGAAGTCGTGCATTGATGGCGCGGGCATTGACATCGCTGATGGTCGTGAGCCCCGTCTGATCCAGCCGGCGCTGCTCGACGTTTGCGAAGTAGAACGTGCGATTCGCCAGAACCGGTCCCCCAAAGTTGCCGCCGTACTGCGACTGGTTCATCGGCAGCTTCGCGTGCAGCAACGGGTGCTGAGCGTTGAACGCATCGTCGCGCACGTAGTCGTAAACGGTACCGTGCAGGAGATTCGTCCCGCTCTTCGTCACCACATTGACGTATCCGCCGAGCGCACGGCCGAGTTCCGCCTGTGCGCCCGAGGTCACCATTTGAAACTGCTCGATCGCGTCAACGCCGTAGGCGATGCCGCTCAGTCCGGCGGCATCGTCGTTGGCCGAAAGGCCGTCGACAATGCAGTTATTCGAAAGATTCTGCTGGCTTGCCACCGACAGCGTGACGGCGGGGACGGCCGACGTCTCGGGAAACAGTTGTGTGCTGCCGACATTGGCCGGCGACACGCCAGGTACGAGCAGCGCCAGCTCGAGGAAATCCCGTCCGTTCATTGGCAGACTACGGACCTCAGCTTCCGAGACGATCGCCGCAATCTCGCTCCGGGCCGCCTCGAGGACGCTGGCGTCAGCGGTCACCGTGACAGTCGTGTCGATTCCGCTGACGCTCAGCGTCACGGGGAGTTCGAACGCAGCGCCAGCCGGCACGGCCACGTGACGCACGGCGTCCTGAAACCCGGACTCACGCACCGTGATTTCGTACAGACCGACACTAAGGTAGGGAAGCCGAAACCGTCCCTCCTGATCGGTGGTCGTGGTCGCCCGCACGTTCGTTTGCTCCTGACGGGCAGTGACCTGAGCGTCCGTCACGACGGCGCCAGACTGGTCCGTCACCCGCCCGCTGACACTGGCGAGATCGATCGACTGCTGCCCGAGTGCGAATGGCGCGGCCGGACCGATCGCCCAAAGAAGGGTGACGATTGCTGCGACCTCAAGAAGTCCTCCCGGAGCGTCCTGTTGACTTGCGCGCGATCGCGCGGCCGCCGCACTCTCGATCCCACAAACGCTCGCCGCCTCAATCGGCCGCACCTGCGACTCCCCACGTTCGCGCCGCGACGGGCATCCTCTCCGCGGAGACGCGGCGACTCGCCGAGCGCGTGACGTACGAAACCGCCAGCAACCCGATCAATGCGAGGGGCAGCAAGAACAAGGGCCCGTCGCCGGCCAGATAGTGCGCGACGGATGCTGCGATCCACATGAAGGTGAAGCCTGCGTAGGCCCATTCCTTCAACGTCGTCAGCCGCGGCAGGAGCAGCACGATCGCGCCGGCCAGCTTCGCGATGCCGAGCAGGACACGCAACTGCTGGGGGTATCCGACGTGCCGGAAGTTCTCGACCGCCGCGGGACTGGTGGTGAGATAACTGAAAGCGGCCAAGAGCGGCACGATCGTCACGAGACCCGTGGCTGCCCAGTACGCGATGTTTCGTTGCATGTTGCCTCCTTGTAGCTTCTCTGGCGAGTTTCGTGGCCGTCAGCGCATCCCCACGCCGCGGTCGCTGCATGCAGCGGCAAGAGCGGTGCCTGATACAGCAACGGCACACTCCAGTCCTTCGCATCGAAAACTCGGCCCAGATCGCACACGTTCGCCGTTGCGCTCGGGGCGAGCGGCGGTCCTCGTGCATCGCGCCCCGTGCGCGGTGGCAGACGGTACGTGCATTTTCGAACGCGGCTCGGCGAGGAAGACCACATAGCCGCGGACATCATCCCGGCACTGTTCTGGATAGTGCTGGCGGCTACAACCGCATTGGCGCAGAAAGAGCGTCGCAACCCTCACGGAGACGGTCACCACGCACGGCGATCTAGACGAAGGGATACCGTGAACGAGAAGGTGGTGATGCACAGCGAGTCCGCCGCATGGCAACTGTGACGCAGGACGGCAGTCAGACCGTCGAGGAAATCGAAGACGACTCGCTGCGATTCGTTCAGGCCGTTGGAACGCAGATCGCTACGGATGCCTCGCCGTCGTCAGAAGAGCGTTTTCTTGATTAGCGCCGGGATCGTCGGCGTCACTTGCAGCTGAATATTCCACTTCGGGCCGCCGACGCTTGGACGAACCGGATAGTACTGAACCTGCAACTGGAACAACGTCGGCGTGCCGCCGCATCTGCAGAGCTTTCCTATCTGTGGTCCCATCGCAAATGCCACTCGGTTGTCTTCGGGTGCCTCCCAATTGACCGAGAGGCTCGGCTGGCTGCCTATCGTGTACCCGTTTGCGAAGGTGTACGTGAAGTTGAACACGCCGTTCATCTGGTTCGTGTCCCGGCCGTCTCCGCCGACCTTGAACCATTGCTGCACGAAGGCGTAGGCGATGAAGTTCTTGCCGAGCAGCGTGGCTCCGACATCGGGGCCGATCTGCCA
>JBKPDW010000592.1:0-12222 GCA_046728115.1 Acidobacteriota bacterium | reverse complement strand
CCGCAGTCCCGAAGTAGTTCGCGCACGGCTCGTTGGACCGGTTGTACAGATAGAACCCCGACAAGGTCACCTTGTCCGTAATCTTGTGCTCGACTTTGCCCGTGTACTCCTGCGTCCACTTGGACTTGATTTTCGACGTGCGGTTGTAGTTGGCGCCGCCGTTCGAGACGTCCGTATCCGGCTGCGGCAGGTACTTCAACATCGCCGCCGCCACCGGGTTGATGCGGTTGGCGGGGATGATGCTGCCAGGGAAGGGTTGCTGTGTCAGCGGATCGTAGATGACGATGGGCACGCCGGCGGCGTTCGTCGTGCGTGAGAAATCGCCGGCCCGCTCGCGCGCCGTCGGCATGACTTCGGCCGCGTTTCGCGTCTGGACGTCGGTGTAGTCCTCGCCCGCGACCCAGAAGAACGTCCGGTCCTTCTTGATCGGTCCGCCGAACCCGAAACCGCCGAGATAGTACGGGGCGTCGGGTTTTTCCAGCTTCGCGGCGGTGGCGGTGTCACCAGCCTTCAGCGCTGCGTCTTTTGCGATCTCGCCGAAGTAGTTGTTGGTCAGCAACGAAATCGGCCGCGTCTGGTAAAAGCCGGTCCCGCGGAAACTGTTTGTCCCCGACTTCAGCGTGACGTTGAACACGCCGCCGCCGGTCGCGCCCATCTCCGCATCGTAGGTATGCACCTGGACCTTCATGTCCTCGAGTGCTTCGATGGAGGGGTTGGCAACCGCTCGGTTGCGCATATCGGTAATCGGCACGCCGTCGAGCGTGTAGTTGTTGCCGCGGCGCGTGCCCCCGCCCAGCGAGAGCAGCGACGCATTGGTCTGATCCTGTTGCCGGTTGAATTGCGTGTCCCCTGTCGGAATGACGGTGGGCACGGTGGTGCCGATCATGAACGCTGAGCGGCCCGGGGACGGAAGCGCCTGCAGCGAGGCTGAGTCGAGAACCGTGCCCTGCGAGGCATTGGACGTATCGATAATCGGCGATTGACCGGTGACCGTGATGTTCTCCTCGATCGCGCCGATCTCCATCGTCAGGTCCAGTGTGATGAACTGCTGCGTGCCGATGGGAATCTCTTTGCGTTCAACCGTCTTGTACCCCGTCAGCGCCGCCTTCAGCGCGTAGCTGCCGGCGTCCACGTTCGTGAACACGAACTCACCGCGTTCGTTTGTAACAGTGCTTCGACTGATATTCGTGCGTTCGTTGGTGAGCGTGACTTCCACGCCAGGAACGACGCCGCCGGCGTCTTTGATCGACCCGCGCAGACCGCCCTGGAAGCCTTGTGCGAAGGTTGAAGTAGCCGTGGTGACCGCGGCCAGGAACGCTCCAAGGATGAGCGCAGCCCGGAATCTCATAGTTTCCCCCTCCGACGTGTGTTGGACGGACCGTAAAAGCCCGCAAAAACGAGTTAACGCGACGAAACTGTGACGAATCGGCTCAACTACGGTGTTTGGGGGGCGATTCTAGGTTGGACTGCCAGCACTTGCAACAGATCTTATGACGAGAAATGACACACGCTCACCCAAGCTCCATTTTTTTGAAGCGGAAGCCGTGCAAGCGCCTGACTTTCAGGCCTTTTGCGGGGCCGGGCGTGCCGCCAGAATGTCTACAGTCGACAGTTCGACACAACCTCCCTTCACCAGGAGTAGCGGAACATCACCTGCGTCGTCCGCATGAATCCGCCTTGAGACACGATCCGACCAAAGGCCGCATTGCCGTCGGTCGTACTCATTTGGTTGCCGCGCAGCTGCACGCGGTTGAACAGGTTGATGACTTCGATCTTCAGCTGCACCGTCTTGCCGCCGCCAAGGCCGACGTTCTTGGCGACCGACAGATCGGTCTCCGTTTGAGTCGGCGTCCGCGTCGAGGTGATCACGCGCGGCGAGTTGCCGAACGTTCCCGCCGCGGCGGTCGAAAACGCCGCCGGGTTGAGCCACGCCGCGGCCGGATGGTCGGCCGACGCGACCCGATCCGGCCAATCGCCGGGCGTCGACGTGTCGACACCGGCCACGAGATTGGGGCGCTGGCCGTTGCCGAGAAGGAGGTTCTGGCTTTGTGAGACGCTAATCGGGAAGCCGGATTGCCACGTGAACACGGCCGCCGCGGTCCAGCCGCCGGCGAACAGGTTGCCGATGCTGCTGTTCCCAATCTTGTGATCTTTCCCGAAAGGCAGCGCGACGATCGGCGCAACGACGAAGCGGTGCGGCGTGTCGAGAATGCTGTATCCATAGTCGACCAGCGGGTCGAAGCACATGGTGTTGTACTTCTGAAGGCGCGAGAGCTGCGCGCCACACACCGGGAGCGAGGCGTCGTAGTTGTAGTTGTTCATCGGTCCGCCGACGCCGTTGTTCGTATAGAAGTTTGCTTCGCCTATCTGATTGTCCTTGAGCACGCTGTACGTGTAGCTGAAACGGCCGCCCCAACCGTGCGTCATCCGCTTGCTCAGCTCGACCACGGCAGCGTTGTAGCGATTGGCGCCTTCGCTCACCTCGCGCATCAGGACGTTGCCGAATTGCGGGAACGGACGGAGCAGCTGTCCGCGAGGGGTGGTTGGATTGTTCCCTAGTGCCGTTCCGGCAAACGCCGGATTGCCGAAGAACGGGTTCGGCACGGTCTGGTTCAGTACGGTCGATCCAAGCGCCAGATACTTCGGATCCAGCTGATTGATGTTGATTTGCGTATCGGTATTGGCGCCGCCGAGCGTAAGGTGATCGCCCCGCGCGCCGATATAGCTCAGCGTCACCGCCATGTCGGCGCCCAATTCTCGCTGCAGATCGACCGTGTACTGCTGAACACGCGGCGCGGTGCGGGTCTGGTCGACGAAGTTGATGATCGTACCGGCGCCCGCCAGCAGGCCCAGGCTGTTGCCCGACGGTTTCACCAGGCCGTTCGGGAACGGATTGGTCAATGAGACGGTTGGCGTAACCGCTGGCTGCGGCGACGAGGTGTTGTTCGAGTAGCCGACCGCACCGTAGGAGGTTGGGCTCGGCGCGGGGTAGTTCCACGGCGACCAGTAGATGCCGTAACCGCCGCGGAGCACCGTCTTGGAGTTGAGCGAGTACACGGCGCCGAGCCGCGGCGAGTACTTCGCCGCCGGCGGATCACCTTGCTGAGTCGGGTTGCCGTTGACCCCGGCGAACATCAGACCGCCCACAACCTGCCGTGCTGGCGTGGCGCCGGTAGGATCGATATTGCCTGGGATCGTCACGTTCACCGGACTGACCACCTTCCGATCGAAGCCAACAGTGAAGTTGTTGTTCACCTCGCGCATGCCGTCTTCGTGCTCGATCCGGATGCCGTAGTTCAACGTGAACTTCGGGCTGACGCGCCAATCGTCCTGCACGTAGCCGCCGTAGTAGTTCGTGTAGAGATCGAGCGGCGTCGTCAACCCCATTCGGGTCACATCCGTCGCCGCAGCCCCGCTTGCCTGGAAGTCGCCGCTCGGGAACCCCAGCAGGAACGTCGCCATCGCGTTGCCGTTGATCGCGCTGTTATTGATGACGCCGTCCGACGAAGTGAATTCCCGTCCGAACATGAAGCAGCCGCTGGGGCACGATGTGCTATCCAGGAGCCCGCCAATCCGCCGGTAGTCTGCGCCTACCTTGTAGGTATGCGTGCCGACGAACTTCGAAAACACGCCGTTGGTGCCCCACGACTTGTAGACGCGGTTCTTCACCGGGTCCGAGTGCCCGTAACCGCGATAACCAGCGGTGAACGAGATGATCGGAAACTTCGGCACGCCCGTCTGATTGATCTGGCCCAGGAAATTGGGCGAGAAGCCGAGCTGGGCTGGGTCGTAATCGATCGACGTCGACGGATTGTCCGGGAACGTGGTCCAGCCGTACCGCAGCGCCATCACCGAACTGTCGCTCAGCACCCACGTGTTGTTCAGGGCGAGGATCTGCGGCCGTCGCTTCAGGATGTAGTCGGCCGAATCGATGAACCGGTTTGGGTCATCCTGGCCGGCGATGTAGTTCGAGCACGGCTCGTCGGTGCGGTTGTAGAGATAGAAGCCTGTCAACGAAACCTTGTTCGTGAGCTTCTGCTCGACCTTGACGCTGTACAACTGCTGGAATTTGTCGTTGATCACCGCCTGCGAACTGTAGTTCGACGTCCCGTCGGAAACGTCCCGCTGCGGCAGCGGCACATAGCTCAGGATCTTCGAGGCAATCGGGTTGATCCGGTTTGCCGGGATGATGTTCCCGGGGAACGGTTGCCGCGTGAGGGGATCGTAGATGATCACGGGAGTCGTGCCGTTCGTCGTCCTCGAAAAATCGCCCCGCCGCTCGGCAGCCGTTGGCAGGACGATGGCTGGAGAATTGCGCGTCGAGATGTTGTGGTAATCCTCGGTGGCGAACCAGAAGAACGTCCGATCCTTCTTGATCGGTCCGCCGAAGCCGGCGCCCGGCGTGTACCACTTGGTATCCTGCTTTTTGTTCAAGTTCACGCAGGTCGTATCACCCGCACGGCAATTCTCGAGCGCTATCTGGTTGAAGTAGTTGTTCGCTGCGCCCCACACCGGCCGGGTCTGGAAGAACGCCGTGCCACGAAACCGGTTCGTGCCAGATTTGAGCGTTGTGTTGAACACGCCACCGCCGGTGCGCCCCATCTCCGCGTCATAGGTATGCACCTGCACTTTAACGTCCTCGAGCGATTCGATCGTCGGGTTTGCGACGGCGCGGTTGGTCATGTCAGTGATCGGGACGCCGTCGAGCGTGTAGTTGTTGCCGCGGCGCGTGCCGCCGCCGAGGGACAGGAGCGACGCGTTGGACTGATCCTGCTGCCGGTTGAACTGCGCGTCGCCCGATGGAACCACTGTCGGCACCGAGGCGCCGATCAGGAACGCCGCACGGCCCGGCGAGGGCAATGTCTGGAGCGACTGGCTGTCGAGCACGGTGCCCTGCGAGGCATTCGACGTTTCGATGATCGGCGACTGCCCCGTCACCGTGATGTTCTCCTCGATCGCGCCGACCTCCATCGTCAGGTCCATCGTCAGGAACTGCTGCGTGCCGATCGGAATCTCGCGACGCTCGATCGTCTTGTAACCGGTCAGCGTTGCCTTCAGAAAATAGCTGCCCGGATCGATGTTCGTGAACACGTACTCGCCGCGCTCGTTCGTCACAGTCGACCGGCTGATGTTGGTCCGTTCGTTGGTGAGCGTCACCTCGATGCCCGGAATGACGCCGCCCGAATCTTTGATCGACCCGCGGAGACCGCCTTGAAAGCCTTGACCGTGAACGGTCACCGAGGTGATCGCTGCCAGGAACGCTCCAAACAGGAACGCGGCCCGGATTCTCATAGCACCTCCCGAGGTGTGTCGGCGGACCGAAGTCCGCGAAAGGGGTTACGCACGCAGCAGTTCACGAACCGGGGGAACGCCGAACGAACCGGCGACGAGCGAGGCGAACGAACTCTGGGGAAACGTTCGAGGTTTGACGCGGATTTTAGAAGGTACGGTGCTCAGTTGCAATCAAATGCAACAAAAAACTCACGGGAAAAAAACATCGATGGTAGGACGGTCCATTTTTCCGGTCGCTTGACCAACCTTCGCGTCTCGTCGGGTCGCGGCCGCCTCGGTATGCTAGCGGCTTGATGACTGTCAGCAGGGTCATGCGGCGACTTCGCATGTGGCAACGGTTGGGGCTCATCGCCGCTCTTCTCACGCCGGCGGCGTCTGCGCGAGCGCAGTCGGCCGAAGCTCAACAGGAGTTCGTTCGCGGGTTGACGGCGCTCCACGAGTTCGAGTACGAGGAGGCGAACGAAGCGTTCATCAAAGCCCGGACGCTCGACCCTGGCTTCGCCATGGCCTATTGGGGAGAGGCGATGACGTACCACCAGTCACTCTGGCGCCATGAGAACGTCGAAATGGGGAGACAGGCTCTGCGGCGGCTGGGCCCGACGCCCGCGGCGCGCGCAGGCAAGATGCGGACGCCGAAGGAAGCCGGCCTGTTCGGAGCCGTTGAAGTTCTGTTCGGTCCCGGCGACGCGGCGGCGCGACGTCGTCTCTACGCCGACGAAATGGCGCGTGTATACGCCCGGAACCCCGCCGATCCGGACGTCGGCTCGCTCTACGCGCTCTCGCTGCTGGCCACGCTGTCGCGCAGCCTCATCGGCTCGACGGATGCTCACGAGGGTTACAGTCAGGGCCTCGCCGGCAGCGACACCCAGACCCGCGTGGCCGCGATCCTGAACGACGTACTGAAGTCGCATCCCGACCATCGCGGAGCGCTGCACTACCTGCTGCATACCTACGACGATCCTCAGCATGCGCATCTCGCGCTGCCGGCGGCGCGCGCGTACTCGAAAATCCCCTCGGAATCGAGTCACGCGATGCACATGCCGTCGCACATCTTCCTGCAGCTCGGCATGTGGCAGGAGGCAGCTTCGTCTGATCGCGCGGCATTTGATGCGTCGAACCGCTCGGTGACGCGCAAAGGTCTGAGCCCCGCCCTGCGGAGCTATCACGCCCTGTCGTGGCTGCAGTACGAGCTGCTGCAGCTCGGAAGATACCGCGAGGCCCTCGACACGATCGGGGAGATCGAGCCTGTCGTCAAGTCGACCGGCAATCTGACGCTGCTCAGCGATCTCTCGTCCATGCGTGCGCGCTACGCAGTTGAAACCGAACGGTGGAGCCTGATGGCGAAGGAGCGGACGTTCGGCAACGTCTACGATCTGTTCGCCATCGGTTTGAGCGCCGCGCGGACCGGCAATGCGGATTCGGCGGAAACAGCGCGAAAGACGCTCGCGGACCGCGCTCTGGCGCAGGAAGAAGGAGACCTCCGGCCGGCGATCGCTATCATGGAACGAGAACTATCTGGCGTGATCGCGCTCGCCGCCGGACGGAGCGACGAAGCGACCGCGACGCTCGAAGCCGCGGCAAGGGCGGAACTGGGGTTGCCGCCACCGCTCGGTCTGCCGGCGCCCATCAAGCCGGCACCGGAGCTTCTAGCCGAAGTGCTGCTCCAGGCCGGCAAGCCCGCAGATGCAGTCGAGTGGTTCAACCGCGCGGTCGCTCGCCACGCGAATCGATCGCGCTCCGTCCTCGGTCTCGCGCGGGCGGAGGCAACGCTGGGCCGTCGTGACGAGGCGCGCAAGCATTACCAGCAGCTGCTCGCAAATTTCGAACACGCCGATGGCGACGTGCCCGAGCTTGCTGAGGCGCGCCCGGCGCTCCGGACGACGGTTGCGCCCCCCACGGCAATCGACGTGCGTGTACTGGTTTTCGTGTTCGGGACGTCGGCTGCGATTGCCGTCGCGCTCCTCGTTCGCCGCCGATACCGCCGTGAAAAAGACAGGCCCGCCCCCTTGAAGGGAGCGGGCCCGGGACGACGAACGAAAACGAAGCGTTAGAAGCGGTAGCGGAAACTCAACTGCCAGATCCGCATGAAGCCAGCCTGAATGTCGACACGACCGAAGCTCGAGAGATCCACGGCGTTGATCGTCGGATAGTTCCCGAACTTCGCCGTGTTCGTGAGGTTCAGAATCTCGAACCGGATCTCACCGACCTGGTTGCCCGCGAAGCGCGTGTCTTTGGTGAACACGAAATCGATGTTCTTGCGGAATTGCCAGCGCGCGTCGCCGTCGGTGCGCGGCGCGGTGCCGAAGGTGCCGACACCAGGGTTCGCGAAGGCCGCCGAGTTGAACCAGCGTGCGCTCAGATGCGCGTCCGAGGCCGCGCGATCCTCGTCACTGCCCGACGTGTTCGGGTCGCCGATGAGATTGGGCCGCTGCCGTCCGCCAAACAGGCCCAGATTTGCGTCGGATGTGCCGCTGCTCATGACGGCGTTCAGCGGAGGCCCGCTCACCAGCTCAACGACCGCTGAAATCTGCCATCCGCCGGCCAGCCAGTGCAGCGCGCTCCCTGTGTTCGCCGGGCTAGGCAGCTGAACGATCGGTGCCAGCACGATCCGATGCGGCGAGTCGAAGTTGCTCAGGCCGTACTCTGCATCGAGATCGTAGTTGTTCTGCGGCGTCGACGTGCGGTTCCCGTAGTTGCTGCTCTCGCCGAACTGGTTGTCCTTCGTCTGGCTGTACGTATAGCTGAACCGGCCGCCCCACCCCTGCCGGCCGCCGACGCGCTTGTCGAGCAGCAGATCCAACGCGTTGTACTGCCGCTTCGAACCCGCCGTCTTCTGGTGCATGTAGACGTCGCCGAACTCCGGGAACGGCCGCAGCAGCTGACCGCGCGAGACGATGGGCGTGGTGCCCAGCTCGCCTGCCGCGGCAATGCCGAAGAACGGGTTCGGAACCGACTGCCGCAGCGCAGCCGCATCCCATCCGCTGCCCAATGGGAACAGCTGCCGTGCGACCGCGGGGTCGATCTGATTGATGTTGACGAGCGCATCGGTGGTGCCGCCGTAGCCGATGTCGCGGCCCGTCGCGCCGACGTAGCCTATGGTGATCGCCATCGCGCCCGGCAGCTGCCGCTGCACGTCCGCCGAATACTGATGAACCTTCGGAGAACCTTTGGTCTGGTCGACGAAATCCACACGGCCGCCGACGTTCGTCAGCAAGCCGAGCGAGCTGCCGATTGGCGCGAGCAGCCCCGAAGGATACGGATTATCCATGCTCGTCAGCGGCACTTCGCTCTCGGGCGATGACTGATTCAGGGACGTATTTCGCGAGAACCCTGTCGATATATACCCGGAACCAGCCCCCGGGTAATTCCACGGCGCCCAGTAGAGCCCGTAGCCTCCACGAAGCACGGTGTTCGTGTCCATCGCATAGGTCGCGCCCACACGCGGCGCTGGCTTGAGCGCCTTCGGATCGCCCTGATAGTCGTTTGCGCCGTTGACGCCGGCGAAGATCAATCCACCTTTCAGCGTTCTGCCGGCCAGCAACGTTCCGCCTTTTGGTACGAGCGCGTCAATCGGATTGGTGACCGTCTGGTCGAAACCGACGGTCTGACGGTCCTCGATTTCGCGGAGACCGTCTTCGTGCTCGAGTCGCAGGCCGTAATTCAACGTGAACTTCTCGCTGACGCGCCAGTCGTCCTGAACGTAACCGCCCCAGTACTTGGTGAACCATTCGCCTGCGCCGTTGTTGAACGGCGCCTGTCCCGACGCCGGCAGCCCGAGCAGAAGACTCGCCAGCTCGTGACCGCCCACGCCGTTGCGGCCTGTGAACCTCGCGTCGAAGTTGAAGTCTCCGCTGATTGAGGGCGCGCCGAACGACGCCGTACAGCAGACCGTTACCAGTGAGACTCCCAGACGCCGCAGGTCGGCGCCGACCTTCACACTGTGGTTGCCGAACAGTTTCGTCAGCGCGCCGTTGATCGCGTACGGTCCTTTCCAGCGGACTGGGCCGGGGCCCCACCCGCCGACACTCTCTACTTGCTGGAAGACGAGAGAGGGGAAGGTGTTCGCGCCCGGGGACGGCAGCGCGTTCACGTATGAAGCCGGGAACCCGAGCGACTGCTGGCCCGCAGAAAACGGCTGGCTGTCACACGAGTCCTGCCACGTAGTCCAGCCGTACCGGAGCGTCATCACGGTGGTGTCGTTGATCACGTTCGTGTTATTGAACACGAGCACGTGCGGCCGGCGGCGCAGCGGGCCGAACCATTGATCCTGGTCGGCCATGAACAGCTTGTCGGCCTTCATGATCGAGCTGCCCGGCTCGTCGGTCTTGTTGTACAGATAGAAGCCGCTCAACGACCACCTGTCGCTGAACTTGTGCTCCCCTTTCCACGTGTACATCTGCGCCTTATCGACAATGAACGCGGTGCCGTTCGCGTTGGTGTTGCCGTCTTCGTTCTGGGCCATCGGACCGTTGATGGTTTCGGTCGGCCAGAGCTTCAGGACGTTCACACCGACCTGGCTCACGGCGGGGTGGTTGAGCGGAATGATCGCGTTCGTGAAGAGCCCGCCGGTCGCGACTGAGCCGGTTCCCGTCGCCGGGCATCGTGGGTTGGCGCCCCCCCGGCACCACGGGTTGTACAGGACGACCGGCGCGCCGTTCACGGTCGTGTGCGAAAAATCGCCGTTCCGCTGGTTCGCAGTCGGCCAGATCTCGTTGATGTTGCGCGTGGTGCCCGATCGGTACCCTTCGGTGGCAAACCAGAAGAACGTCCGGTTCTTCACGACCGGCCCGCCGATGCCTCCGCCGTACAGGCGGTAATAGGCGTCGGAAAGTCCGGACTCCTCCTTGGTGACGCCGGCTACTTCGTTGAAGAAGTTCTCCGACTGCCCCCAGACCGGCCGCGTCTGGTAGAACCCGCTGCCGTGATAAGCGTTGGCCCCCGACCGCGCGGTCACGTTGAACACGCCGCCGCCCGTCCGTCCCATCTCGGAATCGTAGGTGTGCACCTGCACCTTGACGTCCTCGAGCGCCTCAATCGTGGGATTCGCGACCGCGCGGCCGCGCAACTCGGTGATCGGCACGCCGTCCACCAGATAGTTGTTCGCTCGGATGCCGCCGCCGCCAATCGAGATGAGCGAGGCATTGCTCTGGTCCTGCTGCCGGTTGAATTGCGGATCGCCATTGGGCATCACGGTCGGCACCGTGACGCCGATCAGGAAGGCGTTACGGCCTGGCGCGGGCAGCGATTCCAGCGCCTGGCGATCCAGCACGCCTCCTGTCGACGCGGTTGACGTGTCGATGATCGGCGATTGACCCGTCACCGTGATTGATTCCTCGAGCGCCCCGATCTCCAGCAGAACATCGAGCGTGATGAACTGTTGCGTCCCGACGACGAGCCCTTTGGACTCGTACGTCTTGTACCCGGTCAGCTGCACCTTCAAGGTGTAGTTGGCCGGAGGCACGGCCGGGAAGTTGTACTGCCCGACGTCGTTCGTCGTGACGTCACGAGAGATGTTCGTGGCTTCGTTGGTGAGCGTGACCGTCACGCCGGGGATGACGCCGTTTGCATCCCGCACGGCTCCGCGTACGCCGCCGGTGAACTGCTGTGCGCCAACTGAATTCGCCCCGACATGGAGCAAGACCGTACAGAGGACCGAGACGAAGAAACCTCTCATGATGATCACCTCCAGACCTTGGTGGCCGAACGAGCGATCAGCGCCGAGGGACGCCCTGGACCGTCAAATCGAAGTCGAGATTGGAATCTGAGGGAGTCTAAAGTGAGCGTAAACGGGGTGCAACAATTGTTTCAGTAAAGGTGGAGCGCCCTGAGCGACGCTCCATTTTTCTGTATGGGAACTGTCTGCGACGTTTGATCGCGGGACACCACGCGTGCAATCTCTCGTCTCGTATCCCTCTGTGCCCTATGGTGGCTAGTTCTGTCCGGGCTTCTTGGCTTCGAACTTGATCGTCTTGAGCATCATCGCCTGGTTCCCAAGTTCGTCCTTACCCGCCGGGAACTTGTTCGCACTCAGAATGAACGCGAGGATGTCGGCGTTCTGGGCCCCGCTCAGCGAGCCAGGGGCATTCTGAGGCATAGAAATCCGGATGCGCTCGAACAGGTCGCCGACCGTCAGCCCATCCCACCCGGACAGGAAATCGCCGGTCGCCAGCGGCGGAGCCATCTCGCCGCCCATCAGCTCGGGGCCGTGGCACGACGCGCAGCTCTCCGCATACATCGGCTGACCACGCTTTGCCTGCTCTTCCGTGTACACGCCGTCCCACACCGACTTGGTCGTCTGCGCATGAGCGGTCGTCCGCAGCACGAGCACCGTGGCCAGGGGAACGAGAACGATTGCTGCGATCTGAGCTTTCATGACACCTCTCAAAACGGGGATTGGGATTCGGGATTCCAGCCCCTACTGCGCTTGCGTCGTCGGCCGGGCCTCACCCGGCAGCGCGAACGCAATGTATTCGCCCGAGTAGTTGCCGCCGCTCACCGCGATGACGATGTACTGACGGCCGTCCGGTCCCTTGTAGGTCATCGGCGACCCGCTGACCGCCGCCGGCATCCAGACGGCGCCGACTTCCTTGCCCGTCATCTTGTCGTACGCACGGATCATCGCGCCGCGCGGGTGGTCGGGTGTCGTCGTCACCTGTGGATCGCCCGCGATGACGAGCGTCTTGGTCACGAGGACGCCGACGCTGCCACCTTGACCTGTTTTCGGGATGTTCAGACCCTTGAGCGCCGGATGATTCCGCACGTTGTCCGGTGTATCGCCGTGCGGCACCTGCCACATCAGCTCGCCTTTGTCGAGGTTCACCGCGGCGACCACACCATAAGGCGGCTTGACGAGCGAAAGACCCTGCGGACCAGGTCCGCCGAATCCGCCACGGCCACCGCCGGCCGCTGCCCCGCCGGCCGCAGCTGCGC
>JBKPDW010000591.1:0-6646 GCA_046728115.1 Acidobacteriota bacterium | reverse complement strand
GACGACCTGCGCGCGCGTGGGCAGTCACGTCTTGTTGCGCGCCCGTCGCGACCTTATTGCGCGACCGATCAAGCGGTTGCCCGATGGCAGCCGTCTCGTCCGCGTGCCGGCGCGCGCCCACGGTCCGGGCGGGCACATCCGTCGCTGGATCGAATTGCGCGAGATCCGGGTGCACGTCGGCCGGACCGGTCACCGCATGCACGAGCTGCGCCTGTGGACCAGTCTGAAGGATCCGCGCGCCGCGCCGGCGCTCGAACTGGCGCAGCTGTATGCGCGCCGGTGGGACCACGAGCTGTATTTCCGCGAGCTGAAACGCCAGCTGCGGAAAACCGCCGTCTTGCAGAGTCACACCATCGAGACCGCGGCGCAGGAGATCGCCGCCCTGATTCTGGTCAGCGCGCTGATCGCGACCGAACGCGCGCGGGCTGCGCCCCGCGACATTGCGGTGTTGCGGGTGAGTTTCGCGAAAGTGCTCGACTGGGTTCGCGCCGCGTGGCTCGTGCTCACGCAATTTGACGACATCGTCACCAAACGACAACTGAAGACCTTCTTCTCGCGTGCGTATCAACAGATGGGTCGTTGCATCACGGCCGAAAGGCGGCCACGCAGTTATCCGCGTGCGGTGCGCCAGCCCGTTTCGCGTTGGCCGAGGCTGCTGCGCAATCAGTCGATCACCGGCCCGCTGCATTTCAAAGTTCTATGACTGCAGAGCGCCGAATTTCCGAAAGGCATTAGACTTAAATCCCGACTAAGCTGGGACTAGCGGCCGGTCGCTGCGACAGCCCAGGCCGGTCTCAAATAATCCTCCCCTCAGACCCCCAAACGCTCAGAAACAACATATTGCGTCGCATTATGTCTGGGTCTATACTTCGCACTTCCAATCTGAGCTGTAGATCCCATTAAGGGCATGACGTCCGCGCTACCAAAGGTTCGTCACGACCTCGTTATTCGTCCGCAGAGTACGAATAGCGGTACGCGCGTTGTCATCAAAGACCCAAAGGCGCGGCGATTCTTTCGCTTCGGCGAGGTCGAGCTTTTCATCGCACGACAACTCGATGGCACCACCTCGCTTGACCAAGTTCGTCGCCGCGTCGAGGAACGGTTCGGCCAACCCCTACCGGAACCGACCCTCAAGCAGTTCGTCGAGCAGTTCCGCAGGTTCCGGCTCCTCGAGGATGACGTGCCCGAGGAGCGGTACGCGCACCAGCGCCGGTTCGCGGGAACTCTTCTCTACATCCGACTGAAGGCGGTCGATCCGGATCGATTTCTCGATTGGCTGGTGCCGCGCCTGACCGGAGTGTTTACGCGGTCTTTCGTGGTCGTCTCGGCGCTGACGATCCTTGTGGCGCTCGGTGTGATTGTCGTGGGCTGGACGCGGTTCACCCACGACCTCTCGCGTCTCTATCGAGTCGATGCGTTCCTGTTGGCGTGGATCACGATGCTGTCGGTCACGACGGGCCACGAGCTGGCGCACGCCGTGACGTGCAAGCGGTTCGGTGGCCATGTCAACGAGATGGGTTTTCTCCTCATCTATTTTCAACCGGCCTTTTACTGCAACGTCAGTGACGCGTGGCTCATTTCCGAGAAGGCGAAACGGCTGTGGGTCACCTTTGCGGGTGCGTACTTCGAGACGCTCGTATGTGCGATCGCGACGTTTGCGTGGCGTGTCACTGAGACCGATACGTGGGTCAATTTCTTGGCGCTCGTCATCATGGCGACCTCCGGAATCAAGACCATCTTCAACCTCAACCCACTCATCAAGCTCGATGGCTATTACCTCCTCAGTGACTACCTCGAAATCCCAAACCTTCGCCAGAAGTCGATTTCGGCGCTGAAAGCCCGCCTCCGCGGCCTCTGGAATCTGTCACCGACGTCGGTCCTCGTGCGCGGGCGCGAGGATCGGATTTACCTAGGGTACGGTGCATTGGCGGCGCTCTACTCGATGTGGCTGATGACGATGATCGCGTGGCGCCTCGGAAACTTTCTGGTCGAGCGGTACCGCGGCATCGGATTCGTGGCATTTGCCGGTTTGTTAGCCATCGCGTTTCAGCGGCCGGTCGGAAATCTCCTCTCGCGCACCTCTCGTCTCGATCCGGGCGTCGCCGCCGGCGTCTGGAAGAAGCGTCCGCTGCGACGTGCGCTCATCGCGATTGTGCTCACCCTCGTGGCCGTGACTCCGGCGCAGCTGAAGGTCGGCGGCGATTTCCGCATCCTGCCTACGCACAACATCGAGGTCAGAGCGCAGGTCGAGGGCATTCTCGACGACATCTACAAAGACGAGGGTGAGCACGTCGAGAAGGGCGATCCAATCGCCCGTCTGGACGATCGCGAGTACCGTTCGGAGCTTCAGAAAGTCGAAGCTCAAATCGCTGAGGCGCAGGCTCGGCACGACATGTTGCGAGCCGGCCCACGAAACGAAGAGATCGCTCTCGCGCGAACGGAGCGAGACACGGCGAAGCTGCGGCAGGAAAGCGGCGAAAAGATGTTGCAGGACGCCAGCCGGTTCCGAGCGGCCGAAATCTCCAAAGTCCAGACCAGCGTCGAGAAGGCCGAGCAGCGCCTCCAATTTGCGCGCAACGACCTCGATCGCCTCCAGCGCTTGTTTGCGTCGGCCCTCGTCGCGCGCAAGACGGTCGACGAGGCCGAGCAGGAAGTGAGCGTTCGCCAGAAGGAGCTCGAAGAGGTCCAAGCCGCCGCCAAGATGGTGCTGTCGGATGACAGCGCGGAAGCGCAGAAAGAGCGAGATATCACCGCTCAGGAGTTCGGCCGGGCGGAGGGACGCCTTCGCGTGCTCATGGCGGGCAGCCGGCCCGAGGAGATTGCCGCCACTGCCGCCGAGATCGATCGTCTTCAAGCGCAGCGCAGGTACCTGGAGCAGCAGCTCCAGCTGGTAAACGTTCTCAGTCCCGCGGCTGGCGTGATCGCGACGCCGAAGCTCAAAGAACGACGCGGCGAACGCGTGAGTCGCGGCGATCTGATCGCACAGATTTACGAGCAAAGCACCGTCACCGCCGAAATCAGGGTGCCGGAAAAGGAAATCGCCGATGTCCACGTCGGGCAGACGGTCGCCGTGAAAGCGCGCGCCTTTCCCGGTCGGACCTTCACCAGTCGCGTGACAGCGATTGCACCGGTCGCAATCGAGGACGATCGCGGCCTGGGCGGAAAAGCGATCAGAGTGATGGCCGACATCGACAATGCGTCGGGCCTGCTGAAGCCGGAGATGACCGGAAACGCGAAAATCTACGCCGGAACGCGGCACATATTCGATCTGGCCACCAGGCGTCTGGTGCGGTACGTGCGGGTCGAGTTCTGGTCGTGGTGGTAAACGAGCGATGACTATTCATTGGCGGAACGGCAGGTGTCCACGCGGCCCGTGACCAGGTCTTTCGTCAGTCCTCGAGGCCGAGAACGAGCGATATCTAACCTTTGAGAACGAGGTTGATCATGGAGAACATTGAGAAGAACGGCGAGCCTTTGGAGCTGGAAATCGAAGTACTGGAGGAGCGCATTGCACCGGACGTCACAGGCTCGGGTGGCTACGAAGGGCAGCCTGGGAATCAAGGCGGCCAGGGCGGTGGCGGCCTGGGCGGCTACGAAGGGCAGCCCGGTAACCAGGGTGGCTAGTACACCAACGTGCGGGTTCGATGTTCGGCCGATGAGGCTGCGCCAGCGCGGCCTCATCGGCATTCGTTGTCGAACACGCCTGCCGCGATCATGCGGCGACGAATGCCGGTGGTCGCCCCATTATCTGATATATGTCATCGACAGATGTTCGCGACGATCGCTCGACGCCCGCAGCTGCGCGTAAGGCCAGAGCCGCCGTTATGCCGCTGTTCTCGACGTGGGTGTACTTGTGCCATGAGGGTCCGACACACCTCAATGCAGAACTCGAGCACCTCACTCTTCAATTGATGCAAGAGGACCGCAACGGCACCCGCCGCACCAACGACGGCGGCTGGCACTACGCTCACGATTTGTTCGTCCTGCACGCCCCCGTCGTCGTCGCGCTGCGCGATCAGTTGCAGCAGCACGTTCAGGCGTTCCTGTTGCAGTTGCGCCGCGGCGCGAATCCGTCGAAAAAGGATCGATTCCGGCTTCAAGGCTGGATCAACGTGAACCGGACGGGCGATCGGAACGTGTTGCATTGTCATCCCGGCTGTTTTCTGTCCGGCACGTATTACGTAAAGACCCCGTCCGACATGAAGGGCGGAGAGATCGTGTTCCGCGATCCCCGCGGGCCGGCGGTTGCGATGTACAAGACACCGGGAATCGAGCTGCCATGGGTCGGATCGGGCAGCGGAATACCATTCACCCCAGCCACCGGTCAGGTGCTCCTCTTTCCGGGGTGGCTAGAACATCGGGTCGAGGCTTTCCAGAGCGCCGGCGATCGCATCACGATCGCTTTCAACGCAACCAATCAGTGAACCTGTGGTCGCGTCCCGCCGCGTGGTTTCATGCGGAGACCGCCAGAAGGTCTGCTCGCGCTTTATTTGCTCAGTTGGTCCGCACCATTCTGGAGGACGATCGCCGGGATTAAATCTGGATTAAATCCCGACTAAATCCCGATTATCGTCCTATCGCCTCGGCGTTGCGAGGACTCGGATGGCAGATCTTCGGGTTCGCCCGCCTCGTGCTACGCGGCGCGCATGTCCAGACTTTTACGCAGAAGAGGCGCACGTCACGCTGGTTGGCGCCGAGCCGACACAGCCCGTTTCAGTCGCGAAGACTGTCAGGCCGAAGCGCGTAGCGCGAAGGCGGACATCAAGTAGTTGCGAAACTCGTCCCACACACCCGAATCACACTGCACATTGGAGATAGCGGATCATGCATCCGCGGTCTCCAACATGTCTCCCGGAGGATTCCGGTGGATTCGAGCAACCTGATCGCGCTGTCGATCGGGCCTTCGTTGGACGCCGGTTCGCGTTGAGGCGACGTTGCCGATCAGAGCCGCGGATGTGATCGCGTATAGCGTCCGACAGCAGGCCAAGCGATACGCAATTTCAAGGCGAAAATTCCGTGGAAGCCATTGGCAACCAACTCAACTTCAATTAACCCAGCTCTGCCAGTTCCGAAACTCGTCCCACGCACCTCGCCAACTTTCCTAAGAAAATCAGCACATCTCGCAGCCGCCCCAACACGTCGAGAGTCTTGAGAACGCGCTTCGAAATTCAGCACGACATCGTTCGATCGCTAATGAGGCTGCGACGATTGCTGCCCTACTGAAGCAACCTCCAGCTTCTGCTGAATCGCGTCGAAAAATGCCTGCGCCATCACCTCGAACCCCTCGGGCGTTGGATGTTCATCGTCGCGTCCGATGTACCGCCCATCGCCTCCCATCGCCGTGTAGATGTCCACCAGCGTCGCGCCTTCCTGCTGCGCAAGCGCCATGATTTTCTCGTTGAAGCTGGGGATCATGAGCGCGACCCCGTTGCGAATGCCGCCGAGGCGTTGCGGCGGAAGAGTTGCGAGAAAAACCGTGACAGCTCGCGCACGTGCCGCGCGCACCATTTCGGTCAGCGCTGCGAGGCCGGCCGCGGCGCCTGCGTCGCCTCCGAGCAGATCGTTGCTCCCTTCCATGAGGAGCAGCGCGCCCGGACGATAGATGTCCAGCGCGGTCGGGAGCCGAGTCCGTCCGGTTGCTTGAGCATTCTCCCCGGCCTTGCCGTCGTTGATGACGGTAATGGTCTGACCCAGGTATCGCGCCGTGAGCTTCGGCCTCAAGTGCGACGGATATGAATCGATCGGATCGGGCGGCGACGAGCCGAACGTCACGCTGTCGCCGAAGGCGAGGATCGTCGTCGTCGAAAGTCGCGGTGGGCCCTGCACGTTCACCGTGAAGCTGCACGAGAACGTCTGCTGGCGCGAATCGGTGATCGTGCACGCGACGGTCGTGGTGCCGACGGGAAAGGCCGTCCCTGACGCCGGCGCGCAGCTAACCGTGTACGGCGGAACACCGCCGGCGGCGCGAGGATCGTCAAACGTCACGGAAACCGGCTGGCCCGTACTGGATTGCGTCGCAATCGGAGCTGGGCACACGGCGTCGGTATGCGTGGGGCCGGTCAGACTGTTCGAATCGCTGGAAGACACGTGCGCGCAGCCGGCGGCGAGCGTCGCCAGAACCGCAAGGCCGAGCAGCGCGTAATTCGATCGGCGCGACATAGAAATCGCCTTCCATTTATTGATGCCGCGTCTGTGTCGAGAATTTCAGTGCCGAATTTCGAAGCCGTACGGGGTTACTCTTTCAGTCCCGTGGTCTGGATATGGACCATCTGCCAGCCGAAGTCTCGTCGCGCGAAGACGACGGTGAAGCGACCGCGCGCCGGCCTGCCAAAGCGATCCTGCCCTTCATCCAGCCACGATGTGACAGCCACGTTCCCATAGACGCGCACCCGAACGTCGAGATGGTCGGACGGTGGCGCCGGCAGTCGCGAGTTGCCGCGCATGCCGGCGATGAGCTCCTCTCGCGTCCGCACGCCGTTCTCGGCAATGCGAAGGAGATCGGGTCCGGCATACTGCCGATAGCGGTCCGGGTCTTTGCTCCAATACGCGCGATGCTGCTCGTCGATCGCGCGACGCACCTGTTCCTCCGCGTCTGGGACGGGCGGTGTCAATGCAATCGGCAACGTGTGGACCGGATGGTTTGGCA
>JBKPDW010000590.1:0-3036 GCA_046728115.1 Acidobacteriota bacterium | reverse complement strand
GTGATACGTCGGCCTCAAAACCTCGAAGAACATCGCGTTTTGCCGACGCACATCAAGTGATCGTTTGCGAGGGTTAAACCGCGAATCGCCTATGCGTTGAGACGCTTGGGAGTGGCTTGATGTCCGTGGCCCGCTTCGCTTCCGCGGCGCGGACCCAGATGGCGGGCTGTTGGATGCCGCGGCTGTCCCGAGCACTACCAACGATCGTGTGCCCGTCGCGGCTGACGTTCATCGTCTGGATGCCGCCAATGAAAATCGCGCCGGTGGTAGGCATCCAGTAAAAGCCACCACCCCCGTCCATGTTGCCGACAACGACGGCGCCACTGGCGCTCACGCCGGCCGCCAAAGCACCCGACCTCCGATCGAGTTCGATCAAGAGAGGCGTATCGGAAGCGCGAATCCCGAACGTGGACGCCAACATCAGGACGACGGCAGCGCAGGCCGTCAGCACACTCTGGGTGGACATGGCTCGACTCCTCATCGGGTCCGAAATATCGGAGGGGTAGCCAGAGAATCGTGCGATCTACGCGGGAATCCCGCGCATCAGCGACGCGGCTGCAACGAGTGATCCACAGGGAGGAGCGGTCTTTGAGCGCGCGGCGCCGCGGCGGAATCGCGCACGGATTTTGCCAAGCGCGGGGCGGCGCAGATCAAGGCGGCTCGGTGCGGCCGGCGATGTCACCGGATGCCGCCGACGAGACGGTCGTCGGTACGGCGTCGACGGTGCGGGCGTGCAGCAGATCGCTGATCACGCGTTGCTGATCAAGGCGGTGCAAACGGTGAGACACGTCGTCACATACCTATCGGTACTCGTGGGCACCCTTGCCTTGTCGGTGCCGGTATCCGCGCAGCAGGCCCCTCCGGACGCCCAGCCGGCAACCACGGCCGACACGCCGTCGCCGTGGCTCCTTGTGCCGGTGTTTTCGTCGAGCCCGAAACTCGGCACCGCAGTCGGCGGGTTGACCGCGTACTTACACGTCTTTGATGCGGGAAGCCGTGTGTCGCTTTTCGGCGTGACGTACCAGTACACATCCACGCACTCGCAAATCGCCGCCGCCTTTGCACGGACATCGTTCGGCGCCGATCACCATCGCATCGTGGCCATCGCTGCGTTCGGACACATCAAGAACGACTACGAGGATTATCTCGGGACCGGCCAGCCGCTGAAGACCGAGGATGACCTGAAGGCCGTCGCCGCCCGATATCTGTTTCGGGTGAAAGGAGACTGGTTCATTGGCGCTCAGGGAAATGCCGCCAATTATCAGGTCCTGGGAGCGACCGTTGAAGACGATCTCGTGCTCGAGACGCTGGGCGTGCGCGGCTTCAACTCGGCGGCGGTGGGTGCCGTCTTGATGCACGATTCGCGCGACAACGAAGACATGCCAACGACAGGCTGGTTGTTGAACGTCAACAACCTGGCTTATCGTGAAGGGCTTGGCGGGTCGTCGTCGTTCGACGCGTATCGGGTCGACGTCCGCACATTCTGGACGCACGGAGGCGCTCACGTTCTGGCGGTGCGACAGTACAACTGGTTGACCAGCGATGCCCCGGTCGCCGCGGAGGCGACGGTGATCCTTCGCGGGTATAAGCTCGGCGAGTACCTCTCACCGTATATGTCTTCGATCGAAGTCGAAGAACGCCTGTCGTTCAACGAGCGGTGGGGTGCCACGCTGTTTTCAGGCGCCGCGGTGTTGTACGGCGAGGCACCAGTCCCGCTCGACCGCAACATCTATCCGACGATTGGAGCAGGCCTGCATTTCGTGATCAAGCCCGTGCAGCGCATGCTCGTGAATCTCGAGTACGCACAGGGCACCGGGAACAACCGGGGTGTTTACCTCAAGCTTGGCTACGCATGGTGAGTCTGAGAGGTCGATCGTCATTCGCCCGGCTCGGGCGGTGTTGTCAAACGAGGAACGACATAACGGGACCAGCTAATTATTGCAAGGCTACCAACTGTATCGGCGCCAGACGAAGCGGCTCCATATCGCCGGTCCCACCTGTCGGCACGAGCTGAGCGCTATCGATCTCGGCGCGAGAGCCAGACGACGCTGATCACTACTAGCGCCGTGTCCACGACCAGGAACGCGATTAACCAGGGCGGCACGACCGAGCAGATTATCTATCTCACACGCAGAGCTATCCCTCTTATTTGCATTGTTTCTTCTGAAGTTTGTCGAGGCCGACGAGCAAGAATGTAAAAAGAAAGCGTCGCCGCCGGACACGATGAGCCGTGGCGACACAGAAACACACCATATGGATTCGGAAGTAAACGGTCCGCCAGCTCGGATCACGCGGTCTGTCGAGTCTTGCGAGCTGTGATGAGCTGATTGCCATGTCATGAGAGCCGTGCTGGCGTTCTTCGGACTCTCGTTTTCGGCGCTGCTGCCGCTGATCAATCCGCTGGGCGATGCGCTGGTCTTTCTTGGCTTGATCGGGCCGGCGCCACCTGCCGTATATCGCCGACTCGCCAAACGCATCGCCATCAACACATCATTGTTTCTAATTCTGATCGAGATCGGCGGTGCGGCGATCATCAAGTTCTTCGGCATTTCACTGCCAGTGATGCAGGTGTCGGGCGGCTTCGTACTTGCCGCCATGGGTTGGAGCCTGTTGAGTCAAGACCAGCCAACACCGACTGCCGAGACCGCAACCTCGCCTCAGACCGACCTCTCGTCGCTCGAGAGCAAGGCCTTCTACCCGTTGACCTTTCCCATCACGGCGGGGCCTGGATGCATCGTCGTGATGATTACCCTGAGCGCGCAGGCGTCAGCCCAACGGGGATTTGCCGATCTGGCGGCCCACGGCGGGATCGCACTCGCCGTCGCGGCCCTGAGCGCCGTCGTCTTCGTGTGCTACGGATTCGCACCGATGATCGCCGCTCGCATCAAGCCACAAACCGCGCACGGGATTCAGCGAGTGATCGCGTTCGTCCTGCTGTCCATCGGCGTGCAGATTACATGGAACGGTCTGGCCATGCTGCTCGGAACGCTACCGCGTTGACACGCGTGTTGGACTTGATCCGGTTTGGTGGACATC
>JBKPDW010000589.1:0-11595 GCA_046728115.1 Acidobacteriota bacterium | reverse complement strand
GGACGAACACCGTGCTGAAACGACCCGGGACCCGGACACCGCGCTCGAACACCCGTTGGAATTCAGTTCGACGCCGGATTCGTTCGGTTGAGCGGAACCTCCCGGAAGTCTGAAGGTTCAAGTCTCGCTGCTGACCGTCAGGCGCTTTCGACCCTTCGCTCGGCGTCGCTTCAGCACCAGGCGGCCATTCTTCGTGCTCATTCGCACCATGAACCCATGGGTGCGTTTGCGGTGCCGCGTATTGGGCTGAAACGTTCGCTTTCCTTTCATGTCACCCTTCCGAAGAGAGTCGAACTCGCAATGTTAGCGAACGCCTTCCAAGAGTGTCAATCGATCGCCGAGATGTGTTACAGTCGGCGTCCTTTTCTGCCTGTCCTGGCAGGGATTTTCCCATGCGGGTTTGGTCTCTTCCCAAAGTTTTCCACACCTGTGGAAAAAACTGTGGAAAATCGCCAGGACCGCGACGACCGTATCGATGCCGGCGCGTATTGACCGGATTGTCCCTTGCGAAACCGGGAAAGCCCATCAATATATGCTTCACCGACTACTCATGCGTGCATTGGGCCGAAATATTGGCCTCTTCGACAGGCGAACGCGTGTGACTGCCTAATTTTTGCGTGACGAAATGAACCTCTGGGACGAGCTTTTGTCGCGAATTGAAACGAAGATGAACCGGCACAGCTTCTACACCTGGTTCCGGCCAACCTCGTTTCTCGCCGAAGATCGGTTCTCGGTCACGGTTCGCGTCCCCAATGCGCTCTTCAAGGAGTGGCTGACCAAGCATTACTCAGGTGTCATCAGCGAGGCTGCCGCGGAATTGCATCGCTCGAATCTGGTCGTGAACTTCATCGCCGATTCTCAAACCGACGCGCCGATAATTCCTCTGAGCGCCGACGAGGCCGCCGCACTGGAGTCTGGCGCGCCGCCGCCAACCCAACCGGGACCCGCCGGCCTCAATCCCCGCTACACCTTCGACTCGTTCATCGTCGGACCGTCGAATCAGTTCGCTCACGCGGCCTGCCGCGCCGTGGCCGAAGCGCCCTCCCGCTCTTACAATCCGCTGTTCATCTACGGAGGAGTGGGCCTGGGGAAAACGCATCTGATGCACGCGATCGGGCAGTACGTGCTCCGCCACGATCGGAATCTCAAGCTCACGTATATCTCGTCGGAACGATTCATGAACGAGATGATCAACGCCGTCCGGTACGATCGGGTTCTCGATTTTCGCGAACGCTATCGATCCGTCGATGTCTTGCTGGTAGACGACATTCAGTTTCTCGCCGGTAAAGAAGGAACGCAGACGGAGTTCTTCCACACATTCAACGCCCTGTACGACTCGCAGAAACAGATCGTCCTCAGCAGCGACAGTCCGCCGCATGAGATTCCCGCCCTCGAGGAGCGGTTACGATCGCGATTCGAGTGGGGCCTGACAGCTGACATCCAGTCGCCAGATCTCGAGACGAAGGTCGCGATTCTCAAGAAGAAAGCAGAGACCGAAGAGGTGCCGCTGCCCGACAACGTCGCGATGTACATCGCGGGCAAGATCAAATCGAACATCCGCGAACTGGAAGGATCGCTGATTCGCCTGATTGCGTACGCCTCGTTGACGGGTCAGGACATCACGCTCCCGCTCACACAGGAGGTCCTGAAGAACATCCTGGACCACGACGAGAAAGCGATCACCATCGAAATCATCCAGAAGCACGTAGCCGATTACTACAACCTGAAAATGGCGGACCTGAAATCACGGAACAACTCGAAATCAGTCGCCATGCCGCGGCAGATCGCGATGTATCTCTGTAAATCGCTGACCCACGCGTCGCTTCCCGAGATCGGCCGGAGTTTCGGCGGCAAGCATCACTCGACTGTGATCCATTCCATCCGCAAGGTAGAGGATCTTCGGAAGAAGGACACCGATTTCAACACTCTCATCGGGAATTTTCTCGAAGGATTTCGCTGACGGCAGGGGTTTTCCACAACCTCAACTGTGAGCGGTGCTGAAGTGTGTTGAAATGTGTAGACGGGTGAATACAACCTTCCGGCGGTCCGATTTTAGGTCAAGGTTTTTGCACAACGCAAATCACTCAAAGATAAGCATTTACAAGGCTAGTCTCCTTTTCAACAGACACTCTTTTCCTATATAATTTTCCTCTGTCCTCTCTATAGGGATAGCGGGTTCCCAGCCCCGCGTTTTCGAGGTCAGCACAGCCATGGAATTTGTCGTCCGCAAGAACGACCTTCTGCGAGAACTGCAACTTTTTCAAGGGATCGTCGAGCGAAAGAACACGATCCCCATCCTGGCCAACGTGCTGATGGAAGCGAAAGGTGACCAACTCGCGCTGCTTGCGACCGATCTTGAAGTGGGGTTGCGAAGCAAATGCGGGGCAAACATTACGAAGGGCGGCGCCGTCACGCTGCCAGCCAAGAAGTTCTACGAAATCGTAAAGTCGCTTCCGGAAACCGACATCCGTATCGCTGACGACAGAGGCGGCGTGAAGATCGCGGCCGATCGCTTCGAATCGCGCATGCAGACACTTCCGCGCGAAGATTTTCCAACGCTGCCCGAATCGGGCGGCACGACGACTGCTGCGCTGCCGTGTAGCGCCGTAAAGGAGATGGTCGCGAAGACGCAGTTCGCGATCACCGGTGAGGACACACGATTTTTTCTGAACGGTGCATTGTTCGTCCTCCGGCCCGGCGATATGAGCCTTGTTGCGACAGACGGCCATCGCCTGGCGCTGGTCAGCGTACCAAGGAATGGCGGGAAGAAAGACGGCGACGAAAATAGAGCCATCCTGCCGAAGAAAACTCTCGGAGAGCTGGGCCGGTTGTTGATGGAAGGCGATGGAGCAGATATCAGCTACGAGCGCGGCGAAAATCATCTGTTCTTTCACACCGGCGAGCGTCTGCTGATCTCCCGGATGATCGACGGCCAGTTTCCGGCATACGAGCGGGTGATTCCGAAAGGCAACGACAAACGAATAGAATTCGAGCGCGATCGCTTGACCAATGCGGTCAAGCGTGTGCAGATTCTTTCGAACGAACGGTCGCGCGCCGTCAAGATCCAGGTGGAAAAAGGCAGAGTCGATGTCTCCTCCAGCAGTCCCGATCTCGGCGAAGCGAAGGAGACGCTGCCGGTCGAGTACGGTGGCGCCGGCATGCAGATCTGCTTCAACGCGCAATACGTGCTCGATTTCCTTTCGGCGGTCACCACGGATGTGGTCGCGCTCGAGCTCAAGGACGAAGTCAGCCAGGCCGTGATGAAACCGGTCGGCGCCGAAGGCTACGACTACACCTACGTGATCATGCCGATGCGCGTCTGATACCGACCACATGGAACACATCGACCCAACCGAACAGACAGGAAAGGCACCGGTTACGCCGGAGGTCCCGGCCAGCGACAACGGTCATGGCGTTACCCCGGGTGTCGAGGACTACGGCGCAGACAAGATCAAAGTACTCGAAGGCCTCGAGGCGGTTCGTACGCGTCCGGCGATGTACATCGGTTCTACGGGCGCATCCGGCCTGCACCACCTGGTCTACGAGGTCGTCGACAACTCGATCGACGAGGCGCTTGCGGGTTTTTGCGATCAGATCAACGTCACGATTCACATCGACGGATCGGTGACCGTGGTCGACAACGGTCGCGGTATTCCCGTCGATCGGCACGCCAGCGGAAAGTCTGCGGCCGAGGTCGTCCTCACCGTGCTGCACGCTGGCGGCAAGTTCGACAACGAGAGCTACAAGGTCTCGGGCGGCCTTCACGGCGTCGGCGTCTCGGTCGTCAATGCGCTGTCCGAGACACTGGATCTCGAGATCTGGCGCAACGGTCAGGTGTATCAGCAGTCGTACGAACGGGGCACGCCGACCGGCGAACTCGAGATGACGGGCACGACGAAGCGCCGTGGCACGAAGGTGAGTTTCAAACCCGATCCGCAGATCTTCGAAACCACCTCGTTCAGCTTCGACACCCTGGCGCAGCGCCTTCGCGAGCTGGCGTTCCTGAACGGCGGGATCGTGATCACGCTCGATGACGAGCGCGATGCGAAAGGCCACAAGTTCCACTACGAAGGCGGTATCGTCTCGTTCGTCAAGCACCTGAACACGAACAAGGTTGCTGTAAACGAGAAGCCGATCTACATGCGCGGCGAAAAGGATGGCATCGAGGTCGAGATCGCCATGCAGTGGAACGACGGCTATGCGGAAACGATTTACACCTTCGCCAACAACATCAATACGCACGAAGGCGGCACGCACCTGTCGGGTTTCCGCTCCGCGCTGACGCGCACGATCAATGCCTACGCGACGAAGAACAACCTCGCCAAGGACCTCAAGGAGAGCGTCACGGGCGACGACATCCGCGAAGGGTTGACCGCTGTCGTCAGTGTGAAGATTCCACATCCGCAGTTCGAAGGGCAGACGAAGACGAAGCTCGGCAACACAGAGGTGAAGGGAATCGTCGAAGCGATTCTCAACGACAGGCTCGGTGCCTATCTCGAACAGAACCCATCCGTGGCGCGGCGAATCGTCGGCAAGGCCACTGATGCGGCTCGCGCGCGCGAAGCGGCGCGCAAAGCGCGCGACCTGGTGCGGCGCAAGGGCGCGCTCGACGGCAGTTCGCTCCCCGGCAAGCTGGCCGACTGCCAGGAACGCGATCCCGCGCTGAGCGAACTCTACATCGTCGAGGGCGAGTCGGCGGGTGGGTCGGCCAAGCAGGGCCGCGACAGGCGGTTTCAAGCCATCCTGCCTCTCAAGGGCAAGATTCTCAATGTCGAGAAGGCGCGCTTCGACAAGATGCTGGGCAGCGACGAGATCAAGACGATGATCGCGGCGCTCGGATGCGGCGTCGGCGCGGAGGAGTTCGACATCGCGAAGCTTCGTTACCACCGCATCATCATCATGACGGACGCAGACGTCGACGGATCCCACATCCGGACGTTGTTGCTGACGTTCTTCTACCGGCAGCTTCCGAAAGTTATCGAAGCAGGTCACGTGTACATCGCGCAGCCGCCGCTCTTTCGCGCCAAACGCGGCAAGAGCGAAACCTACATCAAGGACGAACGCGAGCTGGATGCCTTCCTGATTCGCCGAGCGGCTGAGGCGCGTGTGGTCCGCCTCCCCGGGAAGGGCATCGAGATTTCCGGCCCCGATCTCGAGAAGCTGCTCCACAAGACAATCGCGCATCAAAAGCTGCGAGAGGTCGTGGAACGCCGCGGCCATCCGCGCGAGATCGTCGAAGCGTTGCTCGCCGCCGGCGCGGATCGCGAGTACTTTGGCGACAAGGAGCGGCTCGACACGCTCGCCGAAGCGATGACGACGCCAACACGCAGCGTTACCGTGCAGCGCGACGAAGAACACAACCGCTACCTGCTGCAGATCGAGGATCGATCCAGCGGCTATCCGCGGCAGCACTCGATTGGGGTCGATTTCGTCACCGCTGGCGAATATCGCACGCTGCTCGCGAACCATCGCGACATCCCGGCGCTCGACGGCGAGATCATCGTGTCGGGTCTGGTGGAGGGCCCAGAAGGGGGCGATGAAGCTGACGCGGCAGAGAGACCGAAGCCCGGGCGGGAGAAAGCGCCGGACGTGCGATTGGGTTCGCTCGATGCGCTCGTCGAGTTTTTCATCCGCGCCGGCAAGAAGGGCGTGGCGATCAACCGCTACAAAGGCCTCGGTGAAATGAATCCCGAGCAGCTGTGGGTAACGACGATGGATCCATCAGCGCGAACGCTGCTGCAGGTGCGCGCCGAAGATCACACGGAAGCCGATCTGATGTTCACCACCCTGATGGGCGACCAGGTCGAGCCGCGCCGCAAGTTCATCGAGGACAACGCGCTCGACGTCAAGAACCTGGATGTGTAATCAGCTAGGGGCTTGGCCGAAAACCGTTCGTTGCGAACATTCCCGCTCTTCCAATCGCCACACCCTAATCCCTAAGCCCTGACGATGGCCGATCTCCTGCCGACCCACCACCCGGTAAACATCGAAGACGAAATGAGGCGGTCGTACATGGATTACGCCATGAGCGTAATCATTGGACGAGCGCTGCCCGACGCACGCGACGGGTTGAAGCCGGCGCATCGTCGCGTGTTGTACGGGATGAAGACGATGGGTCTGGCGCCGACCCGGGCGTATCGCAAGTGCGCCAAGATCGTCGGCGAGGTCATGGGCAATTTCCACCCTCATGGCGATCAGTCGATTTACGACACGCTCGTGCGGTTGGCGCAGGACTTCAACATGCGCTATCCGCTCGTCGACGGCCAGGGTAATTTCGGATCGATCGACGGCGATCCACCCGCAGCGATGCGGTATACCGAGGCGCGGCTGCAGGCGCTGGCCGACGACGCGATGGTCGATCTCGACAAAGAAACCGTCGACTTCGTTCCCAATTACGACGAAACGACCGAGGAGCCGTCGGTCCTGCCGGCGCCGCTCCCGAATCTTCTCGTCAACGGATCGGCCGGCATCGCCGTCGGGATGGCGACGAACATTCCGCCGCACAACCTGCGCGAGGTGATCGACGGCTGCATCTGGCTCATCGAAAACACGCACCTCGCGGGAACGGACGCCGAGCAAGCGCCGTTGACCGGCGGCGACAAGCTGAAGCACCTGATCAAGCTCATTCCCGGCCCCGACTTCCCCACCGCAGGCTTCATCGTGGGCCGAGCGGGCGTACTGCAGGCGTACATGACGGGCCGTGGATCCATCACGCTTCGCGCGCGGGCAACCATCGAAACGAACAGAAAGGGCGACCGCACGTCGATCGTCGTCACCGAGATTCCGTATCAGATCAACAAGGCAAAGCTCGTCGAGCGGATCGCCGATCTCGTCCGCGAGAAGACCATCGAGGGCATCTCCGACCTGCGCGACGAATCGTCGCGCGAGGGGATGCGAATTGTCGTGGAGCTCAAGCGCGGCGAAGTACCGGAGGTGATCCTCAACAACCTTTACAAGCACACGCCGCTGCAGACCTCCTTCGGCATCATCATGCTGGCGATCGTCGGCGGCCGGCCGAAAGTGCTGACGCTGCTGGAACTCGTCGAGACCTTCGTCGGGTTCAGGCGCGACGTCGTTCGGCGGCGCACCGAATTCGAGCTGCGGAAGGCCGAAGCCCGCTACCACGTCCTCGAAGGTCTCAAGATCGCGCTCGACCATCTCGATCGCGTGATCGCGCTGATCCGTGGTGCCAGGACCGTTGGGGAGGCGCGCGAGGGGTTGATCACGCAGTTCACGCTGTCGGCCATCCAGGCGCAGGCGATCCTCGACATGCAGCTGCAGCGGTTGACCGGGCTCGAGCGGCAAAAAATTCTCGACGAGCTCGCCGATCTGCTGAAGACCATCGAACGCCTGCGCGCCATTCTGGCCAGCGAGCGACTCCTCATGCAGATCATCGTGGACGAGTTGAAGGAAGTCCGCGAAAAGTACGGCGACGATCGGCGCACGGAAATCGTCGACGAGACCGGAGAGCTGAGCGTCGAGGACCTGATCGCCGAGGAAGATATGGCGATCACGGTCAGCAATACCGGCTACATCAAGCGCACGGCGATATCGACCTATCGCGGTCAGCGTCGCGGCGGCAAGGGCCGGATCGGGATGCGGACGCGCCTCGAGGACTTCGTCAGCCGCCTCTTCGTCGCGTCCACGCACGCCTACATCATGATTTTCTCGGATCGCGGGCGCGCGTACTGGCTCAAGGTCCACGAAATTCCCGACGTCGGTCCCGGCGGCAAGGGCAAGTCGATTGCGAACCTCGTCTCGATGGAGGAGGGCGAGAAGATCGCGGCGATGCTGGCGGTGAAGGAATTCGAAGAAGACAAATTCATCGTGATGGGGACGCGGCTTGGTGTGGTCAAGAAGACGTCGCTTTCCTCGTTCAGCAACCCGCGAACGGGCGGTATTATCGCGATGGGTGTCGAAGAAGGCGATTCGGTCATCGCCGTGCAATTGACCGATGGCAGCGGCGAGGTATTCATCGGTACGCGGTACGGCGTGGCCATCCGCTTTCACGAATCGGACGTTCGGCCGATGGGCCGCGCGGCTTACGGCGTCCGCGGCATTTCACTGCGCGGCGACGACTATGTCGTCGCCATGGAAGTGGTGAAGCCTGGCGGCACGCTGCTGACCGTCACCGAGCGTGGGTTCGGCAAACGTACGGAAATCGAGGAATACCGCGTCCAGTCGCGCGGCGGCGTCGGGATCATCAACATCGCCACGACGACCAGGAACGGACTGGTCGTAGGGGTCGCCTACGTCCAGTCGGGCGACGAGATTCTGCTGATCACCCAGCAGGGCATGATCATCCGGATGAAGACCGACGACGTTCGCGCCATCGGTCGAGCCACGCAGGGCGTGACGCTGATCAACATCGAAGGCGACGACAAAGTCGTCTCGATCGCGCGTCTTGTCGAGAAGGAAGACGAGGACGAGCCGTCGCCATCGTAAGCGACCCTGGGACGGACCAACCCTACGCCGGCTCGAGCTTCGCGTACTTCGCGCGCAACGTCTTCTGCCCGACCGCCGCAAACCTGACGACCAGCTTCGTGTCGTTGTCCAATGCTTCGATGCTCAGCACCGTGCCGATGCCGAACTGTGGATGACGGACCGTCATCCCCAACTTGAGCGCCATGCCCGTTGACTGATCTTCGTCTTCGTAGGCGTAGGCGGCCTCTTCCTCGCGAGCACGCGAGCCTCTTCTGCCGCGGCCGTACGGGCTGGTCCGGAACTCGTAGTGTGAGAAGTTGCCCTGATAGGGTGATGAATACGACGGCGCAATCCGCTCGACCAGCTCCGTCGGCACCTCGTCGATGAACCGCGACGGCACGCTCGACTGATATTCGCCGAAGATGCGACGGCGAGCGGCGCCGGTCAACACGAGGCGCGCGCGCGCGCGCGTCATCCCGACATAACACAGTCGCCGTTCCTCTTCGAGTTCCTCGAGCTCGTCACTCGAGCGTGAGTGCGGAAACAGGCCCTCCTCGAGGCCTGCCAGAACCACGACGGGGAATTCGAGGCCCTTCGCGCTGTGCAGCGTCATCAGCCAGACGCGCGCATCGCGCGCCCCTTCCTCCTCGTCGGCGTCCGAGAGCAGCGACAGCCGATCCACGAATCCCCGGAGCGACGGCTCCTGCTCCCGGCTCTCGTACTCGCGCGCGGCAGACACGAGCTCGGCGAGGTTTTCGATGCGGCTTTCCGCGTCCTCGCTCCGCTCCTCGTGGAGATCCTGCAGGTAACCGCTCTGATCGAGCATCTTGCCGATGGCGATCGACACCGATTCCGTGCGCGCAACCTCGGTGAGCTTCACGATGAGGTCGCGAAACGTAACCAGCGATGCCGCGGCGCGGTTCGGGAATCGCTTTTCCTCGAGGCCACGCACCAGCCGGGCCCACAAGGACTTGGCCGATAACACCGGTTCAAGGCCGGCGGCGAGCAGCGGAAGCTCGACAGCCGTCGCGGCGCCGCCACGAGCCAGCGCGCCGGTCGAGAAGGAGTCGAACGGGTCGATGGCTTCGACCGCGTCCATCACGCCCTTGCCGATGCCGCGGGCGGGAACGTTGACGACTCGCCGGAGGCTCACGTCGTCGTGTGGGTTGATGACGAGCCGCATGTAGGCGAGCGCGTCCTTGATTTCCTTGCGCTCGTAGAACCGCACGCCGCCGACGACCTTGTAGGCCACGCCTTCGCGCATCAGCGCATCTTCGATCGTTCGCGATTGGGCGTTCGTCCGGTACAACACCGCGACCATTGCCTCGACATCGTCGGCGAGCGCAGACCGGGCCGTCCGAGTAATGAAGTCGGCTTCCTCGAGTTCGTCGCCGCCGCGGAAATAGACGATGCGGTCGCCGCCCTTGCGATCGGTCCACAGGTGCTTGTCCTTGCGATTGCGGTTCTGACTGATGACCGCCGATGCGGCATCCAGGATGATCTGCGTCGAACGATAATTGCGTTCCAGCTTCACGATGCGCGTTTCGCCGAAATCCTGTTCGAAATCGAGGATGTTGCGCAGGTCGGCGCCGCGCCATTTATAGATGGACTGATCGGGGTCGCCGACGACACACAGGTTGCGGTGGAACTCGGCGAGCCGCCGAATGAGGATATATTGCGGCCGATTCGTGTCCTGGTACTCGTCCACCATCACGAATCGGAAACGCTCGGAATAACGCTGCCGCACGCGCTCGGACTGCTCGACGAGTTCCACTGTCTTCAGCAGGAGGTCGTCGAAGTCGAGCGCGTTGCTGTCCGTCAATGCCTTCAGATAGTGCGCGTAGACCTTGGCGATCAGGTCATCCCGCCGATTCCAGCCTGATGCGGCCGCAATCGCCGCCATCTGATCGGGGCCTTCCATCCGGTTCTTGGCATGGCTGATCCGCGCCAGCGCCGCGCGCGGCTGGACGAAGCTGTCATCGATCTGCAACGCCTTGAGCGCCTGCTTGATGACGGTCAGCTGATCCGACGAGTCGTAGATCACAAAATCACGCGAAAGGCCGATGGCCGGTGCCTCTCGCCGCAGCAGACGGGCGCACAGCGAGTGGAAGGTCGAAATCCACATGCGGCTGCAATCCGATCCGACCAGCGCCTCGACGCGCGCGCGCATTTCCTCGGCGGCCTTGTTTGTAAACGTGACCGCCAGCACGTCTTCGGGTTTCGCGTGGCCGTTGCCGACAAGATAGGCGATTCGACTGGTGATGACGCGTGTCTTCCCTGAACCGGCCCCGGCGAGAATCAGGAGCGGTCCGTTGATGTGAAGAACGGCGTCGCGCTGTTCGGCGTTCAGCGAAGCGAGAAAATCCATCAGGAACCAGCGAGCAGGGCCTAGAGGGAATGAGGACTAGTAGAACTGTAACATCATTGCCGAGCTGCGAATCCTCAACTGCAAATCCCCAATCCTACTCCCCGCTCTCACTCGACGGTGACGCTCTTGGCGAGATTCCTCGGCTGATCGACGTCGCACCCGCGGCGGACGGCGATGTGGTAGGCGAGCAGTTGCAGTGGCAGGGCCATGACGATCGGCGTCAGCAGTTCAGGCAGTCGCGGCAGCTCGAGTATGCAATCGCGCTGTGGATCCAGAATCGCGCGAAGCTTGTCGTCGCCCCGGGTCGTCAAGGCGATCACCGACCCGTTGCGCGCCTTTACTTCCTGCATGTTTCCGATCATCTTTTCGAACACGTGATCCTGGGGTGCGAGCGTCACGACCGGCATGCGCTCGTCAATGAGCGCGATCGGTCCATGTTTCATCTCGCCTGCCGGATACCCTTCGGCGTGGATATACGAGATTTCCTTCAGCTTGAGCGCGCCTTCGAGCGCGATCGGATAGTTGATGCCACGCCCGAGGTACAGGAAATCCGTCCGGGTGTGGAACCGTGCAGCGATCTCCTCGATCTCGGGCGCAAGTTTCAACGTCTGCTCGAGCAGCTTGGGCAACTGCAGCAGGGCATCGACGTGCGGACGCGATGTGTCCGGCGACAGCGTGCCGCGCACCTGGCCGAGTCGCAGCGCGAAGAGATAGAGCGCGACAAGTTGTGAGGTAAACGCCTTTGTGGATGCGACGCCGATTTCCGGCCCCGCATGTGTGTAGATTGTCCCAGCGGATTCACG
>JBKPDW010000588.1:0-11614 GCA_046728115.1 Acidobacteriota bacterium | reverse complement strand
TCCTCCACACCACTCCCGATTGCATTGGGCCGGTTCAAGCAACTGCCGCAGCGCTCGAACGAAGTCTGGCAAGGCGGGCTCGTGAAGCTGCCCGCGTGGATCGACAATCCGGACAATCCTGACGGTCCGCCGTATCGCCCAACGGGCGCACTCTGGGTCAGCCTGCGCACGGGTCTCTTGCACATGGCTTTACCCGACAAAGGCGCTGTCGCGACTCCCGAGTTCGCGGTGAGGGCGCTCATCGAATTCGGATTGAAGGAGTCGAAGGGACTCAACGGCCGACCGTCGGTGATCGAGGTTCGAGAGTCGCAACTGGAAGGGGCCCTGTCCGACACGCTGTCTGCACTCAGCACGTCGGTCAGGGTGACCGAGGAGTTGCCTGCGGTCGTGGACGCACTCCGCAACCTTGAAACGGCGGCCGGTGGCGGGCGGCGGCACGCCGGGATGCTCGAGAACACCGGCGTGACGATGGAGCAACTGCGTGCCTTCGCCGACGCGGCAGCAATCTTTTTTCGGGCGGCGCCGTGGCAATACTTGACCAATGAAGATTTGATTGCTGTCAAAGCGCAGCAGGTACCAAAAGGGATGCGACATGTCTGCGTGCTCGGCAACGGGGGGCAGCAATTCGGCCTCGCGTTTTTTGAGTCGCGCGAGGCTTTCGAGCGCATCTATGGCGATGGAGGCAATGTCCTGCCGCGTCGAGCGTTCGGCGTGACGTACGGACCAATTGACGATCTGCCGTTCGCCGACGTGGACGCTTGGGAAGACCTGGGTTTGCCGGTGGTGAATGCACAGGCGTATCCGCTGGCGGCAGACCTCGCGAGCGACGGCACGATGCGCCGGCTGAACGTAGGCGAGCTCACTGCCGCAGAAGCGCTGCTGCGCGCACTGGCTCAGACCACCGAAGACGAACTCGACTCTGGATCGTGGCGGCACGTCGTCGGCACGTTTGCAGGCGAGGTGACGTTGAACTTGACGTTGCCACTGCTGCTGGAGGCGGAACGAGGCCAGCCGGGTGGTCCGAGGCTGGCTGTGATGCCGCGATTGGCCGAACGCGCCAGCGTCCGGTTGGCGCGTGTATTCGCAGGCCAGTCGTTCGAGAGTCTCGACGAGGCGAACGCAGCGATCGGGCGCGCCGAAGCCGACGGGGTGTTTGAGAAGAGCGCCGAGGAGGGTGCCGGTAGATCCTTGACGACGCTCGAACAGGCGCAGGAGCTGGCGTACGACGCCATGGAGGCGTCGGGTCGACTGAAAATCAAGCTGGCGCGGCGTGCAGTGAGCGCATGTCCGGATTGTGCGGACGCTTATGTCATTCTCGGTGAGGCCAGCGCCAGTCCGGAGGAAGCCCGTGGCTGGTATGAACGCGGCATTGAAGCCGGTGCGCGGGCGCTCGGCGCCGACAAGTTCGCCGCGCTTCGCGGAGAGTTCTGGGAGCATCTCGAGACGCGACCGTACATGCGTGCACGACTGGCGTTCGCCCAGGCGCTTCAGGAACTCGGGCACGAACAGGAGGCATTGGATCACTACCGGGAACTGCTTCGACTGAACCCGAATGACAACCAGGGCGTTCGATACCTGCTGGTGCCAGCGCTGCTCGAACGAGGCGACGGCGACGAGGCCGACCGGCTGCTCCGGGAGTATGACGGCGACATTCAGGCGATGTGGCCGTACGCACAGGCTCTCCGAGCCTTTCAACTCGAGGGCAACGGCAGCCGCGCGCGTACGGCACTCGAGAACGCCATCCAAGTGAATCCGTACGTCGTCCAGTACTTGCTCGATCCGGACACGATCCCGCCCGTCGCGCCGCCGCACTTCGCGCTTGGCAGCAGGGAAGAGGCTGCCTATGTGGCAGACGGCCTCCAGGCGGCTTTTGAAGTCACGCCCGGCGCGCTTTCCTGGCTGCGAACGATGGGCAGTCGAAGTGCCGAGCGTCGCAGCCGCGTTCGACGACAGAAGCGTTCACGCAGGCACTGATCCCTCCTGACGTCGGAGTACTTTAATGACCACAGCCAGTCGCATGATTACTGGTGACTCGTTCGCAACACGGGGGAAGACGCAGGCGCACACTGGACCATGAAGACGTTGCTTGTAGAGACACCCGACCGATGGCGCGACTGGCTCGAAGAGCACCATGCGTCGGAGTCCGAGGTATGGCTTGTCTTCCACAAACAACACACCGAAGTCGCTTCAATCGATTACGAGGACGCGCTGGACGAAGCGCTGTGCTTTGGCTGGGTGGACAGTCTCGTCAAGCGCCTGGATGACCGGCGTTACGCACTCAAGTTTACGCCGCGGAGGCCAGACAGCCGCTGGTCGACCAAGAACCGGCAACGTTACGAGGCGCTCAAAGCCAGTGGGAGATTGAAGCCGGCTGGGATCAAACGGCCCCCCACAGACCGTGGCTATGGTCCGCGCCCGGCGCGTCTTCCACTGCCATCGAAGCTTCCCGCCTACATTCAGGCTGCGTTGAACAAGCATCCGGCCGCACGGCGCCATTTCGAAGCGCTTCCCCCCTCGCAGCGCCGACGGTATTTCGCCTGGATCGAGTCCGCCAAACAGGAGGAAACGAAGCTCAGGCGCTTGAAGGGGGCGATTCGCCTCATGGCCGCCGGCAAGGTGCTGGGACTGAAGTAGAGAGCCGCTAGACCCAGCTTGCCCGACGTCCTCGGGTGGAGCTGCGCGACGGGCGTGCAATTGCGGTGGCAAAGGCGCCTTGGGGGCCACGTCTGACAGATTCTTTTATGGAGCGATCGGCCACACCGCCGCCAACCCTTCCACTGTAACGTTGACGGATATAACGAAATTAGTTATATCTGCTCACTGTGACCACGCTCTCAGCCAATCCCAACGACTTGCTGCCGTTGCCTGTGGCGATGTTTCACATCCTCGTCGCCGTCGCGGATCAGGACCGCCACGGCTACGCGATCATGCAGGACGTTGCCGTGCGAACGAACGGCGCGCTCAAGCTGAGCCCTGGCACGCTGTACGGGTCGATCAAACGCATGCTCGACGAGGGCCTCATCGTCGAACTCAACGACCGGCAGCGCCCGGACGACGACGATGAGCGGCGACGGTATTACCGAATCACGCCGTTCGGGCGGTCCGTCGCGCAGGCGGAGGCGGCGCGGCTCGCGACGCTGCTGCGCCAGGCGAAAGCGGTGGGATTCGCGCCGGGCCGCGCGTAGTTCGGAGCGAGCACCCTGATGGCCAAAGCCACGATCGGCGAGCGCGTCTATCGACGGTTGCTGCGTCTGTACCCGCGCGACTTCTCCGACGATTATGCCGACGAGATGACGCGTCTGTATCGCGACCGCATGCGCGGCGAAGGGGCGATGAGCGTGTGGCTCGCCCTCGTCGCCGATCTGGCGCGCACCGCTCCCAGAGAGCAGGTCTCGACGCTGGTGCAGGACGTGCGACACGCCTGGCGGACGTGGCGGCGGACGCCAGTTCTTGGGCTGGCCGCGATTCTGACGCTGGCCCTGGGCGTCGGCGTAAACACCGCCGTCTTCAGCGTCGTACACGCAGTGCTCCTGAGGCCCTTGCCGTATCCGGATGCGAATCGCCTCGTCGAAGTCTTCGAGGACAATACGCGCGCCGGTGGTGGGCCCTTCTTCCGTGTGTCGCTGCTCAACTATCTGTCGTGGGTCGAGCGCGCACGAAGCTTCGACGCGTTGGCTGCGTTCAACGGGAGGGACTTCACCGTCACCGAGCACGGTGATCCGGAGCGCATCCTTGGAAGCGCGGTGACCGCCTCGCTGTTCAAGGTGCTCGGCGTCGCGCCGATCATCGGACGACCACTGAGTGGAGAAGATGAGCAGCCGGGCGCGGCGCCCGTGGCCGTGCTCGCGGAGTCATTCTGGGTGCGCGCGTTTGGCGGAGATCGGTCGGTCGTCGGCCGTTCGGTCGTCCTGAACGGGACGCCCCATCGCATCGTCGGCGTTGTGTTGGCCGCGTTTCGGGAGGTTGGACGCACACAGATCGGCTCTGCCGGAGCAGCCCAGATCTTCGTCCCGCTGACGATGGATACCGCGCAGAGCCGCGGCAACCGCACGCTCCGCGTGGTCGGACGGCTGCGCCCGCAGATCACATTGGATCAGGGCAGGGACGAAATGCATCGCCTCGCCGCCGGAATGGAGCAGGAGTTCTCGTCTACGAATCGAAACTGGGGCGTGCGAATCGAGCGACTGCACGACTCGATGTTCGATCCGCGAGTTCGTGTGTCGCTCCTGGTCCTACTTGGTGCGGTTGGCGTCGTCCTCGCGATCGCCTGCGCGAATGTCGCCTATCTCGTGCTCGCGCGCGCCACGAGCCGACAGCGGGAGCTCGCCCTCCGCGCGGCGCTCGGCGCGCGGCCCGCCCGTCTGGCGCGGCAACTGCTCACCGAGAGCGTCTCTCTGTCGATGGTCAGCGGCGCCTGTGGGCTGACGATGGCCATCCTCTCGATGCAGGCGTTGCGCACGCTCATCCCCGCGACGATTCCACGCGTCGACGAAATCGGTCTCGACAGGACTGTCCTCGGCTTCGGGCTGTTCATCACGATTGCGTGTGGCCTGTTCTTTGGCATGGTGCCCGCCTCGCGCGGCGCACGCGCGAATCTATTGTCGGCGTTGACGCAGAGCGGCAAAGGCGTCCTCGGTTCATCGCCCGCGGTTTGGCGGCAGGGCCTGGTCGTGGCGCAAACGGGTCTGGCCACGATGCTCGTCGTCCTCGCAGCGCTGCTGATGCAAAGCCTGGTTCGACTGCAGCATGTGCCACTCGGATTCGAGCCTGGCGGCGTTATGACAGCACGCCTGGGTGTCCCGCGGGTGAAGTATCCGGACGCAGCCGCGACGCTCGCGTTCCATCGGACGCTGCTCGGATCGCTTGAAACGGTGCCGTCTGTTCGGGCAGTCGGTCTCATGACGAGCGCTCCATTCGCCCCCGGGGTTCGTCGGGGGGTCACGCTGCGCCATCGTGCGGCGGCCGGCGGTTCGTCGGATGCGCCGACGTCGGCGGTCGAACAGATCGTGAGCCCCGGCCTGTTTCGAGCGCTCGGCATGAAGCTGCTGGCAGGACGCGAGTTCGGTGTGCAGGATCAACCGGGCTCGCCGCTGGTCGCGATTGTCAGCGCGGGGCTCGCGCGACGACTCTGGCCCGACGCGGACGCGATCGGGCGGGTGCTCGAGTTCGACGGCCGCAGCCATGAAGTCGTGGGTGTTGTCGGGGACATCCGTGGGAGCGACGGCACCGCACGCGGCGGAGGTCTCGATCGCGATCCGGGTGCGGTGCTGTACCTGTCCTCGGCGCAATTCCCGCAGAACACCGTTTCGCTCGTCATTCGCACAGACACCCAACTCCACGCGATCCTACCGGCGATTCGTGCAGCGGTCCGCGACATCGAACCCGCTCAGCCGCTCCCTGACCTGCGCCGCCTGGACGAGTGGATCGCCGAAAGCGCGGCACAGTCGAGCCTGACGACGATCTTATCGGCGGCGTTTGCCGTGGCGGCGTTGTTCCTCACGGCTGTGGGCATTTACGGAGTGACCTCCTATGCCGTCAGCCAGCGGACGCAGGAAATCGGCGTGCGAATGGCCATCGGCGCCGCCCCGCCCTCGGTCGTTGGGCTGGTGCTCCGGGGAGGCATGACGTGGGCAGGCGGCGGCATCGTGCTCGGCCTGCTGGGCGCGTGGTCAGTCAGCCGCGGCATCGCCAGCCTGCTCTTCGACGTCTCCGCCGCCGATCCGCTCACCTTCGCGGTGACCGCGTGTGCATTGGCGGGAGTGGCCGGGCTGGCTTGTACGGTGCCAGCCATTCACGCGACACGCATCGACCCGGTGATCGCCTTGCGCGGCGACTGAGCCCGCGCAGATCAAGGAACGCTGAAGCGCGGCGACCCGCCTGAGACATCTCTGAGACACATCATCCCGGTCGGCTCAATCTCGCTGCAGGTCTGAGATGGCTTGAAGAGTCATTCCAATCAAGCTATTCTGGCCATTATGAAGAAGGCCAGTATTACCGAAGCCAAGAACAACCTCAGTGCCCTAATTGACGCCGTAAAGAGCGGATCGCCCGTGTTGATCGTCGACCGCGGACGCCCGGTCGCCCGCCTCGAACCGGTGAGCGGGGCCGCTTCGGACGACGACAGCCGACTGGCTCGGCTCGTTCGTGATGGCATCGTGCGACCAGCACGCGACGGCGTGCCCAAGGGTCTCTTCGCGACAAAGCCTCCGCGTGCAAAGAAGGGCGTCTCGGCCGTTCGCGCACTCCTCGACGAACGCCGAGAAGGCCGATGAAGTTCTGGGACGCGTCCGCGATCGTACCGTTGGTCCTGGCAGAGCCCACCACCGAGACGGTGCAGGGGCTCGCCGCGAAAGACCCCGCGATGCTGGTCTGGTGGGCGACGGAAGTGGAGTGCGCCTCGGCGATTACACGTCTCGAACGCGACGGAGCGCTCGACGAATCCGCGGTGACGCAGGCGTTGGACCGGCTGAAGCAGCTCGCGGCTGGGTGGCATGAAGTCGATCCGAGCGACGCCATCCGCGAAGCGGCCGTGCGATTCTTGCGCGTGCATCCATTGCGTGCTGCAGACGCGCTTCAGCTCGCCGCGGCGTTCATCGCTGCCGAACGTCGGCCGTCATCACTCGAACTCGTGATGCTCGACGATCGTCTGGCCGTCGCTGCCCGCAAGGAAGGCTTCGTGTTGATCGAAGTGCCATCGTCCGAATAGGCGGACTGGCGTTGGAGTTGAGGTGTGCAGTCGCCGTCGTTCGACTGGCTGATCGCATCCTGGTCGGCGCCTTGTCACCTCAGCGTGATTTCAGTATCGAACTCGTGAATGCGGACAGGCCCGCACGCGATGGTCTCCCGGCCTTATCGGCCTCGAGTGACACTCCCGCCGTCGCCGCGGTTGACATCGAAACGGCAGTCCCTTGATACTGCCGGGAGCGCGCTGACAGGGCGCCACCAACCCGCGGCAAGGGAACACTCCCACCTGTTTGGTCTGGGTCGTGTGCGATTGCACCTTCTTTCAGCCTGGTTTCAGCGGGGTACAGGCGATTCATGAAAGGAGGTCGCAATGACCGCTTCGAAGTCTCTCCCTGCTCGTCCGTCTCTCGAGTCCCTCCGTAAACAGGCGAAGAAACTCGCTCGCGACATCGCCGCCGGTGACACCGGTGCCATCGCACGTGCGCAGGTGCAACTGCCGAACGTTGACCTGCCCTTGACGCAGCGCAATGCGCAACTTGTGATCGCGCGCGAGTACGGCTACGCCGGCTGGCAAGACCTCACCGCTGAGGTGAGCAAACGCCTCGGCAACAGTTTGGAGTGGGCGGCCACGCAGGCTCGACGCGTGATTCACGATAACGACGTAGAACGCCTGAAGCAGCTGTTGGCTGAATACCCGGCGTTACTGTCCTGGCAAGGCAACGACAGTGACGGTGGCCTGCTGGGAATCGCCACGAGCTCCTATGGCGACAGCTTCGACCCGAACAGAGAACAGATCTTCACCCGCGCGGCGTGCGCAGAGCTGCTGATCGAGGCCGGCGCGGTCGTGACGCCATCAGTGTGCGAGGGCCTCATCGATTCCCGCGCCAGGGGGCTGCTGCAGCTGTTCGAGCGTAAAGGCCTGCTTCCGCGCACGCTCAAGTTCCGTGCGGCGCTCGGCGATCGCGACGCTGTTCGCGCCTCTCTGGACCAGAACGGGAACGATCTGGCGGCCGTCAATGAAGCGTTCCTGTGCGCCTGCCGCTTCGAGCACGAGGCCGTCGCGTCACTCCTGCTGGAGCGATCCATCGCGCTCGATCCCGAACTCGGTAGACACGTCGAGGGGAGCGGGGGCCGCCACGCCTTCATCAAGTACCTCATCGAAGACCGATCCTCGCTGGACACCGCGCACGCCACACCGGCCGGACCGTGGCAGCAGTTCCTCATGGGGCAGGTCATGCGCGCCGTAAACGAGGGCGACCTGACGGCGTTCGTCCGCGGGTTGCAGCGTGAGCCGTGGCTGCTTGGTGAAGCCTGCGTCGGGTTTCAGACTGGGCTCATCGAGCGGGCAACGCTGCGCGATCGCGGAGAGTTCATCGTCGCCCTTCTCGACCTCGATCCCGCATTGCTGGGGCACCAGCCGCCACCCCGATCGCAGGCCATCGAGTTCGCAGTCACCTACGCGAAGCCACACCTCATTCCAGTACTCACCCGCATCTGGCCAGTACCAGACGATCTGCCGCATACGGCAGCCATGGGCAACCTCTCGCGGGTGAAGCACTGGTTCGACGCATCCGGCGCGCCTGCGCTGGGCGATCTCGACAATCATTATCCCTACAACGACCCGCGCGCGCGGGGGCACCTCCAGTGGAGCCCGCCCACTTTGCAGCAGGTTCTCGACACGGCGCTCGCCTGGTCGGTCATCAACCGGCACTTCGACGTGGCGGACTTCCTCCTCGAGCACGGTGCAGATATCAACACCAACTGGAACTCCCATGAGCCGGCGAGCATCCTGCACCACCTGGTCTTCTACGGAAACTACGAGTCGATGCAATTCCTGATCGACCGCGGCATCGACATTACCATCAAGGACTACCGTTGGAACAGTACGGCACAGGGTTGGGCGCGCTACGGCGCGAAGGACGAGAAGATGGCTCAGTGGCTGGGGGATGCGGAACGGCAGCGGGAACTCAAACGGTAAGTCCGACCACGTCCGTGAGCCGGCGAGCGCGAGCGGCTCTGAGGGGGCGCTACGATGGTGCTGCGGGCAGCGATGCTAAGATCCCGGCGCTCACACTGATAAGTGCCGACGAACGGGCCATCGTCTTTGCGTCCCATGAGCGGAACCGACGCCGCCACACATACGCACGAGAGGCCGGCAGCCAAACCCGCATTCACCAGCGCAACCACCGGGCTTTCTCCAGGTCCGTGGCCAATCTCTCAAATGTTTTTGCGAGAGCCGGATTCCGCTCGAGGTGATACTCGCGCACGATGGCGGTGTGGATGGCGACCTTCGCGGCTCCGGAGGATACGTCGTACTGGGCCAGCTCCCACGCTCGCTGATAGAAATGAAATCTGGCGAAGCCTCTTCCCACGTTGACCATGGCAGTCGATCTGGCCGAGTCGTCGTAGACCCTTCGCGCGGTCAACCGCGCTTCTTCGACGATGCTCCTCGCTCGAGCCCGCTCACCGGCGGCCGCCAGAATTTCGGCGATTTTCACGAGTGCCGCTGACTTCGCGTATTGATCGGCGATGTTGCGGACGCCGTCGAGCAGCTCTGCGACCGTTGCCGACCTGGCGAGCGCTTCAACGATGATCGCCGTCCCCGACGCGCGTTCAGGTGCTAATCCGGAGTAACGGTCGTCCCTGACGTACTGCATCAGCCTGAGCGTGTCGCGAATTCCGTAAATCTTCGCGAACGCTGCGGCCAGCCGCGTCGTGCTCTCCTTGCTCCCAAGCTGGGTCGTGAATGCACTGAAGGCTTCGCGCGTGAATGCTCGTGCGCCCTCAATCCTGCCTTGTTCGAGGAGGGCTTCCAAGATGGTCAGGTAGGCCATCGATCCGACGCAGCTCTCCTCAGCTCCGCGCGCGATGTTGACTGCCTGCTCGAGCCCGCCAGCTTCGGCCAGAGCCATCACGACCTTCCGCAGCGCAGCACATCGGTAACTCTTATCCGCAATGTTCTGGGCACGTTCGAGCGCCTCGTTGTCGTTTCCGGCCTTTGCGAGCATCTCCACCCTCGCGACGAGGTCGGCAAGTTGAAGGTACGTGGCGTTGACTCTCTGAGCGGCCGCGACGGCATCCTTCACGATCGAGTTCGTATCAACGCCCATCCGCGACAGGACGAAGACAACGGTTGAGAGGAGCGACGACTGCGGGCCGACAGTTTCACGAAATGCCAGTTCGAATGCGTCCGTACCGCGTCCGGCACTGGCGAGTGCGTTCACCTTCGACCAGATGGAAGGGTCGGACATCCCAAACGGCCGCGCTTCTTCAGTTCTACGAATCGCCAGCGACTCCACAACGCGGCTGATTGCCGACGCACGCCACCTCGCATCCTGGATGTTCGAGGCGGCGTCCAAGGCTTCTTCGGTGGCACCCGTCGCCGCCAGTATTCCAACAGCTCTTTGAACTGCGGCGTTTTTGGAGTATGTGTCGGAGATCTTTTGCGCCGTTTCTAATGCTCGTCTGGCCACCGACGTCGCCTCGTCGCTCTGTTGTCGCTCGAGCAGGTCGTTGGCTGCCGCCACCAGCGCAGGCGATAAAGAAAACGCGTCCTCAATCCTGTCGGCGGCCCGGAGCACGTCCCTGCTGCCGCCGGTTCTCCCTTCCGACATCAGAACGCCGGCCAGCGCTCGAGATCGATCGTCTGCATCGTGAACCTGAAGGGCGGTGGCGAGGGCGTCTTCTCTAGCCCCGGCTGTGGCGAGCGCCAGAGCGATCTCTGCCAGCATGGCTGATCCGAAACGGGGGGGAACGGTCGCCGCTTCATCGAACGCCTCGCGTGTCCGGCCAGTCAGCGTCAGTGTGTGGACCCATTCGGGCATGGAAGAGCCGGACGCATCGATGATCGTTCGCGCTTCGGAAACCGTCCTGCCGAGCTGATACTTGGCGCTTCGCGTCCAGACCGCCCAGCCGAGTGCCCCAAGCGTCAACAACGCGGCAATGACACTGGCCGAGATGGCCCACCGGTGCGATCGCCTGACCACTGCGTCGCTGCGCCGAACGAATTCGCGCTCAAGGTCGTTGAGATCGGCAACCCGCTGCCGGATCAGCCGCCTGGCTTCCGCGAGTAGGGCACCGCGCAACAAGAATCCCGCATCTCGTCCACTGTGTTGCCATTCGTTGACGGTGAGTCCGATGCGTTGCCGCCACAGAAGGAATTCGCGGTCGTCGGTCAGCGCTTCCCTGAGCCGGGGCCATCTCCGGATCAGCGCTTCGTGTGCGATCTCCACTGTCTCATCGTTGCTGATTGGATCGCGGCTGACGACCAGCAGGCGCGCGGTCACGAAGGACTGAATCACCGAGTGGGCACGGGCATCGAAATTACTCACGCTGATCCGCTGCCGCGTGTCCGTGCCCTCCTCGGTCGCGGACGCGACTCGCACGAGGCGTGTGAATACGCGTGAGGCCGTCGCCTGCTCCGCGGGTGCCAATCTCGAGAATTGCTCTTCTGCACGTTTGCCGATCGCGCCTTCAATCCCGCCGCTGTCGTCGTATCCGCGATGGCTGAGAAGGCGCCCGCTTCTTCTCTCCCAGAGTTCGGTGAGGGCGAACTCCAGCAGTGGCAGGTTGCCCGGTTGGTGTTCGACGTGATCGAGCATGCGATCGACGAGACCGGACTCGAATTCCAGGCCGGCCTCTCGGGCAGGGTTTTCGACTGCCCGCCGCAATTCTTCTCTGGTCATGGGACCGACGTTGACCAGACCTTGCTGAATGCTGTCGCTCAGGTCGCGGCTCAGTCCGATCGCTCGCCCATAGAAGTCGGCACGTAGTGTCAGAGCGATCGCCATTGGTGCCGACTCCGTGCAGTCGAGCAGCGTCTTCACAAAGCGGCCGCGATCTGCCGGCGGCGTCAATGTGAACAGCTCTTCGAACTGATCCACGATGACAAGCAGCCTGTCGGTTCCCGACGACTCGCTCAACGCCAACG
>JBKPDW010000587.1:0-8698 GCA_046728115.1 Acidobacteriota bacterium | reverse complement strand
GGACCAACGCCAGTCTCATCTTCTCATCGCGTCTTTGATTCGTCATGTCGGCGCCCGCGCTGCTCGTCCCGTGATGAGCCACGTGATTCGTGCGGATCGCAAAAATCGAGGCCGATTTCGCGACGAGTTCCGCAACAGGCCTATTCGCGGTAGCGCGTAGAGGTTCGAGTCCAGCGGAGCACGCAGGTAACGGAGGCTAACAACGAGCCTAACGGTTTGAGCCCATGATCACGTAATCGAAGTGTTGGCCCGCGAAACGGGTCATCGACTTCGGATGAAGGTCGCTGGCGTCAATGCCGAACTTGCTCTGAAGCGTGGCCTTTGCGAGCGGATGGACATCGGACTGCGGCGCGCTCCCTGCGCTGAACACCTCGATACGACCTTTGGACAAGTGACGCAGCAGGGCCTCGGCCATCTGCGAGCGCGCGGAATTCCCGGTGCAGAGAAAGAGAACGGAGAGCGGTGGTTCGGTCATGGAGACTCCCGTTGCTCATCAACTAGGTGCGACGACAACACTCACGCGTATCACCTAACATGCCCGTCGGCCGCCGTCCTTCGGTTTGCCGACGGATCCGACTTCAGAAAAGAGCGCCGACGATGAGCCGACGATGAGCTTGGTGTACGGCTTGTGGGTATGGCCATACAGATAATGTGGGCATTCACGCGGCGACCGTAACGACACTGCCAGAAAGCGTCGGGTCAGGCCGGCGCTGTGTACCGACGCTCGATGGCTTTGCGGATCCGCACGCGGCTGTCGGCCGGGGACAGATCGTGAGCATCTTCAATGGCGGCCGCCTCTTTAGCGAGCGCATCATCCTTGATGACATCCCGAAACCATCCTGAGATGTCGTGTCGTCGAAGATGGAATTCCCATGTGGCGTCATCAACACCGTCGGCGATCTGCTTGAAGAGATCGAGGTTCTGAGCTCGCAGGTTCAGGCGCGATTCCGGGCCACGGAAGTAGAAACTCCGATCCTCGCCTAACTCGCCCTCCGCATACTTTCGCCGGTGACGTTGCCGGTCAGCTGTTGGCTGAATCGGTCGAAACGTCAGAGGCGATGCTCCCTCTCTCACGAGCCAGATGTGATTTGCGTCCTCTTTATGAAGTGGCAATCGACTGATGGTCTTGCCACTGCCTCGCGCGAAGGCGTCTGCCGTGGCTTGAGGCTCGCGCCCGACGATGATTGCCGTTTGTACGACATTCAGCGCAGCCCGAGCGACATGGTCGGGGTGCACAGTCACGAGCACGGTATTGTGTGCGAGCGCAGAAAGTAACGCTTCGGTGGCCTGCCATGAAGCCGGCAGCAAATGATGCGCCTCATCGACGACAACCCAGTGCGGCCGGCCCATGGTCGTCCGCAATTCCAACAGTCGGGGTAAAAGGCGCTGAAGGAACAGCGGCTGGTCAGCGAGCCGCAGATCCATCAGATTGACGACCGCACTCTGTGCTGGATGCTCAAGCACATTCATGACATCGTCGGCGAGCGCACGCGTATCACTACTTCGGAGAGCGATGGCGCGTGGGAGTTCGTCATAATCGCCTTCGGGATCAATCACGCAACACTGAACGTCCTCTGCCATCAGGCGTTCCAGCAGCGTCGTGGTCACTGTGGTCTTACCCGAACCGGAGGGTCCTGCCACAAGAACATTGCCGTCATAGGATTCAAGGTACACGTCCGTGGCATCGTCGGCATGTCCAATGAGGACTCGCCGTCGTTTGAGCACGGGCGACAGCTCTTTCAGATCAGAGTCGATCAACCTGTCAATCAGCTCCACGACGCCCGCGCCGTGGTCACCGTGCGTCACCCAGTCAACGCGAGACTTCACGCTGTCGAGCGCATTATTAACGGCAACGGCGCACTCGCACATGGCCAAGAACGTCTGATCGTTCTCGGCGTCACCGATGCCAACGGCATTGCGCACAGAGAGCTTCAGTTGTTCCAGGCCACGCACCAGCCCACTGGCCTTGTTTATTCCCGTGGGCAGCACCATCACCGCACCTTTATTGAAAATGACCTGCAGTTCCAGATTGAGGTCATGAATGGTTTGTAAAACGGTCTGCTCGTGCGGCTCCCAGGTCGCCACGATCGCGCGCCCGGTCGAGAGAGGGTCCACCCCCCGGCGCCTGAGTTCCTGCACAAGTTCCTCTGGCGGTGGGTTGACGAGGGACTGGGCGTCGCGCGTTACCGCGTCATACAGGACTGCGCCGTTTTCCGCGACGACAGCGTCGAATAGGTGAATCTGGGGAAAGATGGCGCTTAGATCGTCGAGTTGTCGACCCGAGACAAGCAGCAGTTTGCGACCAGATCCCCGAAGCCGCTCCAGCGCGGCGACTGTTGCGTCGGTGACGTGCCCATGCTCGGCGAGCGTACCGTCGTAATCGCAGGCAAGCGCGAAGTACCGCATTTTCCCACTCGTGCAAAGGTCGCGCCGAGGAGCGCTCGTGTTACGGACGCGGACGCACTCAAGCCGGCTCCGATCAACCATTGGAGCCTGCGCCTTCTGAAAAATCCGAACTCGTTGCCACGATTGACGTCTGCGGGTCAACGCGTCGAATCGCTGAGGCCAAATGCGCGCGCGCCGCGGCCCCGATCAACGCCGACGAAAACGCCCACACGAAGGCTTCCGCAAAGACGTCGTGCACGGCGGCCCGCTGCGAAGCATCGACCGATGGCGCCGCATCCAGGACCGCGATCGGTCAGGAGCTTCCGAAGATGACTGGCGCTAGCGTCGGAAGACAGCCCTGCGAGTCCACCGCCAATAATGAAGCCAGACGTCGCCGCTGTTCGCCGGATAGCGCGTTCGTACGACGACATCGGCGCCAAGTGACAGTATCGCGGTGCCGTGTATCGAGGCTGTAACAAACAGCGAGCCCAAACCTTAGCACCGCCGCAGCTGGCGCCGCTGCGCGGACACGCGTCCGCGCGCGTAACGAGACTGTAAATTTATGCTCTGCCATGCGTAGGTTCGGCGCATCACAGGCCGACCCAAGGGAAACTGAGAAGAGAATGGAGCGGATCGAGTGCGGATGATACGCACCGAATGTCTGGCGCGCTCGACTCGAGTCAAGACGTTATGCCTGCGAAGATCGATATTCTCGATGAACTCGGCGAAACTGCGTTACTCCTCCCACGGCTGATTAATCGCGCGCTCGTGGTGGGCGTTGGAACGCTCTGTCGAGCCAGAGGTCCGGATCGGCAGAGCAGGACCTCCTCTCCATTCAACAGCTCCATCGCGAAGATGTGAGCGCGACGCTGTCCGACGACGCCGATGAACTCGCGAAGCTGTGGGACGATCACGCGCCCGGCTGTCGGCGTGTCGAGACAGCCGATCAAGTTGAGCAGCGTCGTCTTGCCGCTTCCCGACGGCCCGACGATCACCGAAAAGCGTCGGCGCGGAATAGTGAACGTGACGCCCTTCACGGCTGGCACGTCCACCTCGCCGACCTTGTAGGTCTTGAACACGTTGGTCAGACTGACGACCGGATTGTTCGACGGCGTTGCCATGGCCTTGGTCCTTCAGCGAGAAATCAGGGCAGCGAGAGGCACGAGAGGACCCACGGGAATGTACTCGTGGTCCACCAGGTTCTCTTTCGACAACGGCATCGTGTCGACGACGGCGCGGGCTTCGTCGACGGTCTTCGCGTCGATTAAGAAAATGACGCCTCGACCGTCGCCCCGGGAGTACCACTGGCGAATCTTGCCGTCGAGATAGAGCTTCACTGTCGCCCGGATCTCGGCCGGCATGATGGTCGTGATCTGTTGCCGGGTCACGCCTTCCCTGGCCGTCAGTATCGCCATCACTTCCGTGGTCTTGGGAGGTGGCGGATCAGCAGGCGGCGGCGTGGTTGACGACTGAGATTGCGCGAGAGCCGCGAATGGAACCGCAGAGAGAATAAACGGCAGCAGGAATTTCATGATGCACCTCGAATGCGTGTGGTCAACGTTGTCAACGAGCGTGTGATAGTCGCGTTTCGCGCATCGCGGGCTGCGATTGATGTTGCAGAAGAACCCGGAACATGAGCCCGTGAGTGATCAGGAGTAGCGGCACGATCAGCGTCGGAATGAAGTAGGTGGCTCCCAACTGTCCTGGCGAGAGTCCAGTGGCATTGGCCTGGTAAAAGGCGTTCACGAGATCGACGGAGCCCCAGACATTGAAGATCCACGCGAGGAGGACGCCGGTTCCACTTCGGAGGAAGACCAGTGACAGTAGCGCGAGCATCGCGGCAACGATGTCCCCAAAGGCTGCAGACGCTGCGAACGCCCACGGCAGATCAGAGGACACGACGCCCGGGACGAAGAATGCCAACCCGAGAAAGCGGAAGCTGTGGAGGACGAGCAGAGGCCGCAACGCCTCGCCACGCGGCCGCAGTCGGAGTTCCGGCCAGATGTACTGGGCGAAGACAATCCCCCAGGCGATGCAGCTAAATGCGATGCTTCCGAAAAAGGCGAGTTGTTCCAACACGGTCGTCTCCTTTCAGAATTCCAATTGACGAGGTCTAAGAAGCGGCGATCGCACCCCGGTCACGAGAATCCCTGGGTTCGTCATCGACCGCCTCGTTCCCCCGTCAATGGGACTGTTGATGGTACCAATCAGTACCACCTGGGCCAGTGTGGTACCATTCGGTACCGATGTCAAGCGCAAAAGAACGCAGCGACTCAGCCGTGATGCGCGAGCGCATCCTGACCGCGGCATTCGAGGCATTCCACGAGCGTGGCTACGCCGCGACCAGCACGCTCGAGATCGCGACGCGTGCGCGCGTGTCGAAGCGAGATCTGTACGCGGTCGTTGGCAATAAACAGCAGATGCTGATCGCGGCCATCGGGGAGCGCGCCGGGCGACTGCGGGCGCCCACCGACATGCCGATGCTGCGCGACCGCGCGACACTGGCGCGGGTACTGACGGCGTTTGGGACCCAGTTGGTGCGGGAGGTCAGCGATCCCGATGTCGTGGGGGTCTTCCGGCTGGCGATCGCCGAGGCAATCCAGGCGCCCGAAGTGGCGCGAACCCTCGATTCTCTAGGGCGTGCGGCAAGCCGCGCCGCGTTGCGTCAGATCATGACCGAGGCGCACGCGGCCGGATTGATCGATGGCCGCCCGGCGGACCTCGCAGAGCAGTTCGCCGGATTGCTCTGGCGCGATTTGCTGGTCAGTCTGTTGCTCGGTGTCGTTGAGCGACCTAACCTCCGCGCGATCGAAGCGCGGGCTCGCGATGCTGCCGAGGCGCTTCTGCGACTACACCCACCACGACACGCACAACGCGGTGGAGGGCGTTCACAACACGAATGAGCAGATAGGGGAAAGTGATTCGGCGGCACATTCGTAGACGACCCAGTGATCACTCGAGGGAAAGGTGACCAGTGACGCGCGGGGAATCATCTAAGCAAGTCCGTGTGCCACCGATAACGGAATCAGGGCGTCGTGCGTCGGCGGAACTGCTCATTGACTCGAATGCTATAGCGCCCTGCGTGATCGCCCTTTAGAGAACCTCGAGCCGGTTCCCTGCTCGCACCATCAGATCATCCACGTGTGCGGCTGCGTCAATGAGTCGGAGTTTGCACTGCACCCACGCGCCACAGGGCACGCGGAATTCGTCGGGCCGCCCGCGTGTTTCGATCGCGGAACAGATCGGCCGACTCGCGGAGCCTAACAACGAGCATAAAGTTTCGACGCAAAATCTGTCCGTAAGTAATCAGCTGCGTCTGACGTCCGCACGAAATGCCGAACGATTTCACTCAGAGTCGATATTTGACGCACCGAGCACTCGGTTCGAGACCGCAGATTTTGCGGCTGACACCGAGTGAACGGCTCGACTGAATTCTGCAGATTTCCTACAGGTTTTTTGGAGAATTGGTCGGGGCGAGTGGATTTGAACCACCGACCCCTCGGTCCCGAACCAAGGTTCCGTGGCGTCTGAACAAGGTCAGCTAGCTCGATTGTCGGAGATTGCGTTTTGAGCCGCCTTGGCCCGGAAGCTGAAAATGCGGCAAATGAGGTGCGCCCACCACTGCGCCCACCACTCGCCACTCATCGTGAGATTTCCTGAGGTTTTCTGCGACTTCTGGAGACAGATGACCGAGTGCCTCCAGACGAAATACTCAATAAAATCGGGCCTGAACGTGAATTTTCCAGAATATCCTCGACCTTCTTGAACGGCCCGTTCTTCTGCCGGTACTCGACGATGCGGGCGGCCATTTTGGCGCCGATTCCCGGCAGCGTGGCAATTTCGGTCGCTGATGCGGTGTTGATGTTCACGACGGCAGTGGTCGCGGTCTTGGCGGCGGGACGGGCCGGCGCCTTGGTTTGCGCCGAGGCGGTGACGGGCTGTACGAGGCACAACAGGGACGCGGCTGCGACGGATAGCGCGGATCGAATCATCTGACTCCTCCTCGATGAGTGGTTGATGACCCTGGCCGGCGACGCACATGCTCCCGGAGGTCGGGCTCCGCATGGTTGTTGCCGCGTCCAGGGTCGCCGACCGTATTCGCAAAGCGCGATCCACGACGAGACGTTCGATCGCGTCGGCGCAATCAATTGCAGAATCAGGATTTCGGCGGTTCGATCTCCGCGGGATGTCGGAAGCGGCCACCAGACCGGATCAAAATGACGCCGCTGGTTGTCAATCGGCCTCTCCACGCGCTGCTGCTCGACGTGGCGCGGTGTTCACGGGCGATATCACCCCTCCGGCGCTTGACGGCGGGGACAACCGGGATGTGGTGATGGCGAGCTGGCAGCTTATGTGTGAGCGAGGCGCGAGACGCGTGTACCCCGGCCACGGTCTCCCCGCCGCCATACCCTAAGAGCAGAGTGTTGGTTCAGCCGGCGAAGGCACCAGCCCGGAACCAGTCGAGCGTGTGCCGCAGGCCTTCTTCGAGACTGACCGTCGGAGTGTATCCGAGCAAGGTCCGGGCTTTCGTGATGTCGGCCTGCGAGTCGCGGACATCTCCGGCACGCGGCTCGGCGTAGACTGCTTCCACACGTCCGCCGGTGAGCCGGTTCATTACTCGCAGCAGCTCATTCACCGAAATGCGTCCACCGGTCGCGACATTGATGACTTCGCCGGCGACGTTGGGCGCTTCGCACGCGCGCAGGACGCCGTCAACCACGTTGCTGACGTAGGTGAAATCGCGCGTCTGCTCGCCGTCACCATAAATAATCGGTCTCTCGCCCGACAGCAGTGCGGTTGCGAACAGCGATATCACGCCCGAGTACGGCGAGCCCGGATCCTGTCGCGGACCGAAGACGTTGAAGTATCGGATGATGACCGTTTCGAACCCGTAGAGTTTCGTGAACATCCGGCAATACTGCTCGCCGACGAGCTTCTGCAGCGCGTACGGCGAGAGTGGACCAGTCGGCATGCTCTCGTGTTTGGGAAGAACGTCGGTGTCTCCGTACGCCGACGAGGACCCCGCGTAGACCAATCGCCTGACGCCGGCGTTGCGTGCCGCTACGAGCACATTCAATGTGGCCGTGACGTTCGCGCTGTTCGACGAAATGGGATCCTTCACCGAACGCGGCACCGAGGGAATCGCCGCCTGATGCAGCACGTAATCCATTCCGGCGACTGCCCGTTCCGCGACCGGCAGGTCGGCGAGGTCGCCCTCGACGAATTCAGCGGCGTCGATGTGCGCCAGATTGGCGCGTTTGCCGGTGATCAAGCTGTCCGCAATCCGCACCCGGTGACCGCGGCGAACCAGCGCTTCCGCGAGGTGCGATCCGATGAAGCCGGCGCCGCCGGTGACGAGATACGTGCTCACAGTGCCGAGGTCGACTGCACGCGTCAGTCCGTGAAGCCGGTACGCGCCAGACCGGGCGTCACCTTCAGCGCGTTCTGATAGTAGAGCTTACGCAGCACCTGATCGGGCAATCCGATGCCGTACAGTTTCCAGAACGCGTGATAGTCGCGGTAGTAGTCGAAGTACTCGTCATTGGTCTCGAACACGCGCCAATAGTACGGATACTCGTCGGGCTGGTAGCTGTCCTTCCCGAAGAGAATTCGATCCTGATACTTGCCGAAGAAATCGTGCGCGGAGCGCGGCTGGCGGCCGAAGTCGTAGAGGACTGCCGCGACATCGTAGTACACGTTGGGATTCTCGTCGAGCAGCCTCCCGGCGCGCGCCAGATCGTTGGCGTGCCATCCGAAATGCGCCAGGATGAATCGCGTGTTCGGATGGCGCTTGACCATGTTGTTTCGCTCGGTCATCAGCTCTTCGAAACGCACCCCCGTCTGGTGACGACGGTCGGGATAGAGCGCGAGCTCGAGCCATCGCTCGTTCAAGTAGTCCAGCGGATCGAAGAACGCCTGCGGTTCGGCGATGTGGATCAGAACCGGGACGTTCAATCGCGCGCATGTCTCCCAGATCGGATCCAGCTCGGGATCGTCCACGCGCAGCCGGCTGCCGTCGGTCTTCTGATCGAACATCCCGAGGTCCTTGAAGATCTTCAGGCCGATCGCGCCGGCCTTGATGTCGTCCTCGAGCTGTCTGGCCGCCTTCGCGCCGAATCCGGGTCCGACGGATCGAAAACTGACGTTCGCGAAGAGTGCCATGCGATCTCTGTATTTGCTGCCGCGAATCGCCTCCACACCCCGGCGCAGCTGGTCGCCTGACGACCCGCTGAGATTTACCAGGATACGGAGATTGTTCTCCTCCATCCCCTTCATCACGCGGTCGAATTCGGCCGCCGAGATTGGGGTGGCC